>CBFGPE010000271.1:0-1818 GCA_965650625.1 uncultured Azospirillum sp. | reverse complement strand
CGGCCAACCGCCAGCCCGGCATCCCCGCCGACCGCGACCGGCTGAAGACCCTGCTTGCCGACCTCCTGCGCGAGGGGCTGTTGGAAGAGGCCCCCGGCCCGCGCGGCGGTGCCGGCTATCGCGTGCTGGAGGAGCCGCCGGACTGGATCGCCGACGCCATGGCCGACCGCCGCCGCCAGCGCGAGGTGGAGGCCCGCATCCGCGAGGACCGCGCCGCAGCCCTGCGCCAAGTTCTGGAAGACGGCCTGACCCACACCACCGCCGCCGGCGAGCTTGTGGAGATCGCTCAGAATGAGCGCGGCCTGGAACTGCGCTTCCCCGCCATCCCCTCCTGGGAATTGCGCGAGGAGATGAAGCGCCAGGGCCATTGCCGCTGGGATGGCCGGCGGCGGCGCTGGTGCCGCACCTCCCCCGTCACCAGCGTCGAACCCTGGCTGGCCGCTGCGCTCGATGCCGGCGCCACGGTGGCCCCGCTGGGCACCGCCGACCCCGATGCCGAGGATTGGGGCTACGAGGACTGGCCGGACTGAACCGCCAGCCGCCCTACAGATCCACCTCCAGCGTCACCTTCACCGGATCGAGCACGACCATGGTCTGGAAGGACTGCACCAGTTCGTTGTCGGCGAACAGGCGGCGCGACAGCACTTCATAGCTCGCCATGTCCGGGACCAGCAGGATCAGGACGAAGCTGGCCTTGCCGGTGATGAAATAGCATTGCTGCACCTCCGCCGCCTCGCGGAACAGGCGCTTGGCGGCGGCGATGGTGGGCGAGCGGTCGTTGACCGTCTGGACCTCCACCACCACCGTCACGCCCTGCCCGACCGCGGCCGGATCGACCACCGCCACATTGCGGCGGATGATTCCGGCCGCCTCCATACGCGCGATGCGGCGCTGCACCGCCGGGGCGGAAAGGTGGACCGCCTCGCCGATCTCCCGCTGCGAGGTCTTGTTGTCGCGCTGCAGGATGCGCAGGATCGCGCGGTCCTGGTCGTTGAGCTGGTCGGGAGGGCGAGCGATCGTTGAGCGCATGGCGACTTTCGCGAAAGAACAGTGCGTCGAAGACCCGAAACTTAAGCCCCCGGCACCGCTTCGTCACAGTATCTTTTCGCCTGACTATTCCTGCCGGGAGCCGGGCGCGTGGCGAACGCATCCCTCGAAACCACGACCGAAACCGCAACCGCCGCACGGCCGGAGCCGGCGGCCCTGCCGCTGCTGATCCTGTTGGCGTCGCTGCTGTCGCAATATGTCGGGGCGGCCTCGGCGAAGTCGCTGTTCCCACTGGTGGGCGCGGAGGGGGTGACCGGTCTGCGCGTCGGGCTGTCGGCGGTGATGCTGCTGGCGATCCTGCGGCCCTGGCGCCGCCTGCCGGAACGGGCGGATCTGGGCAACCTGCTGGTCTACGGCGCCACGCTGGGGGCGATGAACCTGTCGATCTACCGGGCGATGGAGCTGATCCCCATCGGCATCGCCATCGCCATCGAGGTGACCGGGCCGTTGGCGGTGGCGCTGCTGGGCTCCCGCCGCCTGAAGGATTTCCTGTGGATTGCCTGCGCCGCCGTCGGCCTCGTCCTGCTGCTGCCGCTGCGGGAGGCATCCGCTGCGCTGAACCCCGTCGGCATCGCCTATGCGGCGGCGGCGGCCTTCTGCTGGGCGCTCTACATCGTCTTCGGCAAGCGCGCCTCCACGCTGCCCGGCGGGCAGGCGGTGGCCTGGGGCATGCTGGTGGCGGCCAGCTTCACCGTCCCGCTGGGGATCTCCCATGCCGGCGCCGGTCTGCTGGTGCCGGCGGTGCTGTTCACCGGCTTGGCCGTGGCGGTG
>CBFGPE010000270.1:0-1884 GCA_965650625.1 uncultured Azospirillum sp. | reverse complement strand
CCAGGGCGGCGTTGATCTGGTCGAGCGTGCGGCCGCAGCCGGTGCAGACGTCGCCGTCGATGGCACACATGCCCAGGCAATCGGGATCGTCGCTCATGGCAGTGGGCTTTCCTTACGGTTGGCGGTGCGACCCCATCCCTACCGGAAGGCGGTTTTCATCTCAAGCGTCCGTGCCGGCGGCACGGGGCGGAATGGGTTGCAGCAGGGATGCTTAAAGTATAAAGCACTTGCTCTATCCACGTCCCACGAAGGTACATATGCCAACGGCATTGCTGGTGTCCTGCGCGATGTATCGTTACGGCACCGCCAGAATGCCCGCCGCGCTGAAAGCAGCAGGATTTCGCGTCTTTGCCATCTTCCCCCGGAATTCCCTGCTCGAATTCAGCGACTATCTCGACGGCAGGCACCCTTTCGATCCGGGAATGCCGGTCGACGACCTGACGGTCACCGCCGCGCGTGCGGCGGCGCAGTTGCATGCGGACATCGTCATAGGATGCGAGGAAAGCGCTGTCCAAGTGCTCGGCTCGGCCGGCCGCCTGCTTGCGCAGGTGGCGGAGCACAGCGCCGATGCCCACAAGCTGCGGGTCCTCCAGGGTTGGTACGGCGACGTCTGCTGGGAAGAGGCGCGCTCGCGCTGCGTGGAACTGGCGGCGGAAGCCGGCATCCGGACGCCACGTCAGGTCTTGGTCGATCCGCGGCGCATCTCCCCGATCGACCTATCCGCCCTTGGAGCGCCACTTCTGCTGAAATACGATGGCAGTTCCGCCGGCCGCGGGGTTTTTCTTGCGTCCGACGCCCGGCACGCCACCGAACTGGTGGCGGAACTGGAGCAGACGAGCGCCTTTCCGCCCGACCGGCGGGTCGTCGCGCAGGAGTATGTGCGCGGGCGGGCGGCGTCGGTGTCGTTCTGCGCGCTGGGCGGACGGATGCTGGAGGGCTTCGCCTATACCGTCCTGCAACACCAGCCGGAACCCTTCGGCCCGGCCTCGGTGGTCGAACTGGCGGACCTTCCGCAGCTGATGGACATGGCCCGCGGGATGGTGGAACTGACGCGCTACTCCGGCTTCGGCGGCATCGATGCCGTCCTGCCGGAGGATGGCGGCCCGCCCGTTTTCCTGGAGTTCAACGCCCGCCCGACCCAGACCACCCATCTCGGCAGTCTGGCGGGCAGCGACCTGTGCCAAGCTATGGCCTGTGCGCTGGAAGGCCGGCCCTATGAAGGCGTGTTCGGCCGGACCTCCGGCAAGACGGTTGCCCTGTTCCCGGCGGAATGGGTCCGCGACGCCAGCAGCCGCTATCTGACCGCGGCCCACCATGACGTGCCTTGGACGGAGCGGCGGATGACCGCGGCAATCCTGAACATCACACCGCAGCTGACCACGGCCTGACCTGTCATCGCGGCGGCTGATCCAGCGACAGTTCGCCGGTGACTTCGTGCGTCAGGTCGATGCCGTCGACCGTCAGCACCATGCGGACCGGCAGTGACGTCACCCCGTCCAGCCGCCCGTCCGCCAGCGCGCGGCCGACCGCCAGTTCGATCTCCCGCTGGGAGGTGACGCCGACCTGCTTGAGGAATTTGCGCAAGTCGAGGTTGAAGGTCTCGTTGTCCATGTCCGGTCTCCGGGTTGGGAACCGCTGTTACGCGTGTCGTTCCGAACCCCTCGGGAGCGGCGTTGGTTCCCTGGCCGGCCTTGTCCTCATTCGGGCGGCAGTTCGCACCCACAGCGACGAGGCGGATGGAACCGGACCGATGGGGGCGATCTGGAGTGTGTTCGGTTCGGGCGGAAGCGCTTGAACCGTGGATCACACCGGAAAACCGACAGGCCATAAAACGACGAAAGCGCCGGTCGGGGACCGGCGCTTTCAAATCCGTCGGTGTGGCTT
>CBFGPE010000269.1:0-2026 GCA_965650625.1 uncultured Azospirillum sp. | reverse complement strand
GTGCATGAGCCCGAAGGTGATGCTGTTCGACGAGCCGACCTCCGCGCTCGACCCCGAAATGGTCAAGGAGGTGCTGGACGTCATGATCGGGCTGGCCGAGGACGGCATGACCATGCTGTGCGTCACGCACGAGATGGGCTTCGCCAAGTCGGTCGCCGACCGCGTCATCTTCATGGACCGCGGCGAGATCGTGGAGCAGGACACGCCGGACGCGTTCTTCTCCAACCCGAAGTCGGACCGCACACGCCTCTTCCTCAGCCAAATTCTAAACCACTGATATCTGAACCAGTGGTTTGGGCAGCAGGCCGGCACTTCCGTCCGGCCTGCTATTTGGAAATAAAACACCTCGATCTGGGGTGCGCGACGCAATGTCCTGTGGCGTCGCGCACCGGTTTGCGGTTCAATCGGTCGCCTGACGTGCTGTTCGACCGATCCGCTTACGGAGACCGAGGTTATGGACCTGCTCAGCCCCCGTCCCAGCGTTGGCCAGATCAAGCCGTATCGTCCCGCTCGCCCGCCTCGCGACGGCCGCCGGTGGATCGACCTGTCGCTGACCCACAATCCGCTCGGACCCAGCCCGCTGGCGCTGGACGCCTATTGCGAGGCGGCCACGCGCATCCATTGCTATCCCGATTGGGACCAGGAACCGCTGCGCCACGCCATCGCGCGCCGTCATTCCATCGATGCCGACCGCATCGTCTGCACCGCCGGGTCGGAGGAACTGATCCATCTGGTCGCCCAGGCCTTCGCCGGCCCCGGCGACGAGGTTCTGTGCCATGAGCGGGGCTATCGCGGATTCCTCAAGGCGATCCGTGCCTCCGGCGCCACCGCGGTGGTCGCGGCGGAGCGCGACATGGTGGTGGATGTGGAGGCGATGATCGACCGCGCCAGCGAGCGCACCAGGATCTGCTTCCTCGCCAACCCCAACAACCCGACCGGCACCTACATTCCGGCCGAGGCGGTGCAGCGGCTGCGCGCCGGCCTGCCGTCGAACACGCTGCTGGTGCTGGATTCGGCCTATGCCGACTATTGCCGGCTGCCGGACTACAGCGACGGCACGGAGATTGTCGAGAATTCCGACAACGTCATGCTGATCCGCACTTTCTCCAAGATGCACGGGCTGGCGGGGCTGAGGGTCGGTTGGGGCTATGGTCCCGCCACGGTGATCGAGGCGGTGAACGCCATCCGCGGCACCTTCAACGTCTCGCTGCCCGCCCAGTTGACTGCCGCCGCGGCGCTGAGCGACGCCGAGCACGAGGAAGCGACCTTCGCCCACAATGCGCGCTGGCTGCCCTGGCTGTCGCGCGAGTTGGAGCGGGTTGGGCTGCGCGTCTATCCCAGCGTCTGCAATTTCGTGCTGGCCCGTGTGCCGACCGATCCGTCGCTGGGCACCCAGGCGGTCATCGACCACCTCGCCCGCCGCGGCATTCTGGTGAAGCCGGTGACCGAGTACGGCCTGTCCGACTGCCTGCGCATCACCATCGGCCGCGAGGAGGAGAACAAGGCGCTGGTGGTCGCGCTGGCGGAGATTCTCGGCTGATCAGGCTGGCCGGAGGCTGCGATGGAACGACGCGAGCAGACTGCCGGGATTTTCGCCTCTTTTGATGCAGATCAACGAACGGCCTATGCGCTTCCGGATAAGGTCCTTCTTGTCTCTAACCCTCCCTGTATCACTGAGCCGGAGCATCCGTATGGATGTCTCCGGCTTTTTCTTTTGGGCCGGGGATGAAGGAAAGTGCTTGTCCGTTGACATGCATCAAAGCGGGACGGGGAGGGTGGGCGTAGACCTATGACTGTCTCTAACCCTCCCTGTTTCACAGGAGGCCCCGGTTCCGGTGCCTCCTGTTTTTTTGTCCGGGCTCCGGAAGACGGCGCTCACGAGGGCGGGCGTGTGCGGTTCCAGCGCAGCACCAGCCCGATCACCGACAGCGGCACCACGATGACGGCTCCGATCAGGATGTAGGGCAGGGCCCAGCGGCCGGCGTCGATCATCAATGCGACGATGTCCTGCACTGTCTGCCAGCTG
>CBFGPE010000268.1:0-2027 GCA_965650625.1 uncultured Azospirillum sp. | reverse complement strand
GGCTGGCGTCGTCCAGCCCCACAGCATTCGAAAAGTGAAATCGGGGGAGAGGGGAATCCGGCATGAAGATCTGCATCTACGGATCCGGGGCCATCGGCGGCTATCTCGGCGTGCGCTTGCACCAGGCGGGTGCCGAAGTCAGCCTGGTGGCGCGCGGTGCGCATCTGGCGGCGATGCGCGAGAACGGCGTCACCTTGCTGATGGGGGAGGAGAAGACCGTCGTCCACCCCCGCTGCACCGACAACCCGGCCGAACTCGGCCCGCAAGACTATGTCATCATCGCGCTGAAGGCCCACTCCGTCCCCGGTGTCGTGCCCGCGATGCAACCGCTGCTGGGTGACGACACCGCCGTCGTCACCGCGGTCAACGGCATTCCCTATT
The DNA here is from genome assembly GCA_965650625.1 of uncultured Azospirillum sp. GTDB lineage: Bacteria > Pseudomonadota > Alphaproteobacteria > Azospirillales > Azospirillaceae > Azospirillum. The sequence continues at coordinate 1,646 of CBFGPE010000268.1, read as the reverse complement.
GGTATTTCTACGGCACCGGCGGCGAGTTCGACGGCCGCACCCTGGAGACGGTCGATCCGGGTGCGGTCCAGTGGAACGGTCTCGGTCCGCAGCGCGCCATCGGCTGCGTCGTCTATCCGGCGACCGAGGTGGTGGAACCCGGCGTCATCCAGCATGTCTATGGCGACAAGTTCTCGCTCGGCGAACCCGACGGCTCGAAGTCGGAGCGCGTCGTCGCCCTGTCCAAGGCGATGGAGGCCGGCGGCCTGCGCGCGCCAGTGCTCGACCGCATCCGCGACGAGATCTGGCTGAAGCTGTGGGGCAACCTGTGCTTCAACCCGATCAGCGCGCTGACCCACGGCACGCTGGAAGGCATCTGCGGCGATCCGGACACCCGTGCGGTCGCCAAGGCGATGATGCTGGAAGCCAAGGACATCGGCGACAAGTTGGGCGTCCATTTCCGCGTTGACGTGGAACGCCGCATCAACGGCGCCGCCGCGGTGGGGGCGCACAAGACCTCCATGCTGCAGGACCTGGAGCGCGGCCGGCCGATGGAGATCGATCCGCTGCTGTCGGTGGTGCAGGAGATGGGCCGCATGGTGGGCGTGCCGACGCCGACCATCGACGTGGTGCTGGCGCTGGTGAAGCAGCGGGGCGAGAACGCCGGCTGCTACAGCCGGCCGCAGCCCGCGGCGGCTCCCGCTGCCGCGCCGGAAGCGGTCGCGGCCCACTAAACAAAGCAGGTGGCGCGGCCGGCGCCGAACCCGAAAGGACCATGGGGCCGGCCGCATCGAACAGGGGGAGGAGCGTCATGAAGGTCGAGGACATTCTCCGCAAGAAGGGCACGCGCATCGGCATGGTGCGCATCAACGAGACGGTCGCCACCGCGCTGCGCCTGATGAAGGCGGAGAACACCGGCGCGCTGGTGGTCAAGGACGTCTGCCGCACCGAAGGCAACACGGTGGTCGGCGTCATTTCCGAACGCGACGTGGTCCGCGCGCTGGTCGATCGAGGACCCGGCATCCTGGAGCAGGCGGTATCGGCGCTGATGACGCGCGATCCCTATTGCTGCAGCCCGTCGGACACGGTGCGTCACGTCCTGAGCCTGATGGACGAGCACGGCATCCGCCATGTCCCGGTACTGGAGGGTACGACCCTGGTCGGCGTCGTCAGCGTCCGCGACCTGATCCGCCGCCAGTTGGAAGAGCTGCCGGTGGACAATCAGTCGGCTGGCGAGCTGCCCATCGCGGCCTCCGCCGCCGAAAGCTGGGACTTCCCGGTCGTCGCCAACCAGTGACTGCTGCCGGGTGGGGTCGGCGCACATCAGGTTCCGGCCCTCCCGCCTTTGCCGCTTCGGCGCTTGCCCGTCCTGATCCGGCTCTGATCCGGAAGCGGGTGGATTTTGCCCGCCGCCATGGCCGGCCTTCGAAAGCAAACGACATGAAGATCGCGATACCCAGGGAGCGCCGCCCGGGCGAGCGCCGCGTCGCCGCGTCTCCCGAAACCATCAAGAAATTCAAAGCTCTTGGACTGGATGTCGTCGTTGAGAGCGGGGCCGGTCTCGGCTCCAGCCTTCCTGACGCGGCCTATGAGGCGGCGGGGGCGTCCATCTCCGCCGACGAGGCGTCGGCGCTGGCCGATGCCGACATCGTGCTGAAGGTGCAGCG
>CBFGPE010000267.1:0-2068 GCA_965650625.1 uncultured Azospirillum sp. | reverse complement strand
GAGGATGGGCATACGGCTTCGCTGTTTCCGGAGGCGAAGGAATTGGCAGAGGGTCTTTCCACCCATGCGCTGACGGTGGCGGTCACGCCGCCTGCCGCGCCGCATCAGCGCATGTCTTTGAGCGCCAGGGCGATCCTGAAGAGCCGACATATCTTCTTGCAGATTGGCGGGGCGGCGAAGAAGGCGGTCTATGACCGGGCGCTGGCTGGCGGGCCGGTCGAGGAGCTGCCGATCCGGGTGGCGCTGTGCCAGCATGGTGTGTCGGTCGAGGTCTGGATTTCGGAGTGAGCCAGCGCATGATTGCGCAGATCGATCCTTTTCATGCCATCGCGATCGGGGTGGAGGCGCATCGGCTGGAGGCCGAAGGGCGCTCCATCCTCCATATGGAGTTCGGCCAGCCATCGACCGGCGCGCCTGCCGCTGCGATTGCCGAGGCGCATCGGGTGCTGGACAGCGATCCGATGGGCTATTGGGAGAGCCCGGCGCTGAAAGAGCGGATCGCGCTGCTGTATCGGGAACGCTATGGCGTGGCGGTGGCGGCGGAGCAGATATTGCTGACCTGCGGCGCTTCGCCGGGACTGGTACTGGCACTCAGTTGCCTGTTCGCGCCGGGCGCGCGGGTGGCGACGGCGCGGCCGGGTTATGTGGCTTATCGCAATACTTTGAAGGCGCTCTATCTCGAACCGGTCGAGGTGGATTGCGGGCCTGCCGAGCGATACCAGATCAGCGCGGCGGCGCTGGAGGCGATGGAGCCTGCACCCGACGGCGTGATCATCGCGAGTCCGGCCAATCCTACGGGCACGATCATTCCTGCTGACGAGATGGCGCGAATCGCGGAGGTCTGCGTGCGGCGCGGGATCAGGATCGTGTCCGACGAGATTTATCACGGCCTGTCCTATGGCGAGGCGGCACATTCGATGCTGGAATTCGCGCCCGATACGGTGGTGGTGAACAGCTTTTCCAAATATTTTTCGATGGCCGGGTGGCGGCTGGGCTGGGTGGTGTTTCCAAAGGCGCTGGTCGAGGCGGCGCGGGCGCGGATGGGGAATTTGTTCCTGACGCCCCCTTCCCTCGCGCAGCATGCGGGGTTGAAGGCATTGGACTGCACCGACGAGCTGGAGGGGCATGTCGCGAACTACCGGCGGAACCGGGAATTGTTGTTGGCGGCGCTGCCAGCGCTTGGCCTCAAGGAAATCGCGCCGCCGGATGGGGCCTTCTACATCTATGCGGATGTCGGGCATCTGACGGAGGACAGCCTGTCCTTCTGCCAGAGACTGCTGGAAGAAACCGGCGTGGCGACGGCGCCGGGGATCGATTTTGATCCGGTGGATGGGCACCGGCATATTCGCATCAGCTTTGCCGTTTCTACGGATCGGGTGGAGGAAGCAGTCCGGCGGTTGGTGCCATGGTTTGCGGCTCAGCGGCAGCAGGTTTAGGATTTCACGCGGAGACGCGGAGGAAGTTCTGAGAGGTTTATGTCATCCCAGCGAAGGCTGGCATCTCGTGAGGCTAAGCCGTCCCCTATTGCCCGAGATGCCAGCGGACGCTGGCATGACGTAAAGTTGTTCATGACGTGAAGCTGTGGGGGTCTTTGCTCACAAATACGGCTGGGTGAATGTTCACCCGCTGTTTGATCCATTATGGATCGACCGCCGCCGATTAACTGGAATTGTCATCTTTCTACGCTAGGGAAGCCCTGCGACCCGAGGCTTTTACCTGGTAAAAGCCCCCCTGGCCCGGCGGCTTCATGCTGCCGGGTCTTTGTTTTTATCGACGGAGGATGGTGCGGCTGAGCGGAGCGAAATTGCACCCGCGCGAAGGGTTGGCGGGCGGCATCGCGCAAACAAAGATGGTGCGGGCGGTCGGAATCGAACCGACACTCCTTTCGGAACCGGATTTTGAGTCCGGCGCGTCTACCAGTTTCACCACGCCCGCGTGCATGGCCTGCCCGCGCCAAATGGCAAAATCAGGTGCCAGCGTCCAGACAAAAATCAGTCACGGTGCAGGATAAAACTGTCGGGCGGTTGCAGGGGCGGCCCTGCGCCGATAGCCTGCTTGCGTAACGAAA
>CBFGPE010000266.1:0-2260 GCA_965650625.1 uncultured Azospirillum sp. | reverse complement strand
GGCGTGGTCGATCTCGACGGGCCGGCGGAGCGCTGGCTGCCGGAACTGGCCGGGCGGGCGGACCCGGTCAGCGTGGCGCAGATCCTGACCCACCGCGCCGGGCTGCCCGATTATGGCGGCCGGGCCGACTATCACGCCGCTGTCGCCGCCAGCGCGGAGCCCTGGAGTGGCGACGAGTTCCTCGCCCGCTGCGGGGTGGCCCAGGGCGAAGGACCGCCGGCCGGCAGCTTTGCCTATTCCAACATCGGCTATCTGCTGATCGGCCGGCTGCTGGAGCGGGCGGGCGGCGCCCCGTTGGCGGAGATGCTGGCGCGCGAGGTCTTCGGCCCGCTCGGCCTGTCCAGCGCGTCGCTTCTGCGTGACCGGGCCGACCTCGCCGGGCTGTTCTTCGGCCCGAGCCCGACCTTCGGCGGGAGGCCGGTGAATGATGCCTATCATCCCGGCTGGGTGTCGCATGGGGTGGTGGCGATGACGGCGGCGGATGCCTGCCGCTTCATCCACGGCCTGACGGAGGACTATCTGCCGGACGCGCTGCTGCGGCGGATGCGGGACGGGGTGCCGGTCGGCGGGCCGATGGGCGGGCGGCCCTGGGTCGAGCCGTCCTATGGGCTCGGCATGATGGTGGAGCTGGACCCGGTGTCCGGTCCCTATTGGGGCCACACCGGCGGCGGGCCGGGGGTGACGCCGGCTGCCTATCACGCGCCGGGGCCGGTCCCGGTGTCCGTCGCCGTCTTCCTGGATGGCGAGGACGGAAACCTCGCCGAATGGATGGCGGTGGAGGTGCTGCACCGGCTGCGCGGCGTGCGATAGGGCGGCACGCGGCACATCTCCTGCTTGTTCAGGGTGGCTGCTTGTTCAGGATGGCGGCGATCCCATCTCCTCTCCAGGGGACAATCCCCCGCTTCCCGGCGTAGACTCGGGGCGGCGGCGGTGCCGGGCGAAACCGGCCACCGGAACCAGGAACTCAGGGGAGGAACCGCGCGATGGGAGATGCCGCCCGCAAGCTGCCTGATTATCCATGGCTGGCCTCATACCCGCCGACGGTGGATTGGGCGATGCCCATCCCGGCCCGGCCGCTGACCGAGTTGCTGGAGGGCGCCGTAGCCCGCCACGGCGACAAGCCCTGCCTGAACTTTCTGGGCAAGCGCACCAGCTATCGCGAACTGGGGCGGCTGGTCGACCGCGCCGCCCGCGGGTTCCAGGCGATCGGGGTGGGGAAGGGCACGCGGGTCGGGCTGTTCCTGCCCAACACGCCCTATTACGTCATCGCCTTCTTCGCCATCCTGAAGGCCGGCGGCACGGTGGTGAACTTCAACCCGCTCTATGCCGAGCGCGAACTGGTCCACCAGATCGGCGACAGCGACATCGACCTGATGGTCACGCTGGACCTCAAGCTGCTCTACGGCAAGATGGCGCGGATGCTGGCGGAGACCGGGCTGAAGCGGCTGGTGATCTGCCGCATGGCCGACATCCTGCCCTTCCCGAAGAACTGGCTGTTCCCCATCGCCAAGCGGGCGGAGATCGCGGCGATCCCGCGCGACGACCGCCACATCCCCTTCGCGCACCTGATCGCCAACGATGGCCGGCCGACGCCGGTCGCCCTCGACGCGCAGGAGGATGTCGCCGTGCTGCAATACACCGGCGGCACCACCGGCGTGCCCAAGGGCGCGATGCTGACGCACGCCAACCTCTACGCCAACACCATCCAGTGCGCGACGTGGTACGCGGCGAAGGAGCGCAAACCCGGTGAGGGCGGCGCCGAAGACGGGCAGGAGCGCATGCTGGGCGTGCTGCCGCTGTTCCATGTCTTCGCCATGACCGCGGTGATGAATTTCGGCCTGCATCTGGGGGCGGAGATCGTCCTGCTGCCGCGCTTCGAGCTGGAGCAGGTGATGCGCACCCTGCAGACGGAGCGGATCACCCTATTCCCTGCCGTGCCGACCATCTACACCGCGATCAACCATCATAAGCATTTGGAGAAGTTCGATCTTTCGTCGATCCGCTTCTGCATGTCGGGCGGGGCGCCGCTGCCGCTGGAGGTGAAGGAGGCGTTCGAGCGCACCACCGGCTGCACGCTGGTGGAGGGTTATGGCCTGTCGGAATGCTCGCCCGTCGCCACCGTCAACCCGGCGGTGCTGCACAGCGACAAGAAGGGTTCCATCGGCCTGCCGCTGCCCGGCACCATCGTCGAGATCGTCAGCCTGGAGGAGCCGCGCCGGGTCCTGCCGCCCGGCGAGAAGGGCGAGGTCTGCATCCGCGG
>CBFGPE010000265.1:0-2397 GCA_965650625.1 uncultured Azospirillum sp. | reverse complement strand
CGCCGGCCCACACCAACCCACCGACAGTCTGAACCGCCAGCGCGGTGATGAGCGCGATCGGAATCTTGCGAACCGTGCCCACAGTCAGCCTCCCACTCCCGCCAACCGCCGGCGCTCTTCGTCGGTCAGGAAGCTCGCCGCGTTCAGCCTCGCCCACAGCGCCTCGCGCTCGGGTTGCAGGGCCGGCATCGCTTCCAGGTCGGCCTCGATCCGCATCGCCGGGAAGCGCGCGGCCAGCCAACTGCTCAGCGCTCCGGCGGTCTTCCTGACCAGAGGGGCGACCGTCCCGCGCCAGAACGCGGCGTTGGCCTCACGATAGTTGGCGTAGGTGGCGTCTCCGGGAATGCCCAGGAGTTGCGGGGGAACCCCGAACGCCAAGGCGATCTCGCGCGCCGCGGCGTGCTTGCCCGCGATGAAATCCATATCGCCCGGCGCCCAGCTCATGGGCTTCCAGTCCAGACCGCCCTCCAGCACCAGCGGTCGCCCGGCGTTCACAGCGCCGGCGTGGGCATCGTCCAACTGGGCCCTCAGCGCTTCAAACTGTTCGGTCGTCAGGCGTTCGCCGTCCCGGCCGGCGAAAACCAACGCACCCGACGGCCGGGCGGAGTTGTCCAGAAGCGCCTTGTTCCATGCACCGGAGGCGTTGTGCACGTCGATCGCGAAAGCCGCCGCCTCCAGGGGCGAGAAGCCGTAATGGTCGTCCGTGGGATGGAACAGCTTCAGGTGCATCACCGGCGTCCATCCATCCGGCTGTCGGCCGATGCGCACAGATCGACCGTCCACGGAATACTCATACGCCTCCGGCCAGCCGCCGCGTCCCGGCACGACCTTCATCCGGTCCGGCCGCAGGGCCCATAGCTCCTCCGGTTCATCCTCGCCTGTCGCTTCCACATAAGCGTTGCCGGCCGTCTGAAGCCAGCCGTACAGGCCCTCCAGCCATTCGGTCCCGGACTGCTCGGGATTGGGTTTGGCCAGCAATCGGGCCAGCGTATGGTCCTCCGTCCTGACACCCTCCAGAAACACCACGAGCGGTGTCGCCGCTGCGGCCTCGGCGATCATCCGCACGCAACGATAGGCAACCGGGTTCTTCGCGAACCCTTCATTGGCCAGGCTGGCGTAGTCCCTCGGCGTCCACCGCGGCCGTCCCATAGCCGACAGCGCGACCAAGGGCCCTGCCCGGCTGTCCTTGACCTCGGGCGCGCGGGATCGTGCGCGGCCCTCGAAGGGCCATCGCCAACTCAGCATGAAAATCTCCGTCGTTTTTCGCCGCCCGCCGGGGCAATGGTGGTCGCTTCCCGACTTCTGCCGGGTCGCCGCAGCGGGCTTGGGGTCCCTTCTCGGGCCGTGGCAATAGTATGCGGCGCCAGCGACCCTGCGCTGGGTCAACCCGGAATCTTTTTTACAACTCGCTGATCCGGCTTGGAAATCTTCGTCAAAGTTGGCTAGGTCAGCGGCCGCGCTCGTCCCGCCATTCCGGAGCTTCAAAATCCAGTGCGTCCTCGGGCTCGCGCAACGCCAGTTCCGAAACCGTCTGACCACGCACCGACACGCCGGCTTCGTGCACCGTCTCCCGACTTCCGGAGATCAGATGGTGCCAGTCGGCCAACGGCCGTCCCTCATGCAGTCGACGGTAGGCGCAGGACTTCGGCATCCATTCCAGCGCCTCGATGTTCCAGGGCGTCAGCTTGATGCAGTCCGGCACATGGACCTTGCGGTTGGCGTAGTCGGAACAGGTGCAACGGATCGGATCGAACAGCCTGCAATGCACCCGCGTCGGGATCACCTCGCCGGTGTCCTCGTCCTCGAAGCGCACCAGGCAGCACAGTCCGCACCCGTCACACAGGCTCTCCCATTCCCCGCGCGTCATCTGGGCGAGGGCCTTGGTCTCCCAGAAGGGCTTGTCCATGCGCGGCCTCATACGCCGATCAGATCGCCGTGTCGCCGGGGCACTTTCCGCCGACGGCCGGCCACGCTAGGAAAATTCCGAGGGCGTACGGGGCATTGGCGTGATCATCGGCATCGATCTGGGCACTACCAACAGCGCGGTCGGAATCTGGCGTGGCGGCAAGGCGGAGCTGATTCCGAACAGCCTGGGCCATGTCCTGACCCCATCGGCGGTCAGCTATGACCAAGCCACCGACAGCGTGCTGGTCGGCCTCGCGGCGCGCGAGCGCCAGTCGACCCATCCCGACCTCACCGCCACCGCCTTCAAGCGCTATATGGGCTCCACCCGGTCCGTCCGACTCGGCTCCGAAGTCTACCTGCCGGAAGACCTCTCCGCTCTGGTGCTCGCGCGATTGAAGGCCGATGCCGAGGCCTTCCTCGGCCAGCCGGTCACCGAAGCCGTCATCACCGTCCCGGCCTACTTCAATGACAAGCAGCGCAAGGCCACGCGTC
>CBFGPE010000264.1:0-2503 GCA_965650625.1 uncultured Azospirillum sp. | reverse complement strand
AGCCCGATGAGCAGGGCTATGCGCACTTCATGGAACATCTGACCTTCCGTGGATCACGTCACGTTCCCGACGGCGAATCCAAACGGATCTGGCAGCGGCTCGGCGTGACCTTTGGCAGCGACAGCAATGCGCAGACGACGCCCACCGGCACCACCTATGCGCTGGACCTGCCGCAAGCGACGCCAGCAAGTCTGGGCGAGAGCATGAAGATTCTCGCTGGCATGATGGCGGACCCCAATATCGTGGACAGCGCAGTCGCGGCGGAACGCGCGGTCGTGCTGGCTGAACGGCGCGAAGGCGACGGGCCGCAAATGCGCATCTCCGACGCAAGCCGCCGTCATTTCTTCGCGGGCCAGCCGCTCGCCGATCGCAGCCCCATCGGTACCGTGGCGACGCTGAATGCCGCTACTGCCGCTCGCATGGAATCTTTCCATCAGCGATGGTATCGTCCGGAGAACGCCGTGATCTCCATCGCTGGCGACATCGACCCTGCCGTCGCCGAACAGATGATCAAGGACAATTTTGCGTCCTGGTCCGTCACGGGGAAGGGTGCTGCACTGCCCGATTTTGGGGAGCCGGATCCCAAGGCGCCTGCAACCAGCGTCGCTGTTGAACCGGGTGCGCCGACGGGCCTCACAATGGCCTGGCTGCGCCCATGGAAGCCGCATGCCGACACCATCGTCTATAATCAGGATAAGCTGACCGACATGCTGGCGCTGCAGATCATCAGCCGCCGCCTTGAACAGGCCGCCCGCGCCGGGGGCAGCTTCATCCAGGCCAGCGTCGATCAGCAGGATGTCAGTCGATCGGCCGACGGCACCTTTGTCACCATCGTGCCGTCCGGCGACAATTGGGAAAAGGCGCTCGGCGACGTCCGCGCGATCATCGAGGATGCCAAGGCCAGCCCGCCCAGCCAGCTCGAAATCGATCGCGAATATGCGCAGATCGACACCGCCCTCGCGATCCAGGTGGAAAATGCCGACACCGAAGCGGGCGCCAAGCAGGCCAGCGATCTGGTGAGTGCGGTCGACATTCGCGAAACCACGGTCAGCCCCCAGGCGGCGCTCGACATCTTCCGGACCGGCAAACCGGCCATGACTCCGCAGAAAATCCTGGATTCGACCCGCCGCCTGTTTTCTGCAGGTGTGTTCCGCGGGCTGCTCATCACTGGCAAGGTCATGCCTGGCGCGGACGCCAGGCTTGCCGCAGCCGTCGCTGCTCCCGTCAAGGCCGCGACCAATGCCCGGCTGGCGGACAAGGCGATCACCATGGCCGACCTGCCCAAGCTTGGCCCTCCCGGGAAGGTCGTCTCTCGCACGCAAGTCGGCTTGCCCGGAATGGAGAGCATCACCTTCGACAATGGCGTGAAGCTGACCCTGTTCGCCAATGATGCGGAGACCGAAAAGGTGCGGATCAACGTCCGCTTCGGACATGGGCAGCAGGCATTTTCGCCCACCAGGCCGGTGCCGGGCTGGGCGGCCAACTATGCTCTGGTGGCTGGCGGCATCGGCAAGCTTGGGCAGCGCGAGTTGGATGACCTGACGAATGGCCGCCGCATGGGGATGGATTTCTCCATCGATGACGACGCGTTCGAGATGCAGGCCGTCACGCGCCCGGCCGATTACCGTGACCAGCTACAGCTGTTCGCGACAAAATTGGCCGCACCCGGTTGGGACCCCGCACCGATCGCCCGAGTGAAAACGGGCACTGCCGTCGCCTACGACGCGATGGGCCGCGCGCCCGATTCCGTGTTGGCGCGTGATCTCAACTGGTTGCTGCACGACAAAGATGTCCGCTTCCGCACGCCGTCGCGGCAGGAAATAGAGGCGCTCACCCCCCAAGCCTTCCGTGCCACTTGGGAACCGTTGCTCGCCTCTGGCCCGATCGAAGTGCAGATTTTCGGCCAGGTGAAGCCGGAAGAGGCGATCCAGGCCGTCGCCGCCACCTTCGGCGCTTTGCCTGCGCGGCGGGACATCCCGGTTCCGGCGGTGAACAAGCAGATGCGCTTCCCCGCCCATGTCTCCACGCCTGTGGTCCTGCGGCACCAGGGCGACAAGGAGCAGGCTGCGGCGGTCATGGCGTGGCCGACGGCAGGCGGGTTCACGCTCACGAAAGAAGCGCGCCAGCTCGAGATCCTTACCCAGATATTCAACGATCGCCTGTTCGACCGGCTGAGATCGACAGAGGGCGCCGCCTACTCCCCCAGCGTGCAGAATAATTGGCCATTCTCCTATGAAAGCGGCGGCTACATTCTGGTGACGAGCCAAGTCCGGCCCGACCGCGTCAACTATTTCTATGGTGTGGTCAGGGACACCGCCGCTGACCTCGCTAAAAATCCGGTGAGCGATGATGAATTGCAGCGCGCCGTCGCTCCGATGCGCCAGCTGTTGATGCGGGCAAGCACGGGCAACGCCTTCTGGATGAACCAGATGGAAGGCGCGAGCCAGAACCCGCAATATGTCCAGGCTATGCAGACCATGGCGAAGGACATGCTGTCGGTCAC
>CBFGPE010000263.1:0-2838 GCA_965650625.1 uncultured Azospirillum sp. | reverse complement strand
GAGGCCTCCGCCGTGTCGGTGGAGCGGGCCACCTCCATGACATCCTGGGTCTTCAGGTTGTCCAGCGCCAGCCCGCCCGTGCCGATCCAGGAGCCTTCCGAATAGGTCCCGTCATCGGTCGGTTTCTTCCAGAGCGCGTGCATCAGCCCATCACCTTCATGGTCAGGGTTTCATCGTCGGCGTTCCGCTCGATCTCCAGGGCGACGCCGCGCCAGCCGGCCGCCAGCCCATAGCGCTCGTCCGTCAGGTCCACCGTGTGGCCCGTGGTCAGGCCCGGCGTGATCGGCACGGTGACCGAGAAGCCCTTGCGCTTGGCGGCATAGAGCGACAGGCGGCGGTCCCGCTCCGCCACGGCGTCCGCTTCGGCGTCGAACAGGGTCTGCGCCTCGTCCTCGGTCGCCAGCAGCGACGCCGCTTCCGCCGCCGCGTCGGTGGCGACGGCGGTCCAGCGATATTCGGTCTGGAAGGCTTCGGCGTTGGCGTCGGTGACGTTGACCTGATCGAGGTCCTGCGCGGTGAACACGACGCCGAACGGGCGGTAGCCCAGCTTCAGCGACTTCATCCGCCGTTCCACCGGCTCCGGGGTCAGGTCGAGGATGTCTCGCGCGTCGAACGCATAGTCGGCTGTCGCCGCCGGTCCCTCGTAGCGCCCCAGCGACAGCAGCCGGTCATCTCCGAACCCCCAATAGGCCCCGACCGTCTCGGCCAGCTGGTCGATGACGTCGCGCACCTTCGGCACGCTGGAACCGTCGCACCAATAGCCGAGCACCGCCGGTTGCTTCAGGTTGAAGGCAGTGAAGGAGCCGCCGTCGAGGTCCGTGTCGGTCAGGGTCGTCATGCCGGTGACCAGATGGCGCACCAGATCGGCGAAGCGGTAAATCCAGGCACCGGAGACCGTCACGCCGTCGGCGTCGATGGTGAAACGCCCGGCCGGCTTCTGCCCGAGACGGATCAGCCCGGCAGCCTTGGCGGTCGCCACGTCGGTGCCGGTCAGCGGGGCGGAGACCAGGGCGGCATAGGAGGCGTAATCCCCCACCACCGCCGGATAGTCCACCCCCTTGTCGCGGGCCGCCAACAGGGCGCTGAAGCCCAGCGGATCGACCATGTAGACGTTGTTGGCGGCATCGATCAGCACCGGCTCGATCTGCCGGCGCCGGCCGATCAGCCAGGGCTTGTCCCGCCCCTTCAGCTCCGCCGTGCCGTCGATGCCGCCTGCCCCGCCGAACTGCCCGCGGCTGGCGGGGGTGTCCAGCAGCACCAGCAGGTCGCGCAGCTGGATTTCGATGGCGTCACCAAGGACCAGTTGCTCCGCAGCACCGGAGAACAACACCCCGAAATCGGCCAGTGCCGGCCGCTCCAGGGGCGAATAGAGAACTTCGACCAGCCGGCCATCCCAATCCAATTCGGCCAGCCAATCGTCGGCACCGTCATCGTTGCCGAGCGTGACGGCACCGAAGCTGGTCTCCGAATAGCCGCCGATGGCAGTGCCGTTGTAGAGGCTGCGCTTGACGGTCAGCGGGGTGTCGATCCGGCGCACGAAATAGGTGTTGGCCGGGCTGTCCCCCGGTTCGCTGGTGAAGCCGGTGTCGGAGCGGTAGATCGGCCGCACGGCGCCAAGGCTGGCGTCGTACGGCTCCGCACGCATCAGGTAGGGCATGAGGGTCCTCGCGAATTACAGGCGCCGGCCAAGCGGCGCTGCCGACCGGCCGGCCTGCCGGACCAGCGTCTTCAGCGCTGGGACCGCTTCGTCGTTGCCGGCGTCGATGGCCGCCACCACCCGCTCCAGCACGGCGATGGCGCGGTCCAGCCGCCGCTCGATCCCGCCCATGCCGGGCGCAGAGGAGGCGGTGGACCGGATCGGCGTGACGTTGCCCGACCAGCGGTCGTTGGCCGCCTCGAAGGCCTTGGCGATGCGCAGGCTGTCGACGGAGGAGGCGACCGCCGCCGCCCCGCCCTGCCACAGCAGTTCCGGGCCGTTCTCTCCCACCCACACCGCACCCGGCGGGGTGGAGAGGGTGCCGGTGGCGAAGCCGGGGATCTTGCGGGTGCCGGCCAGCACTTCGTTCAGCCCGTAGGTCTTGAACCACAGGGCGAGGTTGAAGGTCGGATCGGCCGCCCGCGCCGCGATGATGTCCGAGAAGCCGCCGAAGGTCGCCTCGATCTGGTCGTTCGTGAAGGCCTGCAGGCGCGCCCGCTTCGCCTCGACGGAGCTGTCGACATAGGTGGAGGGCGACGTGCTGGAGGTCGTGCCGGTGCTGGCCTGCAAGGCGGTCAACTGCGCCTGCCAGATGCCGTACGACAGGGTCATGATACTGTTGAGGTCGGTCAACGCCCCATACTGCTTCTGCCCCATGGCCGCGGCGTCCGCCCGCTGGCGCTGCATCTCCTTCAGCGTGGCGTTCGCGGCCTCCAGCTGCTTGTCGGCGGTGTCCACCCCCATCGCCGTGACGTCGCCCAGCTCGGCGAACACCGAGCGGACATGGTCGTAATCGGTGGTGCTGGTGGAGCCGAAAAAGCCCCTCGCCAACTGGACAAGCGAGGGCCCGAGCGACAGCAGGGTCTGCTTGGCGGCGTCCCGCGCATCGGCGGTCGCCGCGTCGTCGCGGTAGGTGGTGAGGGCGGTGGCGAACTGCCGGCGCGCCTCTTCCAGCCGATCCTTGGCGTTCAGCGGCGAGTTGTCGTTGAGCGCCAGGGCGTCGAAGGCGGAGCGGAACTCGCGGGCCGACTGCGCCACCTTCACCGCGCCATCCGTCAGTTTGGCGACATAGTCCTGCTGTGCTGCAATCTGCTGGTCATAGGCGGCCAACAGGTCGCTCTGCGCCAGCCGGAAGGCCTGTT
>CBFGPE010000262.1:0-3031 GCA_965650625.1 uncultured Azospirillum sp. | reverse complement strand
GTGTTCGACGAGCAGATCTTGCGGATCATGACCACCAACGTCCGCAAGCCCGACCTGAACATCGGCGACATCAAGGCGCTGGTCGGCGCGCTGAACACCGGCGAGCGCAAGATCCTCGCCATGGTCGAGAAGTTCGGTAAGACCGCCTTCCTCGACGGCGTCGACGCGCTGCTGGACCATGCGGAGGCGCAGACCCGCGACATCCTGCGCGCGATGCCCGATGGGGAGTGGGTGTTCGCCGACTACGCCGACGAGGATTCGGTCGCCGCCAACCCCTGCCGCCTGAAGCTGACCCTGAGGATCCGCGGCGACGAGGCGATCCTGGACTTTACCGGGTCGGACCCGCAGCTCGCGTCCTCGCTCAACGTGCCGTCGGGCGGCGATCCGCGCCACACCATCCTGCTGGTCGGGGTCTATTACGTCCTCTACACCCTCAACCCGAAGATCCTGCTGAACACCGGCCTGACCCGCCCCTTTACCTGCATCGCACCGGAGGGGACGGTCCTGAACCCGACCTTCCCGGCGGCGGTGGGCATGCGGTCGCTGACCTGTGCGCGGCTGCGCTCGGTGATCTTCGGTGCCTTCTCCCAGGCGGTGCCGGAGCGTCTGCCGGCGGCCCCGGCCGGCAACAACTGCATCGTCAACGTGATGACCACCGACGAGCGGAACGGCAACCGCATCATCGCCGCGGTGAACCCGGTGGTCGGCGGCGGTGGTGGCATGCCGCATCGCGACGGCACCAACGGATCGGGGGCCGACGCGGCCTATCTGAAGAACACGCCGATCGAGATCACCGAGATGGAAACCCCGGTGGAGTTCGTCCGCTACGGTTTGGCGACGGACAGCGGTGGGGCTGGGCGCTGGCGCGGTGGTCTGGCCACCCACATGGCCTTCCGCGTCTTTTCCCCCGACACCCGGATCACCGCGCGCAACCGCGACCGTGGCTTCTTCCGCCCCTGGGGTGTGCTGGGCGGCCGGGCGGCGGGGCTGTCGGACATGGTGGTCAATCCCGGCACGCCGGGGGAACGGCGGCTGGGCAACATCGACACCGCGGTGCTGCAGCCGGGCGACGTGCTGGACATCCGCTCGGCCGGCGGCGGCGGCCGCGGCGACCCCTTCATGCGGGAGGCGTGGCGGGTGGCTCGCGACGTGGCGCGCGGCTACGTCTCCGTCGAAGCGGCGGAGCGGGAGTATGGGGTCGTCATCCGCGACGGCGTGCTCGACGCCGAGGCCACCGACCGGCTGCGTGCGGACCGGCAATCGCCCACCGCGCATTTCCATTTCGGGCCGGAGCGCGAGGGGTACGAGCGGCAATGGACGCCGGCCGCCTATGATTTCCTGACGCGGACGCTTGACGGCCTGCCGATCCATTGGCGCTTCTTCGCCAAGACGGAAATCTTCAGCCGCATGGCCGGCCGCAGCGGGGCTGAGGGTGTGAAGGCCGCGCTGGAGGAAGTTTACGCCCGCTTCCCCGAGATGCCGCGCGCCAAGCTCATGGTCCGGGAGGCGGCGGAATGAGCGGGACGGCAGGGGGCAGGCTTGTCAGGCTGGCCGAGACGGGGCGCGACCCGGTTCGCTTCCTGCTGGACGGCGTGGAGCGTTTGGCCCTGGCGGGCGACACGGTGCTGACGGCGATCCTCACCAACGCACCGGCGTTGCGGCTGGCGGAATTCGGTCCGGAACGGCGCGCCGGCTTCTGCCTGATGGGGGCCTGCCAGGATTGCTGGGTCTGGCAGGAACAGGGGCCGCGCATCCGCGCCTGTTCCACCCCGATAACGGATGGCATGCGGCTGCTGACCCGGACGCGGGAGGATTGGCCATGACCGAACCGCAGGTCGTGATCGTCGGTGCCGGTCCCGCCGGGATCCGTGCGGCCGAAACGCTGGCGGCGGCCGGGTTGCGCCCGACGGTGATCGACGAGGGCAAGCGGGCCGGCGGGCAGATCTATCGCCGTCCGCCCGACGGCTTCACCCGCTCGCCCGCGACGCTTTATGGATCGCAGGCCGGCAAGGCGGTGGCGCTGCACACCGCCTTCGACGGACTGGTGGCGGCCGGCCAAGTCGTTCATCTGCCGCGCCGGTCGGTCGTCGCCCTGGCCGACGGAACGCTGCACACGGTCGGCGATAGCGGAAGCCGTCGGATCGGCTATGACCGGCTGATCCTGGCGACCGGGGCGACCGACCGTCTCGCCCCGCTACCCGGCTGGCAGGCGCCCGGCGTCTACAGCCTGGGCGCGATGCAGATCGCGCTGAAGGCGCAGGGCGTCGCGATGGGCCGGCGGATCGTGCTGGCCGGATCGGGGCCGCTGCTGACCCTGCTGGCGACGCAATTGCTGAAGGCGGGGGCCGAGATCGCCGCGGTGCTCGACACCGCGGGAATGCGTGGCCAGATCGCCGCCTTCCCTGACCTTGCCGTCCGCCCGTCCTTCGCCCTGCAGGGGCTGGCGATGCGGGCGCGGCTGGGGCGGCTCTACCATGCCGGGGTGGTGCTGGAGGGGATTGAAGCCTCGGACACCGGGGTGACGGCGGTCCACTGGAGGGATTCCGGTGGCCGGGAGCGGCGGACGGCGTGCGACGCGGTCGGGCTGGGCTGGCATCTGAAGTCGGAAACCCAGCTTGCCGATCTCGCCGGCTGCCGGTTCGACTACGACACGACATGGTCGCAGTGGTTGCCCTCTGCCGACCGGATGGGCCGCTCCGGCGACGGCATTTATCTGGCCGGCGACGGTCTGCGCCTGCTGGGGGCCGATGGGGCGGAGGTCGCCGGGCGTCTCGCCGCTGCCGCCTGTCTGTCCGATCTGGGGCTGCCGGCGCCTGACACCGCTGCCGATCTCAAGCGGCTCGACCGGCTGGAGCGCTTCGCGCGCGGCATCGCCCGCGCTTTCCCCTGGCCAGCGGATCAGGTGCGCACGCTGCCGGACGACACCGTCCTCTGTCGGTGCGAGGGGATCACCGCCGGCGCGGTGCGTGAAACGGCGGCCTATGGCGGGGCGGAGGCCAACCGGGTGAAGTCGCTGGGCCGTGCCGGGATG
>CBFGPE010000261.1:0-3478 GCA_965650625.1 uncultured Azospirillum sp. | reverse complement strand
CGCCGCCTGCGCATCCCTTCTCACAACACGGTATAAACTTGTCAAAGAACCCGCAGCACTGATCGTGCTTCTTCCGAACAACTCGGCGGCGCTCCGTTTTGGATCACCGCGTCGTGTTCGGCTTATTTAGTGATTTTTACTTTCGTTGTCAACCTCTTTTTTTCGAGGCGTTTGACACTTACTTGTTCGAACCACTGTTTCCTTTGAAGCGTCACTGCCTTGTCGGCCGTGCTGCGTCGCGGGAGGCGGTGTATAGGCCGGCTGGCCGATGCCGCGCAAGAGCTTTTTTCGCCGCCTCCGCATTTTTCATTCCGACCCGGTTTTCACCCGATCCGCTCGCGCACCTCGGCTCCGATTTCGAAGGAGCGCAGGCGGGCGGCGTGGTCGTAGATCTGGCCAGCCAGGATCAGTTCGTCGGCCTGGGTGGCGCGGATGATCTCCGACAGTTTCGCCGCCACCTGATCCGGCGTGCCCACCGCGGCCATGGTGCCGAGCGCGCGGTCCACCATCATCTTCTCGGCCGGGCTGCTCCACCACGCCTCGATGTCGTCGACCGGCGGCGGCAGCTTGCCCGGCGTGCCGCGGCGGAGATTGGCGAACTGCTGCTGGGCCGAGGAGAAGATGCGGCGGGCCTCGGCCTCCGTATCGGCGGCGAAGATATTGGCGGCGACCATGGCGTGCGGCTTGGACAGGGTGGCAGACGGCTCGAAGCGGGCGCGGTAGATCGCCAGCGCCTCCATCAGCATGTCGGGCGCGAAGTGGGAGGCGAAGGCGAAGGGCAGTCCCAGCATCGCCGCCAGCTGCGCGCTGAACAGGCTGGAGCCCAGCAGCCACAGGGGCACCTTCAGCCCGGCGCCCGGCACTGCGCGGATGCGCTGGTTGGGCTCCGGCTCCTCGAAATACATCTGCAGCTCGACGACATCCTGCGGGAAGCGGTCGCCGCTGTCGGTCATGTCGCGGCGCAGAGCCCGCGCCGTCATCATGTCGGTGCCCGGCGCGCGGCCGAGACCGAGGTCGATGCGGCCGGGATAGAGGGACTCCAGCGTGCCGAACTGCTCCGCCACCATCAGCGGCGCATGGTTGGGCAGCATCACCCCGCCCGACCCGACCCGGATCGTCGAGGTGCCGGCGGCGACATGGGCGATCACCACGGCGGTGGCCGCACTGGCGATGCCCGGCATGTTGTGATGCTCGGCCAGCCAATAGCGCTTGTAGCCCAAGCGCTCGGCATGGCGGGCGAGGTCCAGGGTATTGCGGAAGCTGTCGGCGGCGGTCGCCCCCTGGACGATCGGGCTGAGGTCGAGAACGGAAAAGGGGATCATGGCGCGGTCCGTAATGGGGGCCGGCTGGCGGCCATCTGTTGCCATTCAAGGTATGGTGCGGACGCCGCCGGTTCCACGCCACCCCCTGCGCGGCTGCCCTGCGTCGGGAGACCGGACAGCGTCACGTCCGGCCATTGCTGCTGTAGAGCCGCCGGCCGATGGGCTCCAGGGTCAGGCCCTGGACCAGGATGGTGAAGGCGACGACGACATAGCAGACGGCCAGGATGGAATCGCGGTAGGGGCTGTCCGGCAACGACAGCACCAGCGCCACCGCGATGCCGCCGCGCAAGCCGGCCCAGGTCAGGATGACCAGAGCGCTGGATTTGCCGCTGCGCCCGACATGCATCAGCAACGCAGGCGTCAGGCTGAGCAACCGGACGATCAGGGCCAGCGGCACGGCCAGCGCGGCGGCGAGCAGGGCCGGCCCCGTCCAGGTGATGACCACCGTCGCCTCCAGCCCCACAAGCAGGAACAGCAGGGCGTTCAGCACAGAATCGATCATCGCCCAGACCACCTGAAGATCGCGGCGGCTCTCGTCGCTGCTGACATGCTTCTCGGTGGTGTAACCGATCAGCAGACCGGCGACGACGACGGCGATGGGCCCTGACACACCCAGCCAACTGGCCAGCGAATAGGTCCCCAGCACCAGGGCCAGCGAAATGGTCAGCTCCACCGTGCTCTCGTCGATCTGCCGTTTCGCCTGATAGGCGATCCAGCCGCAGACGAAGCCGAGCGCGGCGCCGCCAAACGCCTCCTTGACGAAGTCCAGCGCGACCTCCCCGGCCCCCAGATCCTGGCCGCTGCCGGTGGCGAGGTGGAGCAGCGTCGCGAACACCACCACCCCGACCCCGTCGTTGAACAGGCTTTCGCCCGAAATCACGGAGCGCAGTGTTTCCGGGACCGGCAGCCGCCCGAGGATGGCATGCACCGCCACCGGATCGGTCGGCGCGATGGCCGCCCCCAGCACCAGGCACCAGATCAGCGGGACGTCGATCCCGGCCAGTCTGAAAATGACGGTCAGCCCCAGCCCCATCAGGCCGGTGAACAGCATCACCCCCAGCGTCGCCAGCGCCAGCACCGTCCATTTCCGCTTCAGCAGCGCACACAGATCCTCGTTCACCGCGGCGGCGTAGAGCAGCAGACTGAGAATGCCGTCGAGCAGGATCTCCGGCAGGCTGATCTGCTGGATCAGGTTGCGCAGCCAGTTGCCGACGCCCAGGCTGGCGCTGATCGCATCGACGCCGCTCACCAGCAGGGCCAGCGCCAGCCCTTCGAAGAACAGCGCGATGGTGCTGGGCAGCTTCAGCCACTTGTAATTGATGAAGCCGAAGGTGGCCGCCAAGGTCAGCAGGACGGCGGAAAGATGGAACGGACCCACGAGCATTCTCCAAAAAAAGCTGTGCAGCCAAAAAAGCGGTACAGAATGAACGGCTGCCCGTCTGATCTCCCGGGTCCAATCTCCCGGACAGGACAAGAAGCGGTTGGCAGATATGATGATCTCGACAACATCGGCACAGGCGTGAAGGTAGCGCCGGTATGACGAGACAAGAAAACTACTCCCAAATGGCTAGAGACCGCTGATTGCCACCCATCTTGCGATTGCCTATTCTCGCGCCATGATCTGCTTGAAAGCCCCTATCTTTTTCCGGATTACCGGGCATCGACGACGCAAACCCGCGGCAGCGGTGTTCGTCGCATGACGACCGATCCGGTCTGGCAGGATGCCGCAAGGCTGCGGCAGGCCGGGGTGTCCGGCGATTCGAACACGCGGGATGTCGGAACGCGGTCCAAGGGCAACCCGGACGTCTTCACCGGCGGCGGAGAGATGGGCCGGCGGATGCGGGCGATGGACTGGTCGGCCACACCGCTCGGCCCGGCGGAGGACTGGCCGCAGTCGCTGCGCACCATCGTCAACCTGATGCTGACCTCCAGCTTTCCGATGTTTGCGGTCTGGGGGCCGCAGTTGACCTTCCTCTATAACGACAGCTACCGCCCGATCCTGGGCGACAAGCCGGAGGCGCTGGGCCGCCCCTTCGCCGAGGTGTGGGCCGACATCTGGCCCGACCTGTCCCCCCTGGTGGTGCGGGCGCTTGCCGGCGAGGCGACCTATCACGAGGACCGGCGCCTGGTGATGGAGCGGCACGGCTATCGCGAGG
>CBFGPE010000260.1:0-3524 GCA_965650625.1 uncultured Azospirillum sp. | reverse complement strand
ACGACACTGGGCATGTGCTGATCCATCGTCCGGTTCTGAATTCGCAGCACCCTGAACCCTTCGTCCTTCAGGACTTGATCCCTGATCGCGTCGTGAGCCTGCTGGGCCTCTGTTCCGTGGCTCGGCCCATCCAATTCGATGACCAGTTTCCGGCTCAGGCAGACGAAATCCAGGAAGTACCCATGGAACGGCGCCTGCCGCCGGAAGTGGAATCCTTCCTTCCGAAGCGTGCGCAACCAGCCCCACATCCGCGCCTCATGACGCGTCATGCTCGATCGCAGTTCCCTGGCTCGCTCGACCGGTGGCTTAAACGGTCTGTCAGTCATACCCACTGCCCCACCCGGCGAGGCTCCGCCTCGCCTGCCCTCCCCATTCGGGGAGGGAGGTTGATCGTGCTAGCTCCCCAACGCCCGCATCGCCGCCAGCCGCCCGAACGCCAGGGTCAGCGCCTTGCGCCGCGCCGCTGCCAGCGGCGTCAGGGGGGCGTCGCGCAGCACCGCCCCGCCGAAGCCGTCGGCGACGATCAGCCCCGGCTCCTCCGGCAGCAATCCTTGCGGAAACTCCGGCCCGACCGCGAAGTAGAAGGCGTCGCAATAGGGCAGGTACTCCCCCCATTTACGGTCGCAGAGGTAATCCTCGGGGGTCGACTTGACCTCGACGATGACGATCTCGCCCTTGGGGCCCAGCGCCATCAGGTCCGCCCGCCGCCCGTTCGGCAGCCCGACCTCGGCCAGCGGCGCATAGCCCATCGCCGCCACCAGCCGCGCCGCGCCACGCGTGACGGCGGAGGTAGTCTCCGGCCGGCTGAGGGTGACGAGGGTGAGAACGGCCTCCATGGCCGGCACCTTATGTTCCGGTTGTGTTCCGGGTCAAGCCGCGCGTAAAGTGATCGCCAATGTTTGGATGTTCCCATCGATCATGCGCGAACTCCTGCTTCTCCCCGTTCTGATTATGGCTGTTGGCTGCGAGCCACCATCGTCCCGAACGGCTCCCGCAAGGGCGGTTACGCCGGAGTCTGGCGATACCGCCGTCTATGGCGGACCACCGCCAATAGAGGTTTCTCCGCCTTGGGCGGTCAACGGCGATGAAGCGGCGGTGCGCGATATCGATCATCGCCGCGGGCTTCTGGCCACGGTTGGCGCCTACGCGCCGCATCCCTACGGCTTCTCGAACCAAGCCTATCCGCAGGATAACCGCCGGTGGCCGGAGCAACAGGTCATCGACGTCACCGACACGCTTGTGGGAGTCGAGACGGCGCCTTGGTGCGCCATGTCCGAGATGGCCAAGGGCCAGGTCAAGGCGCTGGAGGTCATGCGCCTCTCGCCGGAGGGTATGCGTCGAATGGAGGTTCAGACGCGGGCGCGCTGCAATCTGCGCCTCTACGTGCGGGTCGACGCCCGTCAGACCCGAGTTGTCGCGGTCTACGGGTTCCAAAGGGTCCGATGGCCAGAGCCCACCAAGCCTATCGCTTTGGGCCGTGTCGTTCTGACCGCGACCAGCGTCGAACGAACCAGCGACGCAGGTTTCAGGGTGAATGCCGATGTGACGGCGGCACGCCTCCTTGCCGGCTCCTAGGCCGGCGGCTGCCGCGGATGCTCCAGCTTCGCGGTGTTGTAGCCCAGCGCCTTGATGCGGGCGATCGCCGCCGCCTTGGCGGCCGGGGCCATCACCGCCTTGCGCGACATCAGCCAGACGTAGTTGCCGCCCGGGGTGGCCATGATCGCCCAGCTGTTGTCGCCGCCGGTGTCGAGGATCCAGTACTCCTGGCTGACCAGGCCGAAGAACTTGGCCTTGAACTTGGCGTTGCCGCTGCCCGGCACGATGGCGCCCTCGGCCTTCCACACCTTCGGCGTTCCGGAGGGCGAGCCGCGGCGGCAGGTCTGGGTCATCAGGTACTTGCCGGCCCCGGAGGGCGCGAACTGGCTGGTCGGGGCCTGGCAGTCCTTCTGGTTGCCGTTCGGCGTGCGGGCCACCTCGTACCAGGTCCCGGAATAGAAGCTGACGGCGATGGGATGGGCCGGCTGCGGCGCGGCGGCGATGGCAGGGACGGCGGCCAGCGCGACGGCGCCGGCGAGAGCAACGATGATCTTCATGCGGCGCAATCTAGAGCGCTGTTCGTAAAAGAAAACGCCCCGGATTTCTCCGGGGCGTCACAAAGGGTTTCGGCCGGTGTCGGCCGATGGCCGGAGATAAGGCCCTACTCGGCGGCGATGCTCACCGGCCGGGTGCCGTCCTTGAAATTGATGGTCTGCAGGTAGCGGATGCCGTCTTCGGCGATGTCGTCGCCGACCATCCGGTCGCCTTCGTTGCGCAGTTCTTCGAGGTCGACATACATGCCGTAGAAGGCCTTGGTGCGCTCGGTGATGATGCCGGCGTTGAGCAGGGTCTTGACCAGCACGCGGAAGATGTTGGTCTGCTCCTTCATGTTCTCGCGACGCTGGTCGTCGGTCATGATCTGGGCGAACTCGGCGATCACCTTGTCCGGGTCGAGGCCGAAGGACTCATAGAGGTCCTTCTGCTGGGCCGGGCCGACCAGGTTGAACAGCACCGCCTGGAAGCAGTGGGCCGCCCAGTCTTCGATGATGGCGTGCTCTTCAGGAGAAAGCTTGGGCACGGTGCGGTCGGCCCAGATTTTCCCGAACTTGTGGTGGAAGGCCTCGTCGGTCATCACCAGCTGCAAGAGCTTCTTGCCGAGCGGGTCGTTGATCGAGTTGAACAGGCTGGCAAAGGCGCCCATGGCCAGGCCCTCGACCAGCATCTGCATGCCGATGATCTTCTTGTAGACCTCCGGCGCGTCGATGATCTCGACCAGCAGGGCCTTCAGGGTCGGGCCGCACTCCACCGGACGGCCCCAGCGGGCCTTGATGTACTTGGCGAAGGCGGTGACGTGGCGGGCCTCTTCGCGGGTCTGGTTGGCGGCGTATTCCTGCGCGCCCTGGTCCTTCAGCACGTGGCAGAGGCTGGCCGACAGGTTCAGCGCGCCCTGCTCGCCGTGCAGGATCGAGGAGAAGATGCGCAGGGTGCTTTCGTTGATGAAGCGGGTGCGCTCCTTGGGGTCCGACAGGTGGTTGGACACGTAATCGGTCTGCAGCGCGACGACGAAGTCCTCGGGAACGAGCGGCTCGTTCTCCATGTCGAAGGGCTCGTCGAAGTCGATGTAGTTCTTGTCCAGCGGATCCCAGAAGTGGTCGTGGGTGGCGCTGATGATCTTGTCGAAGGCCGTCGAGCGGTTGTTGTAGCGGTCGAGCTCGAGCATCGACTCGAAGTCGTCCGGACGCACCGCGTCGTACATGGCGTCCTTGGTGATGTTCTTGTCGGTCATCCGCTTCTCCTCCGGCCAAAAGGGGTGCGGGCCCTGTGCCGGGCCTTCGCAATGTGAACAGTGTCAACTTAACCCCGAAGCGTCAACAAAAAATGACGGAGGCGTCACCTTTGGTCGCGCGCGGCGCGACGCCTTGCGCGGCAAGGCCTCATCCGCATACTCCCGCGCCAACAAGGAGGAGCGCGTCATGAGCGAAGAGCAG
>CBFGPE010000259.1:0-3536 GCA_965650625.1 uncultured Azospirillum sp. | reverse complement strand
CTGCCCAGAGCAGCTTCGCACTATTCCGCACGAGCCATTCGTTGCGAGTCGGCCAGTTTGTCACGAGGGCGATGACCGAATAATCGCGGCGCACGCGCAGGCGCCGCCGGTGCGCGGCAAGGGCCGAAAGCATGGGGTCCGGTCGATAGTCGAGCAGCTTGGCCGCTGCCTGAACGCGGGCCACGGTGCCCGCGGGAAGCGCGCGCGGGTTGCGCAGGGCGAGGGACACGGCCGATATGCTCAGCCTGGCTGCAGCCGCTACGTCTTTGAGGGTGGGGCGGGGTTTCATGGAGAACTTCGCTGTACTGTTACAGTAGGCTTTGGATCGATTCGGGAGGCACAACAGCAAACAACTCATGACCTGCAAGGCCCGTGTCTCCCGGCTCTATGAGTTCCTCCCGTCTATCCTCAGCAATGGATCATTCTTCGCAACCCCCTAATGTGTTGTACGTGGTGGTTGATGATCATCAGCACGACGCTATCGGCGCGGCTGGGAATCCCGACGTGAAGACTCCTGTCTTGGATGCCTTGGTGAGGGAGGGGACATGGATCCGCCACGCGCGAACCATGGGCGGATGCAGTGCCGCCGTGTGCTCGCCGGCGCGAGCCTGCCTGCTGACAGGAGCGCATACCCTGCGCGCGGGCCGGGTTGACCGCAATAACACGACAATGGTTGCGATCGACCCGGCGCTCCAGACATTGCCGGAGTGCTTCAGGAAGGCGGGTTACGAGACGTTTCTCACCGGAAAATGGCACAACGACGAGGCGGCACTGGTGCGTTCATTTGAGATGGGAAAGCGGATATTTTGCGGCGGGATGAGCGACCATACGGCCGTGCCCGTTCGCGACTTGGCCGAGGTCATCGCCGGTGCCCCGGCCCAGGTGGGAACCGGCTTCTCGACGGAGCTCTTCTGTGATTCCTTGCTGTGCTTCCTGCGCGCGCGCGACCGGCGGCGCCCTTTCTTCGCCTGGCTTTCCCTCACGTCACCGCACGATCCCCGCACCCCGCCGCATGGGTTTCAGGAATCCTACAGTGCGGAGTCGCTGACCTTGCCTCCCGCGGTGCGCCCCATGCCGGCGTTTGACAATGGCGAGCTAAACATCCGGGACGAGACTTTGCTGCCAAAGCCGATCCAGGAAGGGGCGCTGCGCCATGAAATGGCGGCCTATTACGGCATGATCAGCCATCATGACAGCCAGCTGGGCCTGATCATCGAGGAACTGCAAAGGACCGGACAGCGCGACAACACGATAATCGTCTATGTGTCCGATCACGGCCTGGCGCTGGGGCGGCACGGCCTGCTGGGAAAGCAGAACCTTTACGACCATTCGATCCGGGTCCCGTTGGTAATCGCCGGGCCCGGAATCCCGCGAGACCGGGAATTCGACGGTTTGGCTTTCGCGCACGATACGTTCGCGACGTTGTGTGCGGCGACCGGGGTTCCCCAGCCTCCCGGGACTGACAGCATCAATTTGCTTCCGGCGATCAGGGGCACAACCCACCAAGGCCGCTCCTCGGTGTTTTCGCTCTACCGCAACTGCCAGCGCACGGTGGTTGTCGATGGTTGGAAATTGATCGCCTACCAGGTGAACGGACGGGAACGCCTGCAACTCTTCCATCTGGACAGCGATCCCGCCGAGTTGTGCGATGTGTCCTCCCGGCCGGAGGTGGCTCACAGGCTCAGGGAACTTCTGGGAGTGCTCGAAACATGGCAGGTTAGTGTGGGAGATGGCGAGATGCGCCTCTCGTCCGGGAGAATAACCGAACAAGTCCCGCCATGGAATCGATTCGGATAGGTCTCCTCGACGGACTATTGGTGGTGGGGTACTTGCTGATCAGCGCCATCATCGGCTTGTGGGCGGGCCGCAAGGCGATCCGCACGGCCGATGAGTTCTTTTTCGCCCACCGTGAGGCAAGGTGGCCGCTGATCGGGGCATCATTGTTCTCGGCCAACATCTCTAGCCAGCAATTTGTTGGCCAGGCCGGGGCCGTAGCACTGGTTGCATCCGGGGACGAGTCACAGGTTCCAAAACTGACTGCGCGGCGGGTTGAGGCGGACAAGCCGGCCGAAAAGGCGGGGGACCAGCGCTTTCGGGACCGACACGCCCAGAATCTTGCGCTCGCCCGGAACGGTGGCATCGGGCTGCTTTTCCTGGGGGATTCGATCACTGAGCGGTGGGGGACCGCGCCGGAGATTTTCGCGGACTTCTTCGGAGCCTGGCAACCCGCAAACTTCGGCATCGGGGGCGATGAGACGCAGCATGTGCTTTGGCGCATCGCGAATGGCGAGCTTGCCGGAATCGAACCAAAGGTGGTTGTTCTGTTGATCGGGACCAACAATACCGCCAGTCACTCGGCGCCGGAGATCTCCGCAGCCATCGAAGAGATCCTCGGTCAGATCAAGCGCCTGCTGCCGCAAGCAAAGATCATGCTGCTGGGGCTGCTGCCGCGAGGCCCTCGTCTGAATCAATATCGGCTTCAGCCGGAGGAAAGGGAGGAACGGGATGCGGCGGCCCGGATGGCCGTGATCAGGGAAGTCAACCGGCGAATCGCCGGGCTGTCTGACGGGACCATCGTGCGGTACTTGGACGTGAGTGCGGGTTTCGTGGATGCCGACGGAAGAATCCGGGAGGACATGCTCCCGGACCGGGTCCATCCTTCCGTCGAGGGATACCAGTTTCTTGCGCGGGCGATGCAGCCCCTGATCTCCGAGATGATGCAGCAAAATTAGGGCCACGCCATGATCCAAAAGAAACTCCCGGTTTGGCTCCGGAGACGACCACCGCCGCGAGCACGGACGCGGCATTGTACCGGATTCACCCCTGGTCCAGCTCTTCCCGTTAATGAATACCACGACCTCTCTCCTGCGGCCGCTGATCCTACCCCCTTACGACAATACTTGGGTAATAACTGCTCGACCTGCCGGTCATGAGTCATCTCGGGATCGCCGATTACAAAGAAAATTCCGTCACAAGATTTCGTGTTAAAAAACCGGTCGCTCCGCCACTTGGCGAACCGGCAAAGCTGGTGACAGACGCGCAGCGGCTGCAAAGGCGGGATAGGGTCAAAGCCGAAGGCTTTGGTGAAAAAGCGCTGAGCGCAGCGAATCAATCCCACCCCTCCTCCGCTTTCACTTGCTGTCGAACCGAGCGGCCGGTCGTTCAAATCGGCGCTTGTCGCTGAGGAAGCGAGAGCGCCTTCAATAGGAGCATGTCCTGCGCGCCTGCGGTTTATAATCTTTGGACGCCAAATGGTCTGATGCGCAGTCGAGGAGATTGCCGGACGTGGAACGAAGTATGCCGTCAATTTTGACGGCATACGTGAATCACGGAAAAAGGTAACGTCATCTGGTCCGTCGTCTCCCGTCAGGCCCAAGTTACCCCATCCTCAATGCGCTGCCGAAAAACGGTGGCGTTCTCACACCATGCTATCCCCCCAAGCTCTTCATCGGCGTCTCCCGTTTGCGCCGTTCGTGCGGTCAACTCGCGTTGGTTCGTTGGTCACCAATGAACCGGCCGCTTTTCCTCATCGGCAG
>CBFGPE010000258.1:0-3670 GCA_965650625.1 uncultured Azospirillum sp. | reverse complement strand
GTCGGGCCGGCCGTAGCGGATGTTCTCCCAGGCATCGGCGGCGAACACCACCGGATCGTCATGCATCAGCCCGCGGTGCGTCTGCAGCCATACCCGCCCGATCCAGAAGAGCAGAAGCGGGCAGATGATCCACAGCGCCTGCGGCTGGTCGTAGACGCGCCCGACCTCCGGGCTGTTGATGTAGAGCGCCATCACCAGCACCGAGAGGAAGCCGGCCGACACGCCGATGGATTGCAGGACTGGCATGTCGGCGGTCACATAGCCGCGCCCCTCCGCCTGCTCCAGCCCGAGCTTCAGCATGCTGTCCATTTCCGAATAACGCTTCACCATCGCGAGGCTGAGGAACAGGAACATGGAGAAGGCCAGCAGCCAGAAGGACGGGACGATGGCCGTGGCCGTGGCGCCGCCCAGCACGCGCAGCGAATAGAGCCCCGCCAGCAGCATCACGTCCCAGATCACCCGGTTCTTGGCGAACAGGTTGTAGAACAGCGACGAGGCGGCGTAGGTCGCCAGCGCCGCCAGGAACAGCGGCGGCAGCGCCATCAGCGACAGGGCGAGGCTCGCCAGCAGCAGGCCGGGGATCAGCGTCAGGCCGAGGTCGAGCGGCAGGTCGCCGGCGGCGAAGGGACGGCGGCGCTTGCGAGGGTGGCGCCGGTCGGCCGGCAGGTCGAGCAGGTCGTTCAGCACATAGATGCTCGACGCGCACAGCCCGAAGGCGAGGAAGGCCGCCGCCGCCTGCAGCGTCGGGCCGACCTCGCCCAGCTTCTGGCCGGCGAGCAGCGGCACGAAGACCAGCAGGTTCTTCAGCCACTGGTGCAGGCGCAGCGCCTTCAGGATCAGCAACAGGCGCGGCCGGCGCGGCGTCGTGATGGTTTCCAGCGGGCAGAGGGTGGCGGCATGGCGCAGCACGGCGGCCGGCGCATCCACCGCGATGCCGCGGCGGGCGCCGCGCCAGATCGCATAATCGGCCTCGTCGTTGCCCATGTAATCGAAGACGCCGGACGGCACCTGCGCGCGGATCGCCTCGTACTTGCGCTCGCTCTTCAGGTTCACGCCGTCATTGCTGGCCAGCACCTGATCGAACAGGCCGAGATGGCGGGCGATGGCGTCGGCATAGCGGTGGTGGGCGGCGGTGGCGAGCACCAGCCGGCGCCCGCGCTTGCGCTCGGCCTCCAGTCGCTCCAGGACGGCGGGGTTGTAGACAAGGCCGGTCGGGTCGATGTCGACGCGCCTGGCGAGTTCCGCCTTCAGCCGCGCCTTGCCGCCGGCCAGCCAGACCGGCACCAGCAGCGCCGCCCAGGGCCGGGCCTTGATCAGGCCGAACAGCGATTCGTAGAGGAGGTCGGTCTTCAGCAGCGTGCCGTCGAGATCGACGAACAGCGGCGGCTCCTCCGCGGTGGGCGGCGGGACCGGCGTTTCGGCCGCGGCGGCGCGGGGGAGCGCGACGGTGGTGGCGGTCAGGCCGGCAGCGCCGGCCGAACGGGCGCCGTCCCTGCGGTCGCCGGCCTCCGTCCCGCCCCCGCCCCAGACCAGGGTGGCGCGGTCGTGCCGGCCGGCCAGAACGACCGTCAGGGCCAGCAACATCAGGGTGGCGAAGAACAGGTAGGATTGCAGGACGTTCAGCGGCGTGTCGGCCAGCCCGTTGACCGGCCAGAACAGCAGGTTGCCGGCCAGGAAATAGGCCACGGCCAGCAGCGCCGCCGCTCCGGCCGGACGCCGCAGGCCGGGCTCCAGAAGGATCAGGAAGGCCAGCGCGAAGGCCGGCAGCAGGATGCCGTAATGATGTACCCAGGCGACCGGCGAGCCGACGGTGAAGCAGATGCCGGCGACGACGAAGGGCAGGATCCGCTCGGCCCCCCGGTCGCGCCGGCGCCACAGCAGGCCGAGGGCGACGAAGGCGAGGCCGGAAACCTGCGTGGCAATGTGGACCGCCGGGTGGTAGGGGGCGAAGGCCTCCGCCGACCAGTCGAGGTTGTTGCCGTTGTGCAGCAGGCGGTTGACCAGCCCGTTGACGGTCTGGTTGACGTGATAGCTCTCGCCATGGCGGCCGATGAACAGCAACACGTCGAGGTAGTCGACCATCGGCGCGAAGCCGTAGAACAGGGTCGCCAGCGCCACGCCCGGCACCACCACCGCCGCCCAGCCCGCCGCCATCCGCCAGTCGCCGCGCAAGGCCGCCCAGACGAGGAACAGCGACATCTGCGGCTTCATCAGCGTCGATGCGCCGAGCAGGGCGCCGCACAGGGCGCGCCGGTCCCGCAACAGGGCGATGCAGGCGAAGACGAAGGCGGCGTTCAGCCAGACCTGCACCTGCCCCAGCGAGAAGGCCTTCAGCACCGGGTAGAAGCACAGGGTCGCGACGAAGCCGAAGCCGCCGAGCAGCACCTGGGTCATGCGGTCGTCGCGCGCGCCCGGCACGCGCAAGTGGGTGGCCATCTCCAGCACCAGGATCGCCATGCCGGCCGCGGTCGCCAGCACGAACAGCAGGTTGACCCGCTCGAAGGCCACGAGGTTCAGCACCCCCAGCGCCTTCATCGCCTCCAGCGGCAGCAGCGAGGTCACCGGATATTGGAACTTGATGCGCTGCTGGAAGAACACCCCCTCATAGACATTCTCGCCGGGCCGTTCGTGCAGCCAGTTGAGCGCCGCGATCATCGGGTCCCAGCTGTCGACGGGGATCAGGTCCTGGTTTTCCAGCACGAACAGGTTCTGGATGTCGGTCAGGTTGCTGGCATGGCCGCCGCGGTGCAGCGCCAACCCAAGCAGTCCCGTCGTCAGCACGATGAACAGCGACGCCAGGATGATGCTGCGCTGGACCCAGCCAACGCCGTGGAGGCCGGTCCGAAGGGACGGGATCGCTGGTTGCATGCTCATGCTTGGCCATCCATCGGTTGCCCATCGATTGTGTGGAGACGGTGCCCCTGTGACGCTCGCCTGGATTATCCGTTGGGGCAATCAAAGGCGCAGGGCGCCGGCGGGGGTCGCCGTCTCCGCGAAAAACGGTCAGGTGTGTCGACTATTTTCAAAGGAGATAACAAAGTGCAGTGACGCTTAAACGTCATGGGTCGAAACACCATGCGGCGCCCGCATCTCCTTCCGCCTCCTCTGACTGGATCGAAAATACACTGCGACTTTGCTGTGAAAGTCTTCGATTTCGTGTTCCGGCGGGCATAAGCGGATTAACGCCAGCTTTGAAATTTAAGGCTGTGCCGACACGGCCGGTCAGCGCGGTCGTGGCATGGGACGACGGCCGGCGATCGATCGGGGTGGGACTGCGGGCCGGTCGGAGTAGGACGGGCGGCGATTAACGCCACACGGCCGGATTTCGTGGCCGAACTTGCGGAATTCCGTGACGAACCGGTGCACGAACGGGGTGCCGTCCGGCACGATCCGCTGAGCGCCGGGCGGGCGCCGGACTGGCGGACCCCGCGCAGGAATAGGGAACCAGATGCGTAAAAGGGCGGCCGACGGATGTCTCCGCGGGCCGCCCCTTTGTTCGTCAACCTACGATGTCAGACGTTCAGCAGCAGGTTTTCACGTTCCCAGGAGCTGATGACGCGGTTGTAGGCCTCATACTCCGCCTCCTTCACGCAGGCGACGGCCTCGATGAAGCGTTCGCCGAGGATTTCCTTCAGCGGTTTGCAGGCGTTGAACTTGGTCAGCGCCTCCG
>CBFGPE010000257.1:0-3967 GCA_965650625.1 uncultured Azospirillum sp. | reverse complement strand
CGGCGGTGCCGGTGCAGGGCTGGCTGCGGACCACAAGGACAGTGCCCAGCCGCTCTTCCAGCAGTTTCACCCGCTGCGACACCGCAGACGGGGTGACATGCAGCTGCCGGGCAGCACGCTCGAAGCTGCCGGTGCGGATCACGGCGGCCAGAGCCGCCAACAGCGGATAGTCCAGCATGGCTTAGCTCCGCTTAATTAAGACAAGCAGGATTAAGTAGGGCAAAGGCCGCTCCGGTGGTAGCGGAATGGCAGCCACCGACTCCGGAACCGATGCGATGACCGACCTTTCCCCCGCCGCACTGTTGCCGGCCTTCCTGCCGGGCCTGTTCCTGGGCTTCAGCTTGATCGTTGCCATCGGGGCGCAGAACGCCTTCGTGCTGCGCCAGGGCCTGCGCAACGAGCATGTGCTGGTGATTTGCGCCACCTGCGCCCTCTCGGACGCGGTCCTGATCCTGGCCGGGGTGAGCGGTTTCGCCACCGTCGCGGCACGCTGGCCGTGGCTGGAGCCGCTGATGCGCTATGCCGGCGCCGCTTTTCTCGTGGTCTATGGCCTGCGCAGCGCCCGATCGGCATGGGCCGGCGGCAGCGGGCTGAACCCGGCCAACCGCGAGCCAGGCGGACTGTTGCCGGCGCTGCTGACCTGCCTGGCGCTGACCTGGCTGAACCCGCATGTCTATCTGGACACGGTGGTGCTGGTCGGCTCCGTCTCCGCCCGCTTCGCCGAGGCGCGGGGCGCCTTCGCGCTGGGAGCGATGACGGCGTCCTTCCTGTTCTTCTTCGCGCTTGGCTATGGCGCCCGGCTGCTGCGCCCGCTGTTCGCCCGGCCCGCCGCGTGGCGGGTGATGGATGGCGCCATTGCCCTGGTGATGTGGGCCATCGCGGCGGGCCTGCTGATCGGTTAGGGGCGGGCGAACAAGACGTCGTCTTCACAGAACAGCAGCGACCGGTGCAGTGCCGTTCCGGCGATCGTACCGGCGCCGACGGCCAGCGCCACCGATCCCGCGGCCCGTGCCGCATCGCCGCAGGCGAAAACGCCGGGGACGCTGGTTTCCTGCATCGCGTCGACGCGGATATGGGTGCCGAGCGGCCCGTCTTCGGTCGCGCACCCGAGCTGTGCGGCCAGCGGGCTTGCAACGCGGCTTCGCGGCAGCACGAACAGTCCGGCGAAAGGCAATCTGCGTCCGTCGGCGAGCGAGACCTCCGGCGGATCGCCGTCGATCCCGCTGATGAGCGCGGTCTCGACGGCCACCCCGCGCCGCGCCAGATGGGCCGACTGGTCGGCGTCGGGCTCGAACGTCCCGTTCAGCAGCAGTGTCGTCGGTCCCCAATCCGGCAGCATCAGCGCGTGGTGCATGGATAGCCCGGACACGGCGACGACACCGATACGGCCCTGCATCAGCTCATAGCCGTGGCAGTAGGGACAATGGAAGACGGAGCGTCCCCAACGTTCCACCAGACCGGGAATCGACGGCAGCTCGTCGACCACACCGACGGCGATCAGCAGCCGGCGCCCTCGGTAACGGATGCCGTCAGCGTCGGTGATTTGAAAACCCTCGCTCGTCCCGGCGGCCTGTTCCGCCCGACCGGTCATCCAGGTGACGGTCGGATAGCGCATCAACTGATCGCGGGCTTCGGCGGCGATTTCTCCCGGCGGACGGCCATCCTGACTGAGGAAACCATGCGAGTGGCTGGCGAAGCGGTTGCGCCGCAACCCCTCATCCATCACCAGCACCCGGCGGCGCGCGCGGGCCAGCTGCAGCGCGGCGGCGATGCCGGCATAGCTGCCGCCGACGATGATGGCGTCATAGGTCGTCGTGTCGTTTCCGTTCATGCCTGTGCCTTTCCACGGAATTAACCG
Organism: uncultured Azospirillum sp.; assembly: GCA_965650625.1. Taxonomy (GTDB): domain Bacteria; phylum Pseudomonadota; class Alphaproteobacteria; order Azospirillales; family Azospirillaceae; genus Azospirillum. The sequence goes on along the minus strand of CBFGPE010000257.1, from coordinate 2,109 downwards.
GCGCGCCGTCCGCGTCCAGTCACGACACACGATAAGTTACATGAAAGGGCGTGGTCAATGTGCCATGTAACTTATGAAGTGGCCTGAGTTGATCGGCCGCCGGCGTCACCCCCGAAAGGATCGATCAGCGATGAGACAGGACAGCCGCCTTTCCCGCATGCTGCATGTGCTGATCCATATGGACCGGCATGACGGTGCGCTGACGTCGGAGGCGATCGCTGAGATGCTGAACACGAATCCGGTGGTCATCCGCCGGACCATGGCGGGGCTGCGCGAGGCCGGCCATGTGCGGTCGGAAAAGGGCCATGGCGGCGGCTGGCGGCTGGGACGGCCGCTCGACGGGATCACTCTGCTGGACATTCACCGCGCATTGGGGGAACCGGGAGTCTTCGCCATCGGTCCAACCGCGGACGAGCCGAGCTGCCTGGTGGAGCAGGCCGTCAATGCCGCCCTCGACGGGGCATTGCGTGAGGCGGAGGCGGTGCTCGTCCGCCATCTTGGCCAAGTGACGCTTGCCGATCTCGCAGCCGATTTCGATCGGCGCATGAGGGCGCTGGGGAAGTGCTGAGCGCTGAGCTTAGCCTGCTCCGGACGTTTCCCCCTCCTGCGCCCGCCGGATCGCCGCTTCCACGCATTGCAGGTGCAGCTTCTTGCGGGCGAGCTGGCGGGCGCGGCGTTCCTCCAGGTCGGTGGTCGCCATCGCTTCGATGCTGCAGCCGCGCCAGCCGTTGGCGTCCAGGGCGCGGGCGACCTCGGCATAGCCGAAGTAGCCCTTCTCCGGCTGCTCCCACGGCGCACGGAAATCGGCGCGGCGCAGGACGAAGCGGTTGGACTGGCTGCCGCCGCCCAGGTTGGTGAGACGAGCCACGATCAGGCGCTCGCCGTTGCCATGAACGACGGTCAGGATCGGGCGAATCCCGGTGATGGGTGGATCGACGGCCATGTTCCATGCATAACGGTCCAGGGGCGTCCTGACCAGAGCGTCGCTGATCGCACTGCCGACGCTCCATCTCCCGCCCGAACGGAGAATCGCTCATGCGTCTCTTCAACCGCCCCGTCCTGCACCATGGTGCCGGCCTGTCGTCCGCCGTCCTTTCGCTTCTTCTGCTGACCGGCCCCGCCGCGGCCCAACTGGCGCCGGCGCCGACGGTGTCACCAGCGGCGTGCGAAGCCTATGCGGCCGGCGCGATGATCGAGGCGCAATTGTTCTTTGGACGCAACATCGGCAACGAGCTTGGCGTCAGCGATCGCGAATGGACCGACTTCCTTGACCGGGAGGTGACGCCACGCTTTCCCAACGGGCTGACCGTCGTCGACGCCTCCGGCCACTGGCGCGACATTCAGACCGGCCATCTGGTGCGGGAGCCCAGCAAAATCCTCACTCTGCTGGCCGATGGCGACCCGGCGACGCTGCGGCTGATCCACGAAATCGTCGATCTGTACAAGGCCCGCTTCCACCAGCAGTCGGTCGGGCTGGCCATCCGGCCGGTGTGCGTTTCCTTCTGAAACAGCAGGGCTATTCCAATTCCCGGAACATCGTTTCACGAATGGGGAATGCGACAGCTCGCCGCACCCCCGACCTTCTGACATTTGCCTGCACTTATGCTTTTGTCGCAGATTGTGGAGGCGGCGGAACTGATCGTTTCGCGGCCGAGAGGAAATGCGCACCGAATAGTACCAAAATAGAACGAGGGACGCCCTGCCATGAGCGCGATCGTCAGCACCACCACTGCCGAGCTTTTCGACCAGATGCATGCCCGCTCCTTGTCGGACCCGGCCGGGTTCTGGGGAGAGGCGGCGAAGGACATCTCCTGGTTCAAGCCATGGGACAAGGTGCTGGACGACAGCAACGCGCCTTTCTACCGCTGGTTCACCGGCGGGGAGCTGAACACCTGCTACAACGCGGTAGACCGCCATGTGGAAGGCGGGCGTGGTGCCCAGGCAGCGATCATCTATGACAGCCCGGTCACCCAGACCGTTCAGACCATCACCTATGCCGAGTTGCAGGACCAGGTCGCCCGCTTCGCCGGCGCGTTGCGCGCCCAGGGCGTGGAGAAGGGCGACCGCGTCCTCCTCTACATGCCGATGATCCCGCAATCGGTCGTCGCC
>CBFGPE010000256.1:0-4017 GCA_965650625.1 uncultured Azospirillum sp. | reverse complement strand
GCTCCCCTGATTGCCAGCCTTGACCAACGGTTGCACTCAACTACTCTGTGACTGAAGAGGGACGAGAGGTCGAGGGTGAGACGTGGCCAACAATAATAACCGGCCAGAGAACCGGGAAGCCAGCCGGGGGGCTCTGTCGCAGTTGCAGGCGATGCTGGACACTGTGCCCGACGGGGTCGTCATCATAGACGCCCGTGGCCGGATCACGTCCTTCAACCCCGCCTGCGAACGGCTGTTCGGCTGGACGGCGGCGGAGGTGGTCGGCCGCAACGTCAACATCCTGATGCCCTCTCCCTACCGGGAGGAGCATGACGGCTATCTGGAGCGCTATCACCGCACCGGAGAGCGGCGGATCATCGGCATCGGCCGCGAGGTGACCGGCCAGCGCAAGGACGGCTCCTGCTTCCCCATGGACCTGTCGGTGGGCGAGGCGGGCCAGGACGGCGACCCCGTCTATATCGGCATCATCCGCGACCTGACCGCCGCCAAACAGGCGGAAACGGCGCTGCGCGAGCGCGAGGCGCGGCTGACCTCCATCCTCCAGACCGTGCCCGAAGCCATCATCGTCATCGACGAGAAGGGGCTGATCGAATCCTTCAGCCCGGCGGCCGAACGGCTGTTCGGCTGGACGGCGGCGGAGGTCATCGGCCGCAACATCAACATGCTGATGCCCTCGCCCTACCGCGAGCAGCATGACGGCTATCTCGAGCGCTACGAGCGGACGGGGGAGCGGCGGATCATTGGCATCGGCCGCATCGTGTCGGGCCAGCGCCGCGACGGGTCGGTGTTCCCGATGGAGCTGGCGGTGGGGGAGGTGCTGCTCGCCGGCCGGCGCTGCTTCACCGGCTTCGTCCGCGACCTGACCGAACGGCAGGCCACCGAACGCCGTCTGCAGGAACTGCAGTCGGAGCTTCTGCATGTCAGCCGGGTCAGCGCCATGGGGCAGATGGCCTCGACGCTGGCCCACGAACTGAACCAGCCGCTGACCGCCGTCATCAACTATGCCAAGGCGGCCAAGCGGCTGATGGAGCGCCCGGAAACGGTGGTCAAGGCGATGGACATGGTCGACAAGGCCAGCGCCCAGGCCACCCGCGCCGGCCAGATCATCCGCCACCTGCGCAGCTTCATCGAAAAGGGCCAGACCCACCGCTCCGTCGAATCGCTCAACAAGGTGGTGGAGGAGGCGAGCGCACTGGCATTGGTCGGCGCCAAGGAGCGCGGCCTGCATGTGCGCTTCGACTTCGACGCCGGCGATCCGCAGGTGCTGATCGACAAGGTCCAGGTCCAGCAGGTGATCCTCAACCTCGTCCGCAACGCCATCGAATCCATGGGCGGCGCACAGAGCGACCAGCGGGTGCTGACCGTCCGCACCGGTCCCGATCCGGACGAGCCCGACTTCCGCCGCGTTGCCGTCCTCGACACCGGTCCCGGCGTGCCGGAGACGGTGCGCGCCCAGCTGTTCCAGCCCTTCGTCACCACCAAGACCGGCGGCATGGGACTGGGCCTGTCGATCTGCCGCTCGATCATCGAGGCGCATGGCGGCCGCCTGTGGCTGGAACCGCCGGCCGAACCGCCGGCGACCGGCGCCAGCTTTGCCTTCACCGTCCCCCTGTCCTCCTCGGCCGCATCGGAGTCCGACGATGCCCGCTGACACCAAATCCGATGCCGCAACCGACATGACCGCCGAGCTCACCGTCTTCATCGTCGACGACGACGACGCCATCCGCGATTCCCTCCAGATCCTTCTGGAATGCGCCGGCTTCCAGGCGGAAAGCTTCTCCACCCCGCTGGCCTTCCTGGAGTCCGACGCCCCATCGCGGCCGGGCTGCCTGCTGGTCGACGTCCGCATGCCGCAGATGAGCGGCCTCGACGTTCAGGAACGGCTGGTCCGCGACGGCCGCGCCATCCCGGTGGTGGTGATGACCGGTCATGGCGACGTGCCGCTCGCCGTGCGTGCCATGAAGGCGGGGGCGGTCGATTTCGTCGAGAAGCCCTTCGAGGAGGAATCGCTGCTCGCCGCCGTCCGCTCCGCCCTGGCCCGCTCGGCGGAAGGCAGGACACCGGCCGCCGCCCCGCCGGCCGCGGCCCCCGAACAGCCGGATCCGCCCCCCGCCGCCTCCGCCCCGCCGGAGGTTCTGGCCCGCCTGTCCGCCCTGACGCCGCGGGAACATGACGTTCTGCGCTGGCTGGTGGCCGGCAAGTCGAACAAGGTCATCGCCTTCGAATTGTCGATCAGCCCGCGCACCGTGGAAATCCACCGCGCGCGGGTGATGGAGAAGATGCAGGCCGACAGCCTGCCGACCCTGGTGCGCATGGCGATCGCCGCCGGCGTGGTTCCTGGCGGCCTGTGATCTCCATAAAGCCTGATCTCCATCAAGGCTGATCTGCATCAAAAGCGCGCCGCATACGCATTGGTCCGTATATCGGCGCCCCCCGCCGCATTTTATCTTCCATGACGCGCCGCACCGTCGGCGCCCTTGTGTCTGCATGGAAGTTCGGAGGCCGTCATGGATCAATTGGACAACGGGCCGGGCGGGATGCCGGGTGCCGGGATCGTCCACATCGTCGACGACGATGAGCCGGTCCGCGACTCCCTGAAGGCCCTGCTGGAAGCCTTCTCCTTCGATGTGCGGGACTTCTCGTCCTGCCGCGAGTTCCTCGACGGCTATGACGGCAACCCCAAGGGCTGCCTCGTTCTCGACCTGCACATGCCGGTGATGAGCGGGTTGGAGTTCCTGGAGCGCCATCGCGGCGACCTGCACGGAATGCCGGTCATCATGGTGTCCGGCCGCGGCGATCCGGCGACCTTCGCCCGCGCCAAGGAGGCCGGCGTGGTCGCCGTGCTGGAGAAGCCGTTCGACGAGGACCAGCTGATCGACATGCTGAACGGCCTGATGCCGTCCCACGCCGCCGCCTGAGTTCCGGCCCCCTTATACGGCCGTTTACGTACGTACACTTACCTACGCAAACTTCCTTAGGTACATCACCGAACTGCACAGCACGGCGGGGGACAGTTAGCTTCTGGTCATCGGATGCACCCCGGACCAACCGGACCGCATCGCACCGTCAAGGCCGAGGTTACCATGTCCACGCACGCCGCCATTGCCGCCCATGCCAACCGCGCCGTTCCTGGTTACCTGGTCTCCGCCCTGGCGATGTCGCCGGCCTCCGGCCTGGGTGCCCTCCAGCCGCGCAACCCCGCCGACCCGCTCGCCGGCCTGGGCCATGCCAAGGTCTACGAGCGCGAAACCACGCTGTTCAGCGAAGGCGACGCCGCCGGTTCGGTGTTCCGGGTGATGAGCGGCATGGTCCGCCTCTACAAGATGCTGCCCGACGGCCGGCGCCAGATCATCGGCTTCCTGCAGGCCGGCGACATGATGGGGCTGGCCTTCGCCTCCCAGTATCTCTACACCGCCGAAACCGTGACGGCGACCACCATCCAGCGCATCCCGCGCCTGGAGTTGGACGCCCTGATGGATGCCCAGCCGGCCTTCGCCCGCAAGCTGCTGTCGGCCACCACGTCGGAGCTGATGGCGGCGCAGGACCAGATGGTTCTGCTCGGCCGCAAGACGGCTTGCGAGAAGGTTGCCACCTTCCTGCTGCGCCTCAGCGACCGCAAGCATGGTGACCGCACCATCGACCTGCCGATGGGCCGCAGCGACATCGCCGACCATCTCGGCCTGACCACCGAAACCGTGTCGCGCACCCTGACCAAGCTGAAGTCGACCCGCCTGATCCGTATCCTCGTCGGCGGCAAGCTGGAACTGCTGGACCGCGACGCCCTGGCCGATCTCGCCGGCGGCTTCTGACCCCCAAACCGCTTCTTTTCACAATCCTGGCCGCGCACCGGACGCTTCAGACGATCTCTGGAGGGGGCCGGAGCGCGGCGGCGCGCCCGAACGGCGCCTCCCGGACAGCAAGTGCCCGGACAGCAAGTGGATGATGACCATGACCGTCACGACCCTTTCCGACCTGAACGCCCTGATCGCCCGCGTGAAGGCGGCGCAGGCGCGCTTT
>CBFGPE010000255.1:0-4052 GCA_965650625.1 uncultured Azospirillum sp. | reverse complement strand
GCGTGGATCATCTCCACCGCGCAGCAGACCAGGCCGAACGTCATCGGCCACAGCGAGCCGGTCCGGGCCCAGGCCAGCAGGTCCTCGTACTTCGCCAGCACGAAGCCCTTGTCCTGGATCTCGTCCGAGACCGCGCGGATGTAGGCGTCCTGTTCCGGTCCGGGCGGAATCGGCGCCAGCGGCTTGGCGACCTCTACTCCCATTCCAGAGCTCCTTTCTTCCACTCATAGATGAAGCCGATGGTCAGGATGCCCAGGAACAGCATCATCGACCAGAAGCCGAACAGCCCGATGTCGCCCAGGGCGACCGCCCACGGGAACAGGAAGGCGACTTCCAGGTCGAAGATGATGAACAGGATCGAGACCAGGTAGAACCGCACGTCGAACTTGGTGCGCGCGTCCTCGAACGGCTCGAAGCCGCATTCGTAGGGGGAGACCTTCTCGGCGTCCGGGTTCTTCGGGCTGATGACGTAGGATGCCCCCACCATCACCGCGGCCAGCGCGATGCCGATCAGCAGAAACACCAGGATCGGAAGATACTCAATGATCAGCGGAGTCGACACCGCGTTCCTCCCATAAGCCCACGACCACGGGCGCCGTTCCGGCCGGGAAATCGGCGGAAGCGCAAAGCCGTGGCAGCCATGCCTTGGATTAGCCCATCAGACGGGCCGGAATATATGCCGAGACCGTGGGCAAGGAAAGCGCTTTGAATCGCTTTTCACCACGCGGAAGGACAAGCAGGTCCCTGCGAGAGAGTTTGGTAATACCACGTTTTTAAAACGGGGAAAAGGAAAGACGATACGCATGCGAAAAAGGACCCGCGGTTTGCGAGTCCTTTGGACATACTGGCGCGTTACGCGCAATTTGAAAAAGAAAGTGGCGCGAGTGACGGGACTTGAACCCGCGGCCTCCGGCGTGACAGGCCGGCGCTCTAACCAACTGAGCTACACCCGCGCAGAGCGACTTGTTTCAAAACACCGCACTGTCACAGAGCCAAAGGCTTGAACCGCTTAGTGTTTTTAACCGGAACCGTTGAAGGCCCCCGTCGTTCGGTGGGCGGTTTGTAGTCGCCCCGCCCGCCGCCTGTCAATCACCAAATTGCAAAAAATTCGCTGGAGGCGGAGCCGGCGGTATCGGGATGTCCGGCCCGCCCGCTCAGGGCAGACGGTGGGCGTCGCGACGCAGGGTCTCCAGCCGGTCGAACGCCTGCAGCATGCCGGCGGACAGCTCGCGGTGGTCGACAGCATCCGGTCCGCCGAAGCGGGTCAGCGTCTCTTCCAGCGCGCGGGCCAGATGTTCGGCAACGTCGAGATGCTTCTGTTCCAGCGCCAGCTCCAGCGCGGCAAGGATGCGGTCGCCGAGCCGGCGTTCATTCAAGGTCATGCGTTTCCCCACCCATATTTGGCAACGGGCGGCGAGGCTCCGTCCCGTTTGCGCTTCGAGCCGAGAATAGCAGCTTCGTCATTCCTGCGCGGCGGGATTCGCATCGCTGCGACATTTCGGAGGCAGCCCTTCCGGAACCACCCTACCCCGTGCGATAGTCCGGCCATGACGTTTCGCGAATCGCCCATCTTCCGTCTCATCGCCGTTCTGCCCGCCATCGCCGTTTTCGTGGCGGCCGGCCCCGCCACGGCAGCTGCCAATGTGTCGGCCGCCCAGGCCGAGGCGAAGGAGATCGCCAAGTCGATGGGCAACTGCACGCCGGCGAAGGTCGAGGTGCTGCGCTACACCGTCGGGCGGGAAGGATCGACGACCTTCAAGGTCGGCTGCACCGAAGACAAGGACGCCTTCGTCGTCGTGCAGTGCCGGGCGCGCATCTGCACCCTGCTTCGTTGAGGACTGACCCATCGGCGAATTCACCGCTCGTTAACCGGGGTCGCGCGCAATGTGCAGGATCGGGTGGCCCATACTTGGTAAAAGGGCTTGGCAAAAGGAATTGCGGATGGTGAGCGCAGGTAGGGGTGCGGCGCGAACGGGGTCCAGGCGGGGTCGGCTTGTCCTGTCGCTCGCGATTTCGGCATGGGCGCTGGCCGGCTGCACCTCCCCACTTGGGCTGGCGGCGGCGGGTGCCGATGTCGTGACGCTGAATGCGACCAAGAAGACCATCGGCGACCATATCGTGTCGGCGGCAACCGGGCGCGATTGTTCGATCCTCAGCTTCGAGAAGGACGGCGATTATTGCCCCGACAAGGTCGAGGTCGACCGGTCGCGGCTCTATTGTTACCGCACGCTGGCCGACGTCGAGTGCCACCACATCCCGGATCCTTACCGCAACGGCAATACCGCACTGGCCAGTCCGCCGCCGGACATCCGGACGCTGCCGCGCAAGCGGAGTTGGTTCGACGACGCCACCCCCTATACGGCCAACAACGGGTCGTAAGGCGTCAGCGCACCTTCTTGGCGACGAAGGCCTTGGCGATCGCCATCATCGCCTTTTCATGATTCGGGCCGTTGGCCGGTGCGTTGTGAATGGTGGCGCCCTTCCCCGCAGGCGCGGACTTGCCGGCAGGTGTTGCGCGCTGCGGAGTCGGCTGTTCCTCCGGCTCGCGGCCCAGCTGGTTCAGCAGATTCTCAAGCGCATCGCGGCTGAGGCCGGATGCCGACGGACGGCCGCCCCCCGTCCCGCCGGCGGCGGCCGGACGCGCGGCCGGCCTGTTGCTGGCCGGACGACCGGCGCGTTCGATGGCGGCGGCGGCGATGGCCTTCAGGAAGGGTTGGGCGATGCCGCGCAGCAGGTCGGGATCCTCGACGGCCCAGGCCATCAGGATCTTCTGCGCATTCATCCGGCTGCCCTTGGCCGCCAGGATCGCTTCGCGCACCTTGCCGTCGACATAGGAATTGCTCATCGGGAATCGCCCACCGGGATGTGTCCGCCGACCTTGCAAACATCGGCGGTACTGTTCAGGACTGTTGGGCCAACTCGGTTAACAAACGGTTGCAGGTCCCTTCCGGCCCGCGGGATGAGACGGAAGAAGCGGTTGCTCCATGTGGAGGAGGCGCGGATAGTGACGCCATGCTGATCGAAACCTTCGCCGACCTGATCTGCCCCTGGTGCTACATCGGCAAGCGCCGGCTCGACCGCGCACTGATGCAGCGGCCGAACCTGCGCCCGGAAATCCGCTGGCAGCCGTTCCAGCTGAACCCGGACATGCCGCGCGGCGGGATGTCGCGCGACGACTATCTGGCCGCCAAGTTCGGCGGGACGGAACGGGCTCGGCAGATTCACCGGGTGGTGGAGGATACGGCGGCACGCGACGGATTGCCGCTGGCGCTCGACCGGATCCAGCGCACGCCCAACAGCTTCGACGCGCACCGTCTGGTCCGCATCGCCGGGCGCCTGGGGCTTGGCAACGCCATGGCCGACGCGCTGTTCGCCGCCTATTTCGTCGAGGGCGTCGACATCGGCGACCCGGACGCGCTGGCCAGCGTCGCCGCCGGGCTGGGGATGGATTTCGTCGAGACACGGCGCCAGCTGTCCACCGATGCCGAATCGGCGTCGGTCCTTGCCGCCGATGCGCTGGCCCGGCAAATGGGGCTGCAGGCGGTGCCCTGCTACATCTTCAACCGCCGCTATGCGCTGTCCGGCGCGCAGGAGCCGGCAAGCTTTCTGCCCCTGCTCGACCTCGGCAGCGAAGAGCCGGAGAATCTGTCGGTCGTCTCCGGCTAGCAGGCTGCGGAAAAAGTCGGGCAAAGGAGGTAGGGGGCCTTTATGTTGTGGCCGACCCACAAAGGCGAACACCGCATATTGTAGCTCTTGGCCTCCAACGAGACTTTTTCCGCACACTGCTAGAGTGCGATCGGTTCAGACGGAATCGTCTGAAGCGTGAATCGCACGGAAAATCAGGAGGCTAGAGTCAGTCCGATGCTTCAATAAGCATCGGACTGACTCTAATCCCGGTCCCAAAATGAAGAAGGGCGACCCGAAGGCCGCCCGTTTCCGTTCGCCATATCAGGCCGGCGTATTGCTGGCCTTGGCGTAGCCCAGCGTCTTCAGCGCATCGGCGATCTCCGGCAGGATGCCCGGATCGTCGATGGTCGCCGGCATCTTGTAGT
>CBFGPE010000254.1:0-4077 GCA_965650625.1 uncultured Azospirillum sp. | reverse complement strand
TCTATGGCGAGGAGGTGAAGTTCGGCGGCGGCAAGGTGATCCGCGACGGCATGGGGCAAAGCCAGCGCTCGCGTCACCAGGGGGCGGTCGACACCGTCATCACCAACGCCCTGATCATCGACCATTGGGGCATCGTCAAGGCCGACATCGGCATCACCGGCGGGCGCATCGCCGCCATCGGCAAGGCCGGCAACCCCGACATCCAGCCCGGCGTCGACATCATCATCGGTCCGGGCACCGAGGTGATCGCGGGCGAGGGCAAGATCGTCACCGCCGGCGGCATCGACGCCCACATCCACTTCATCTGCCCGCAGCAGGTCGACGAGGCGCTGAACAGCGGCGTCACCACCATGCTGGGCGGCGGCACCGGCCCGGCCGCCGGAACCTCCGCCACCACCTGCACGCCGGGGCCTTGGCATATGGAGCGGATGCTCCAGGCCGCCGAAGGGCTGCCGATCAATCTGGGTTTCTTCGGCAAGGGCAACACCAGCCGCCCCGACGCGCTGCTGGAGCAGATCGCCGCCGGCGCCTGCGGGCTAAAGCTGCACGAGGATTGGGGGACCACGCCCGACGCCATCGACACCTGCCTGACGGTGGCCGATCAGCTGGACGTCCAGGTGGCGATCCACACCGACACGCTGAACGAATCGGGCTTCGTCGAGGACACCATCGCGGCGTTCAAGGGCCGCACCATCCACACCTTCCACACCGAAGGGGCGGGCGGTGGACATGCGCCGGACATCATCCGGGTGGCCAGCCTTGCCAACGTGCTGCCCAGCTCGACCAACCCGACGCGGCCCTTCACCATCAACACGGTGGACGAGCATCTGGACATGCTGATGGTGTGCCATCACCTCAGCCCGCGCATTCCGGAGGACGTCGCCTTTGCCGAAAGCCGCATCCGGCGCGAGACCATTGCGGCGGAAGACATCCTGCACGACCTGGGCGTCTTCTCCATGATCTCGTCGGACAGCCAGGCGATGGGCCGGCTGGGCGAGGTGGTCATCCGTACCTGGCAGACCGCTCACAAGATGAAGCTGCAGCGCGGCCGGCTGCCGCAGGAGATCGGCGACAACGACAATTTCCGAGTCAAGCGCTACATCGCCAAATACACCATCAACCCGGCGCTTTCACACGGCATCGGCCATGTCGTCGGGTCGGTCGAGGTCGGCAAGCTGGCCGATCTGGTGGTGTGGTCGCCGGCCTTTTTCGGGGTGAAGCCGGACATGGTCATCAAGTGCGGCACCATTGCCGCCGCGCTGATGGGCGATCCCAACGCCTCGATCCCGACGCCGCAGCCGGTGCATTACCGCCCGATGTTCGGCGCCTTCGGTCGGGCGATGCAGGCCAGCAGCGTCACCTTCGTCAGCGCCAAGGCGATGGAACTGGAGGTCGGCCGCCAGCTTGGCCTGCACCGCGAACTGATCGCCGTCCAGGGCACCCGCACCGTCGGCAAGAAGGACATGATCCACAACGACGCCACCCCGCATATCGAGGTGGACCCGGAAACCTACGAGGTGCGGGCGGACGGGCAACTGCTGACCTGCGAACCGGCCGAGGTCCTGCCGATGGCGCAGCGGTATTTCCTGTTCTGATGGTAGGCTCCCTCTCCCGGGGCGGGAGAGGGTAATGGTTGCGAAGGCTCAAACAGTTGATCGGTGTATTCGACTCAGGACATGGCGGATTGACGGTGCTGCGCGCCCTGGTGGACGCCGCACCCGACCGGCCGTTCGTCTATCTCGGCGACCATGCCGCCGCTCCCTACGGCCCGCGCAGCGAGGACGACATCTATCGGCTGACCATCGCCGGGATGGACCGGCTGTTCGCCCAGGGATGCCGGCTGGTCGTCATCGCCTGCAACACCGCCGCCGCGGTGGCGCTGCGACGGCTGCAGCAGGAGTGGCTGCCGTCGGCCCATCCCGGCCGCAACGTGCTGGGCGTGCTGGTGCCGATGGTGGAGGCGATCACCCGCGTGCCGTGGATGATCGACACCGTTCCGCCCGACCATCTGGCCGAGCCGCGCAGCGTCGGCATCTTCGCCACCGCGGCAACAGTCAATTCCGGCTCCTTCCCGCGGGAGATCGGCAAGCGCGCCCCCTCCGTCCGCGTCGTGCAGCAGGCCTGCCCCGACCTCGTACCGCTGATCGAGCGCGGCGCGTCGGATGACGAGATCGAACCGGCGGTCGCCGGCTATGTCCGCGTCCTGCTGGACAAGATGGGCAACCAGCCGCTGGACACGGTGGTGCTGGGCTGCACCCATTACCCGCTGGTCCGCCACCTGTTCGCCCGCGCCCTGCCGCCGGGGGTGGAGGTGCTGTGCCAGCCGACGCTGACCGCCCGCTCGCTGGAACAGTATCTCGACCGCCACCCCGAATACCGGCCCGATCCGGCGGAGCAGGGCCTGAAATTCTTCACCACCGGGGATGCGGCGCTGGTCAGCGAACTGGCCGGCCGCTTTTTCGGCCACCCGACCCCCTTCGAACGGCTTTAGCTGATGACCGATCCCACCCGCCGCGCCACCCGAGTCCATGCCCGCGGCCATTGGCCTGTCGAGCAGGCGGCCGGCACCGTGACGCTCGCCTTCGACGACCGCTTCCGCCGCCGCATGGCGATGACCGACGATGCCGGCGGCGCCTTCCTGCTCGACCTGCCGCGGGCGGTGGCGCTGGACGACGGCGATGGGCTGGAGTTGATTGACGGCAGCTTCCTGCGTGTGGTCGCCGCCGCGGAGGAGTTGATGGAGGTCCGCGTGCCCGGCCCGGTGGAGGCCTTCGCGCGGGTCGCCTGGCATCTTGGCAACCGCCACCTGCCGGTGCAGATCGTTGGCGATACCATCCGTCTGCGCCGCGACCATGTGATCGAGGACATGCTGCGCGGGCTGGGAGCCGAGGTGCGCGACGTGACCGCACCCTTCATGCCGGAAGGCGGCGCCTATGGCGGGCATTCGCATGGCGGCGGGCATGGGCATTCGCACTGAAGTCGATAACAGCGTCTCCACCCACGCCCTGACGCGCCTGCTGGCGTGGCTGTCGCCCAGCTTTCCGGTCGGTGGCTTCTCCTACAGCCATGGGATCGAGGCGGCGGTGGAGCAGGGGCTGGTGCGCGACCGGGCGACGATGATCGTCTGGCTCGACGGCATCCTGCGCCACGGCGCCGGTCGCACCGATGGCATGCTGTTCGCTGCCGCCCATCGCGCCGTGTGGACCGGTGACGAGGCCGGCTTCGCCTGGGCGGTGGAGCGGGCCGACATCCTGCGCGCCACTGCCGAGACCGCGCTCGAATCGCGAGCACAGGGGCAAGCCTTCCTGCTGGCGATCCGCGCCGCATGGCCGCTCGACGAACTGCCGCGCTGGGATGCGGTGATCGCCGCCACCGGCCGGCCGGTCGCCTATGCGGTGGCGGTGGCGCTGGTGTCGGCGCTGATCGGCGTGGCGGAGGGGCCGGCGCTGACCGCCTATCTGCATGCCTTCGCCGCCAATCTGGTGTCGGCCGGCGTCCGGCTGGTGCCGCTGGGCCAGACCGACGGACAACGGGCGCAGGCGGCGCTCGACCCCATCACGCATGGCGCGGCGGAGGCGGCACTTGCCGCCCCGTTGGACGATCTCGGCGGCCGGGCGATGGCCGTCGACTGGACCTCGATGATCCACGAAACCCAATATACGAGGCTGTTCCGCTCATGAGCGCTCTCCCCGCTATCGAAAAGAGCCACGCCGGTCCGCTTCGCGTCGGCATCGGCGGCCCCGTCGGCTCCGGCAAGACCGCGCTGACCGACGCTCTGTGCAAGCGCATGCGCGACGATTGGGAGGTCGCGGCGATCACCAACGACATCTACACCAAGGAGGATGCGGAATTCCTCACCCGCTCCGGTGCGCTGAAGCCGGAACGGATCATGGGGGTGGAGACCGGCGGCTGCCCGCACACCGCGATCCGTGAGGATGCCTCGATCAACCTCGCCGCCGTCGACCAGATGAACGCAAAGTTCCCCGACCTCGACCTGATCTTCATCGAATCGGGCGGCGACAACCTCGCGGCGACCTTCTCGCCGGAACTGGCCGACATCACCATCTACGTCATCGA
>CBFGPE010000253.1:0-4266 GCA_965650625.1 uncultured Azospirillum sp. | reverse complement strand
CGCTCGAACATCTCGCCGGTGTAGGGCCAGAGGCGGCCCAGCGCGTCGGCGACCTTGGCGTGGCTGACGTCGGTGCCGTCGCCCAGCCGCACCAGCCAGTCGCCGCTGTGGCGGACATGGTAGCGCACCTCCTTCACCGCCTTGGCGGCGATGCCGGCCAGCGTCTCGTCCCTGGAGGCGCAGAGCCGCTCGTACAGCTCCACCGCACAGGCGTCGTGCAGGAACTGGCGGACGATGGTGTGGCCGAAGTCGCGGTTGGGCTGCTCGACCAGCAGGTGGTTGCGGTAGTCGAAGACGTCGCGCCGGTAGGCGAGGCGGTCCTCGTCGCGGCCCTTGCCCTCCAACTCGCCGGCGTAGGTCAGCAGCATGCGGGCATGGCCGACGAGGTCGAGCGCGACGTTGGTCAGCGCAATGTCCTCTTCCAGCTCCGGCGCATGGCCGCACCATTCCGACAGCCGGTGCCCCAGCACCAGCGAGGTGTCGCCCAGTCGCAGCATGTAGCCGAACAGGGCATCCTTGAGATCCGTGCTCATCAGATGGTCTTCCGGCCTAGATATTTTTGACGTCGGCGGGGATGTCGTAGAAGGTCGGGTGGCGATAGACCTTGTCGTCGGCCGGATCGAACAGGCTGGCCTTCTCCGACGGGTCGGACGCGGCGATGCTGGCGGCGGGGACCGCCCAGATGCTGACGCCCTCGCCGCGGCGGGTGTAGACGTCGCGGGCGTTGTCCAGTGCCATGCGGGCGTCGGCGGCGTGCAGGCTGCCGACATGCTTGTGCGACAACCCGTTCTTCGGCCGGATGAAGATCTCGAACAGCGGCCAGTCTTTACGGTCCATCGTCTCGTTCCCTCGGATTTCTTTGGTCAGCCGGCCTTCTTCAGGGCGCGCTGCTTGCGTTTGGCGGCGTGGGCGACGGCGGCCTCGCGCACCCAGGCGCCGTCGTCCCACGCCTTGCGGCGGGCCTCGATGCGCTCGCGGTTGCAGGGGCCGTTGCCCTTCAGGATCTCGTTGAACTCGGTCCAGTCGATGGCGCCGAATTCGTAATGGCCGGTCTCGGCGTTGAAGCGCAGCTCCGGATCCGGGATGGTCAATCCAAGGAACTCCGCCTGCGGCACGGTGGCGTCGACGAAGCGCTGGCGCAGCTCGTCGTTGGAGAAGCGCTTGATCTTCCAGGCCATGTTCTGGGCGGAGTGGGCGGACTGGTCGTCCGACGGGCCGAACATCATCAGCGACGGCCACCACCAGCGGTTCAGCGCGTCCTGCGCCATCCGCTTCTGCTCCGGCGTGCCCTGGGCCAGCGCCAGCATCAGTTCGTAGCCCTGGCGCTGGTGGAAGCTCTCCTCCCGGCAGATGCGGACCATGGCGCGGGCGTAGGGGCCGTAGGAGCAGCGGCAGAGCGGCACCTGATTCATGATCGCCGCACCGTCGACCAGCCAACCAATGGCGCCGATGTCGGCCCAGGTCGGGGTCGGGTAGTTGAAGATGCTGGAATATTTGGCCTTGCCCGACAGCAGCTGGCCGACCAGCTCGTCGCGCGACACGCCCAGCGTCTCGGCGGCGCTGTAGAGATAGAGGCCGTGCCCGCCCTCGTCCTGCACCTTGGCCAGCAGGGCCACCTTGCGGCGCAGGGTCGGCGCTCGGGTGACCCAGTTGCCTTCCGGCAGCATGCCGACGATTTCCGAATGGGCGTGCTGCGAGATCTGGCGGACCAGCGTACGGCGGTAGCCCTCCGGCATCCAGTCGCGCGGCTCGATCTTCTCTTCGGCGTCGACGCGCTCCTGGAAGCGGCCCTGGAGAGCGGCTTCCTGTTCCGTCACCAGGCGGGGAGACGGTTGAGCGCTCTGCTCGGTCTTGGCATCCAAACCTTGCGTGTACATCGGCATCCCCGAGATGGATTGCGCGTCCAGCGAACATTTTCTGAAAGCAAAATATGATACAGATCAAAGACTGTAAAGCGTAATTGTGTGTCGCTTTTGGGATGGGCGGGCTGTCCCTAAAAAGTCATTTGAAAAACAATGGCTTACTTTGAAAGTTCAGGGCATGGCGTGGGGCCTCGCTCCGCCGGATACGGACGCGCTTTGGCCTGCACCGATACACAGTCGGCGCAGTTTTTCTGATTTTGTGCGATGCAGAAGAGGCAAGACGAAAGGGGAGGGGCGCTGCCGGGCTCATAACCGACAGCGGCGCTCTGGTTTGGGCGGGGGAGCGGCACAATTCCGCCACGCCCACCCGCCGGATCCTTCTGTCCGATCCGGCTCGCTTTACGGTTTTTGCGACGGCCCTCGGGCTCGCCGTAGGCAGAGGAGGATCGTTTACGACGCCCGCAACGCCCCCAGGAAGCCGTCTACCTCCTGCCGCATCCGCCCGGCGTCGCCGGTGACGGTGTCGACCGAGCGCACCATCACGCTGCTCGCCTGCTCGGCGGACGCGGCGGCGGCGGTGACGGCGGCGATGTTGTCGGAGACGCTGCGGGTGCCGTCTGCGGCGTCCTGGATGTTGGCGGCGATCTCGCCCACCGCGGCGCTCTGCTGTTCGACCGCGGCGGCGACTTCGCCGGCGATCTCGTTCAGGCGGGCTATGGTGCGGGTGACGGCGCCGATGGTGTCGACCGCCGTGCCCGACGCGCTCTGGATTTCAGCGATGCGCGCCTGGATCTCGGCGGTCGCCTTGGCGGTCTGGCCGGCGAGCTGCTTCACTTCGCTGGCGACGACGGCGAAGCCCTTGCCGGCCTCTCCGGCGCGGGCGGCCTCGATGGTGGCGTTCAAGGCCAGCAGGTTGGTCTGGCCGGCGATGCCGGAAATCATGTCCACCACCTTGCCGATCTCCTCCGCCGCCTCGGCGAGGCTGCCCATCACGGCGGTGCTGCGTTCGGCGTCGCGGGTGGCGTCGGCGGCGATGCCGGCGGAATCGGCGACCAGCTGCGAGATGCCGGCGAAGCTGGCCGACAGTTCGGCGGTGGCGGCGGCAACGCTGTCGACATTGGCCGAGGCGCGGCCGGCGGCCGAGGACACCGCGTCGGAATGGCGCGCCGTCTCGGCGGCACCGTCCGCCATCGCGGCGGCGGCGGCGGTCATCTCGGTGGTGGAGGCGGACAGCGCCTCGACAAGGCGCTTCACCGTCGCCTCGAAGCCGTCGGCGAGCGTGCGCAGTTCGCGGCGGCGTTCCTCGGCGGCGGCGGTCTTCAACCGTTCCTGCTCCTGCTGCAGGCGTTCGGTGTCGAGCATGGTGTCGCGGAAGACGCGGGCGGCGGTGGCCATGCGGCCGATCTCGTCGCGGCGGCCCTCCTCGAAACTGGCGGTGAAATCGCGGGCGGCCAGCCGTTCCAGCGAACTCGCCACGTCGAGGATCGGGCGGGAGATGCCGCGCACCAGCACGGCGCCGAAGCCGAGCGCCAGCAGCGTGCAGAGCGTCACCCCGCCCAGCACCATGCCGTGGGCGCTGCTGTAGACCGCCGCGCCCTGGTCGGCGACCGCGCCGGCGTCGACCATCGTGCCCTCGACCAGCGCGTCGAGCGCTTCCTGCACACTGGCGAAGGCGACGGCGCTGGGGCGTTTGAAGACGCTGACGGAGGACTTGGCGTTGCCCTCGCGGGCGAGGCTGCGGACCCGCTCGGCATTGGAGGCGTAGGCGGTCCAGGCTTCGTCGAACGCCGCCAGCCGCGCCGCACCCTCGCCGCTGGTGAAGCGGGATCCCGCGGCCTGACGGCGTGCCGTCACCTCGGCCACCGCGTCGGTCCAGCCCTTTTCGGCCTGGTTCACCTGCATCTCGTTGGTGGCGAGCGCATAGGCGGCTTCGGCAATGCGGTGGCTCTGCGCGGCGGAAGCCAGTTGACCGGCGAGCTGGGTCGCCGGCAGCGAGCGGCTGCGCATCGTCTCGGCGGCATTGTTTAGGATTTCCAGCCGGCTGAGCGTGAACAGTCCAAAGGCGGCGGCCATCACCACGGTGCCCAGCACGGCGACGATGATCTTGGCGCGGATGGTGAGATGCCCGAATGCGCGAATTTTAGCCAATTTGCCTGCACCCCCGCCAAGCTTCCGGCAAGATGTCATCCCGCCCGAAGGAATTATTCGACCCTCAACCTTACTAATCCGAACGTTTAAAATTATCAACGCGGAAGGTGAGTGAAATGGTCGGGAATCTCGGGGAATTGGGCAATGGTCACAGCCGGGGAAGGACACGGGCCTGAAAAAGGACCCCAAAACGAAACGGCCGCCGCACCCGGTTGGTGCGGCGGTCGTTTCGGGGCCGTCTGAGGATGGAGATCAG
>CBFGPE010000252.1:0-4283 GCA_965650625.1 uncultured Azospirillum sp. | reverse complement strand
GGCCTATGGCGGGGCGGAGGCCAACCGGGTGAAGTCGCTGGGCCGTGCCGGGATGGGGCGTTGCCAGGGACGCTATTGCCAGCTTGCGGCTGCTGACCTGATCGCCGAAACCGGGGGACTTGCGCATGCCGGGGAGGTGGGGCGACTGCGGGCGCAGGCCCCTGTCCGCCCAACGCCGATCCGCGCCTTGCTGGAGGAGGAATGATCCGAGGCAGGGGCCTTTCCGGCAGGCCCCCGCCGCTGCATCCCTGAACATGTTTCTTGATATTTAAAACATCACTAGGTATATTCTGAACATAGTTACAGACGTATCAGCGTGGTGTGCAGGATGATCACGGCTTCGCAGATGCGCGCCGCTCGGGCGCTCCTGGGGATCGACCAGAAGACACTTGCCGAAATGGCCGGGCTGTCCGTCCCGACCATTCAGCGCATGGAGGCGAGCGACGGAAATGTGCGCGGCGTGGTCGACAGCCTGACCAAGGTGGTCGATGCCCTCACCCAGGCCGGAATCGAACTGATCGGCGAGAATGCGCAGAGCATCGCCGGCGGCCGAGGCGTCCGGTTGAGGGCACCGATGGAAAAACTCTGACGCCACACCCGATCGAACCTGCGACGGCGACCGCCGACCTGATGCCGACGATCCCGCCGCCTTATTGAAGGCCGCCGGACAGATGACAGCCCGAACCGAACCGATTTCCCAGCCCCATATCTCCAAACCTCGTCAGCCTACCTTCGCCGAATTGTTCACCCCGAAGCTCGTCACGATTCTGCGCGAGGGGTATGGATTATCGAATTTCCGCGCCGACGCGATTGCCGGGCTGACGGTGGCCGTCGTTGCGCTTCCGCTGTCCATGGCGATCGCCATCGCCTCCGGCGCGTCGCCGGCCCAGGGGCTCCACACCGCGATCTTCGGTGGCTTTCTGGTGTCCGCTCTCGGCGGCAGCCGGTTTCAGATCGGTGGCCCCGCCGGCGCCTTCATCGTGCTGGTCGCCGCCACGGTCCAGGCGCACGGCATGGACGGGCTGATCCTCGCCACCATGCTGTCCGGCCTGATGCTGGCGGCCATCGGCTTTCTCCAGTTGGGCACTTACATCAAGTTCATGCCCTATCCGGTGACGGTCGGCTTCACCGCCGGCATCGCCGTCATCATCTTCGCCAGCCAGATCAAGGATCTGCTCGGCCTGTCCCTGGGCGTACCGGAGCCTGGGCCGCTGCTCGACAAGCTGCCGGTGCTGTGGTCGAGCCTGCCGACGGCGAAACCTGCGGCGGTCGGGCTGGCGCTGGCGTCGATCGGCATCATCACCGGGTTGAAAATCCTGCGGCCCCATTGGCCGGGCATGCTGATCGCGGTCGCCGGAAGTGCGGCCGTGACCGCCGGCCTCGGCCTGGAGGTCGCGACGATCGGCACCGATTTCGGCGGCATTCCGCCGGGCCTGCCGATGCCGAGCCTGCCGGCCATCACCCTGGACAAGATCCAGGCGGTTCTGCCGAGCGCCGTGTCGTTCGCGCTGCTCGGCTCCATCGAATCGCTGCTCTCGGCGGTGGTCGCCGACGGCATGACCGGGCGCCGCCATCGCTCCAACTGCGAACTGGTCGGGCAGGGTGCCGCCAACGTTGCTTCGGCGCTGTTCGGCGGATTCTGCGTCACCGGCACCATCGCCCGCACGGCGACCAATGTCCGCGCCGGTGCCCACGGGCCGGTTTCCGGCATGCTGCACTCCGCATTCCTGCTGGTCTTCGTGCTGGTCGCGGCGCCGCTGGCCAGCTTCATTCCGCTCGCCAGCCTCGCCGGCGTGCTGGCGGTCGTGTCCTGGAACATGGTCGAGAAGCCCGCCTTCGCGCTGCTGCTGCGCTCCTCGCGCGGGGACGCCGCGGTGCTGCTGTCGACCTTCCTGCTCACCATCTTCCGCGGTCTGTCGGAAGCCATCGTCATCGGCTTCGCGCTCGGCTCGGTGCTGTTCATCCATCGCATGTCGAAGGTGACGGCGATCGAGAGCCAGACCCCATTTGTTGCCGAGGATCGGCCGGACGGTGCCTCCTCCGCCCGCACGCCCTATGATGAGGCCGCCGCCGATCCCGATGTGGTCATCTACCGCATCTCCGGCGTATTCTTCTTCGGCGCGGCGGCCTCCATCGGGTCGGTGCTCGACCGTATCGCCGACACGCATCGGGTGCTGATTGTCGATTTCAGCGCCGTGCCATTTCTCGATTCCACCGCCGCCAACACGATCGAAGGGCTCGCGCACAAGGCGGCCAGGCGCGGCGTGAAGGTGATCCTGACCGGGACCAGCCACGCGCTGCGGCAGGACCTGTTCAACCATGGGCTCAAGCCGCCGCTCGTCGCCTACGAACGGACGATCGAGGTCGGCCTGCGCAAGCTGCGGCGGAGCGATGGGCGTATGACCGCCGGGGCCGGCTCATCCATCGAGACTTGGCGGGGCAACGAAGGGTAGGATCGCCTGTTGTCCGGCACGGGAGGCGGGCACCGTGCAAGCGGTGCCCGCTCCACGGCAAAGGGGGCGTCATGAGAAAGCTGCTGATCGCACTGGCCGTCATTGTCGGTATGGTCGTCGTCGCGGTGGCCGCTCTGCCCTTTGTCCTGACCGGGGATTTCATTGCCCAGCGCGTCGCCGCGGCGGTGAAGGAGCGCACCGGCCGCGATCTCGATCTCCGGATCGCCTCGGTATCGCTGTTCCCGCGGCTGAAGGCAGCAGTTGCATCGGCGGCCCTGTCCGATGTGCCCGGCAGCGGACGCCCGCCGATGGTGGAGGTTGGGAGCGCCCAGCTGGAAATGCCGCTGTGGCCTCTGCTTCACGGCATCGTGGAGTTGGAGCGCCTGCATGTCGACGGCCTGCGGGCCAATCTGGTGGTGGATGCCGGTGGGCGCGCCAATTGGGATTTTCGCGGAAAAGGCGCGGTCCAGGGCAGCCAGCCTGCCGGGCCGGACGAAGGGAGGCCCCAGGAGCTTCTCGACTTGCGTTTCGGCGACGTGCGCATCAGCAATGTGGCGGCCAGCTACACCGACCAGCGGTCCGGTCAATCCATCGCCCTGTCGGATGGGTCGATCGTGGTGGCTATGCCCGATCTCGACACGCCGGCTCATATCGAAGGCCATGCCGCGGTCAATGGCCGCGCGCTGACCCTGACGGCCCAGCTCGACTCCCCGCGCGCGCTGGCCGCGGGCAAGCCTACTTCAGCGCGCGGGCAGCTGGCGTCCGACCTGTTCGAGGTCAAGCTGGATGCGAAACCGGAGGCCGACGGCCGTACCGGCGGGCCGCTGACGGCGTCGGTGCCGGACCTTCCCGCACTGGCCGGGTGGCTGGGGGTTCCGAATCCGGGGACGCTGCCGGTGCGGACTGTCCATCTCACCGGCAAGGCCGGGCTCGGTGGGCCGCAGGTGTCGCTGGACGATTTCAATCTGGCGCTCGACGACGCCAAGGCGAGCGGCGCGGTGCGTGTCGACTGGTCGGGCAAGGTGCCGGCGGTGACGCTGCGGGCGTCGGTCGATCCGATCGATCTCGACCGATTTCTTCCCACCCAAGCCCCGGCTGCGCCAACTCAGGGACCTGCGCCGGCTTCTGCGGACACCGGATGGAGTGACGAGCCGATCGACGTTTCACCGTTGCGGCGTCTGAACCTGGATGCGGTCGTCGACAGCAAGGGGACCAAAATCCGGGGCATCGGAATTGGGCCCACCCGGACCAGCATCACCCTTCGGGACGGCGTTCTGGCGGTCGATATCCCGGACATTCCCGCCTTCGGTGGCCATAGCAGCAGCGGACTGAAGGTGGACGCTACGAAGCAGCCGACGAGCTACGCGCTGAAGACGTCCGCCAACGGCCTGCAGGCCGAACAGGTGCTGGCGACCTTCGCCGGGACCAACGTGATCCGCGGCATCACCGCGCTGGACATCGACGTGACCTCGGCCGGCGGAAGCCAGAAGGCGCTGGTGTCCGCCCTGATGGGCACGACCCACATCCTGTTCCGCGACGGTGCGTTGCGGGGGATCAACATCGCGGCCATCCTGCGCGATCCGGTCGCCGCCGCCACCGGGCGGATGCAGGCCGCTGCACGCGAAACCGACTTCGCCGAGTTCGGGGGCAACTTCCGCCTCGATCACGGGGTGGCCCGCACCGGCGACCTGCGCATGCTGGCGCCGATCTTCCGCGTGGAGGGGGCGGGCACGGTATCGCTGCCAGATCGGCGGCTGGATCTCCGCCTCGAACCGACGGTGACGTCCAGCCTGAAGGGGCAGGGCGGGCAGTTCGAACAGGCCGGCGTGA
>CBFGPE010000251.1:0-4375 GCA_965650625.1 uncultured Azospirillum sp. | reverse complement strand
GATGCGCATCGGCACCGGGTTCGGCTTCACCACGCCGCTGTCGATCTTGGAGACGTCCAGAAGGTCGCCCAGGATCGTCTCCACTGACCGCAGCGAGGCGTCGATCTGGCGAATGGCGCTGTCGCCGTTGCGTTCACCCAGAGCGGACAGGAACAGCCGGGCGGCATGCAGCGGCTGCAGCAGGTCGTGGCTGGCGGCGGCCAGGAAGCGGGTCTTGCCGCGGTTGGCGCGTTCTGCCTCCGCCTTGGCCTCCGACAGGGCGTGGGTGCGCTCCTCGATCCGGCGCTCCAGCGATTCGTTGGCTTCGCGCAAGGCGGCGGCGGCGCGGTGGCGTTCGGTGACGTCGGTGTAAACGGCGACGAAACCGCCGCCCCCTGGCTTTGAACTGGGCATTGGATTGGTCGCGATCTCCAGCACCGTGCCGTCGGGCCGGACGCGTTCATAAACGTCGGGCCTGTTGCGGCGGCGCGGGTCGGAACGGCGCTCCAGCAGGGTTTCGATCTCGCCGTTGCGGCCATATTCGCCGCGCCGCGCGATCAATCCGACGATGTCCTGCAACGAGGTGCCGACCTGGACGAAGCCGTCCGGCAGGTCGAGCAGCACGAGAAACTGGTTGTTCCAGGTGGCGACGCGCCAATCCTCGTCGAACACCGCGATGCCCTGGGGGACGTTCTCGACCGTCGCGCGCAACAGCTCGTGCTGCTTCAGGATGGCCCGCGACGCCTCGTCGATGATGGAGCGCGCGTCGGTGCGCGACAGCCGGCGGTCGGACAGCAGTCCGGCCACCACCACGCGGGCCGATGCCGAGCCGACGGCGCCGGCCAGCAGCCGCTCGGTCAGCTGGATCGCCTCGCCGTCGGTGCGCATCAGCAGGGCGGTGCGCAGGTCGCCGTCCGCCACCCCGGTGAAACGGCGGAAGGCGGCGTCGGCGCGCGGCTGCCCGACATAGCGCACGGCCAGATCGTGCAGGTCGGCCAGCGTGGCGCCGCGCGGCCCGTGCGGCTCCCCGTCGGAGGCGTGGCGCAGGCTCATGAAGCGGGCGGCCTGCCGGCGCTCCAGCGTCGACGCGCGGGTCAGCAGCGACACCACGACGAACAGCAGCAGGTTCGGCCCCAGGCTCCACAGGGCGGCGTTGGTCAGCGGGTCGATGCCGGCGATACCGGCCAGCGCCACCGGGCTGAGACCGGTCAGGCCGAATGGCCCCTCGCGCAGCGCGCTGGAGGCCAGCCATCCGGCGTCGGCGAAGGACGGCAGCAGCATGGTGTAGGCCCAGCCCAGGAACCCCGCGCAGATGCCGGCGAAGGCGCCGCTGCGGCTGGCCCGGCTCCAGACCAGTCCACCCAGCAGGGCGGGGGCGAACTGCGCCACGGCAGTGAAGCTCATCATGCCGATGGTTGCCAGCGGAAAGGCCGGACCGATCAGCCGGTAGCAGCCATAGGACAGCAACACCAGCACGATCACCGCCGACCGCCGCACCAGCAGCAGGATCCCCGCCGGATCGTCGCGCAGCCGCCGGTCGTCGGGGCGCAGCGCCATCAGCAGCGGAACGGCGATGTCGTTGCAGATCATGGTACTGAGCGCCACCATCTCCACCAGGATCATGCTGGTGGCGGCCGAAAGCCCGCCGATGAAGGCGGCGAGCGCCAGCCACGGCCAGCCCTGGCTCAGCGGGATGGACACCATGAAGGTGTCGGCGTTGGTCGTGCCGTCGGGAAGCAGCATCAGCCCGGCCAGCGCCACCGGCATGACGAACAGGTTGATGGCGACCAGATAGGCGGGGAACAGCTTCGCCGACGACCGCACGTCACCGGCATGGGTGTTCTCCACCACCGCGACGTGGAACTGGCGCGGCAGGCACAGGATCGCCAGCCCGGACAGCAGGCAGGCCACCCACCAGTCGGTGCCGATGCTGTCCAGCCGGATCAGTTCGAGGAATCCGGGATTGCGGACGGCGGCGTCGATAAAGGTGGCGGGATCGCCGAAGACGGAAAAGGCGATGGCGCCGCCCACCCCCAGCGCCGCAGCCAGCTTGACCACCGATTCCGCGGCGATGGCCATCATCAGCCCGCGGTGATGTTCATTGGCCGACACGCTGCGCACGCCGAACAGGATGGCGAAGGCCGCCATCAGCAGCGCCGCCATCAGCGCCGTCCCGCCCGGCATCTGGCTGAGATCGGTGCCCAGCGAGGCCCCGGCCAGGATCTCGAAGCTGACGCTGATCGCCTTAAGCTGCAGGGCGATGTAGGGCAGAAGTCCGATCACGGCGGCGATGGTGACCAGCGCCGCCAGGCTGCGGCTCTTGCCGTAGCGGGCCGACAGGAAGTCGGAGATGGAGACGACGTTCTCCGACTTCGCCACCCGGACGATACGGGCCAGAATCGGCCAGCCCAGCCCGATCATCAGGATCGGCCCGATATAGATCGGCAGGAAATAGAACCCCCCGGTCGCCGCCCGCCCGACCGCGCCGTAGAAGGTCCAGGAGGTGCAATAGACGCCGAAGCTCAGCGCATAAAGCCAGGGCGTGCGGCGGTCGCTGCCATGGTTGCCGGTACGGTCGCCGTACCACGCGATGGCGAACAGCGACAACAGATAGGCCAGCGATGCGGCCAGGATGAACCAGCTTTCCATGGGGCTTTGCGCATCCCGTTCTTGATTTTCACTCCCTGCGGGAGACAGCCTATCACAAGGTGCGCATGTGCGCCGCGCCCGCATTCGCCACCCACCTTCGGCCGCACGCATAAGGTGGATGCCGGCAGTGGACGGGGGCAAAGGTGGCCGCCCGACCGCACCTTCGGGCGGATGCGGCACTCTTCCGACCCGTCGTTGTTCTTCCTGCTGGGCAGCAAAGCCTTTGGTCGAAAACGCAAGGTTAAGGAGAGTGCGAATGGTATCGGTCAGCGCCGGTTCCCAGACCAGCATCAATACCGACGAACTCGGGGTGACCGGCATCCAGGGCGGTACGGTCGCCGTGGCCACGCCCAACCAGCTCGTCATCAACTATGGCGACGGCCGGTCCACCGACTTCCGCGGCAATTTCACCTATGACGCGGCCAGCCAGACCCTGACCGGCGGCACCATCGCCAGCGTCACCAACGCCACGAACGGCGTTCCCGACCTGTCGGTGTCGCAGTTGAACCTGCCGGTTGCGACCGCACTGAACTGGGCGGCGGCCGGCACCGACGCGGAAGCGATCCGTGATGCCCTGCTGAGCGGCAACGACAGCCTGACCGGATCGGACTTCAACGACACGATGCGCGGCTATGCCGGCGACGACACCATCAACGGCGGTCGGAGCGACGACCTGCTGGATGGCGGCCGCGGCGTGAACATCATCGACGGCGGCGACGGCATCGACACGGTGGTCCGCCACTCCTCGCGGGCCGACAGCGGTGCCGTCAAGCATGATGGTGAGATCTATGTGATCGACGCCAACGGCTATGACCGGCTGACCAATGTCGAATTCATCCAGTACACCGACCAGACGGTGGCAGGCGCCACCGCCCCGGTGTTCGACGGCCTGTCCTACCTCGCGGCCAATCCGGACCTTGCTGCGGCCTACGGCACGGATGGAGGCGATGCCGCCTTCGACCATTACCGGTCCTTCGGCTGGAGCGAGGGGCGCACCCTGACCTTCAACGCAGCGGGTTATCTCGCCGACAATCCGGACCTCTTCGCCGCCTTCGGCACGAACACCAGTGCGGCGACCCGTCACTATATCGAGATGGGACGGCTGGAAGGCCGACAGACCGATTTCGATTCCATGAGCTATCTTGCCGCCAACCCGGACCTGATCGCCGCCTTTGGCACGGATACGACGGCCGCGGCGCTCCATTATGCCCAGTTCGGCCGCAACGAGGGTCGGAGCCTGGAGTTCGACGCCTCGTCCTATCTGGCGCGTTATCCGGATCTGCGGGCTGCCTTCGGCACCGATCTGCAGGCTGCGACCAACCATTACGTTCAGTTCGGCTATCAGGAAGGCCGCGACGCTTCGCCGCTCACGACCGGTACCGCCTTTGCCGCGGCCGACACGACGCAGCCGCACGCGACGCTGTCGATTGCCTGACGGGGACCGCCTGACGGAACCCGGACGGAAAATGGGCGGAGGGGTATCCCCTCCACCCATTTCCATTGCTGGACCGTCGCCGGTTCAGGCGAAGGCCGGCATTGTCAGTCGTGCTGGTAGATGTCCACGTCCTTGGTCTCGCGGACGAACAGCAGGCCGATCACCAGGGTCGCGGCGGCGATGACGATCGGGTACCACAGGCCGGAATAGATGTCGCCGGTGGCCGCCACGATTGCGAACGAGGTGGTCGGCAAGAAGCCGCCGAACCAGCCGTTGCCGATGTGGTACGGCAGCGACATCGACGTGTAGCGG
>CBFGPE010000250.1:0-4389 GCA_965650625.1 uncultured Azospirillum sp. | reverse complement strand
GCCTCGGAAACACCGACTACACAATTATACTCCTGAAGAATCGCCTTCTTGGTCAGCCCGCGTTCGGAAATGGCCTTGATGGCGGCTGGAGCATTGTCCCCGAAAACCTTCCAGACAGACTGGCAGTCGATCAGGACCTCGCTGCTGCTGACGGTCGTCATTTGCCCTACCCTCCTCAACGGATACCGCGCCGTTACCCGCGCCCGGCGTAACGTCCGCGCCCACAAGCCGCCCCCGGTTCGGGGAGCGGCCCGCGGACCACGCGATCACTGCTTCTTGATGTTTTCCCAACGCTTGATCAGGTCGGCATGGCCGTCGATCCATGCCCCGACCGCCTGATCCATCGACTTGCCATCCTTCACAGCGCCGTTGATCGCCGTGATGTCAGCGATGGGAACATAGACGCTGGCCATGACTTCACGCGCATGGGGGTTCTGCTCGGAAAAGCCCTTGCGGCCGATCCAGTAATAGCCCTGCGGGGGCGGGAAGACGCCCTTCGGATCGGCCAGATACTTGACAGCGAACTTCTGAACCATCCACGACGGTTCCCAGATCGTCACGGCGATCGGCTCCTTGCGATCGTAGGCCGACTTCAGGGCCGCCGTCATCGCCGAGGTGCTGCCCTCGACCAGTTGCAGCTTCAGGCCATAGGCCTTGACCGCGTTTGACGCATCACGCATCAGCCCCGAACCGGGTTCGATGCCGATGATCTTGTTGCCGAACTTGTCGGCATTGGCATTCAGCTCTTCCAGCGAATTGATGTCGACATATTTGGGAACGGCGATGCCCTGATAGAGACCGTGCGAAACCGGGGAGATCTTCTCCAGCCGGTTCTTGTTCTTGTCCCAGTAATCCTGCGCAACATAGTCGGTCTGGGAGGCAAGCACCTCGATGTCGCCCTTGGTGAGGGCGGCGTAGGCGATGCCCCATTCGGAGAACTCAGTCACCTTAACATTGTAACCGGCATCTTCCAGGACCTTCTTCGTAATCCCGGTGATCGGGGTCAGATCCTCCCAGGAGAGGGTGCCCATTTTGATGGTCTTATCGGCCGCCTGGGCCGGCATGATCGACATGCCGACCATGGCCACCGCGCACAGTGTCTTCCAGATCGCCTTCATCATAACCTCCTGTTCGGGTTTTGGTTTTACTTACCGGGCGCGCGGGTTGGTCCCGCTGCCGAAACGACTGCTTCCTTACCCTTCCCGTCCGGCCCGCATTTCCTGCCACCGGATGACGGAATTGATCCCGAGCCACGAGAACGGTTCGGGCGGTATCAGGCTGGGCTTCGGATGGTTCCTGTATTTGGCGAGGTGATCGCTTTGGGTGCCGGTCGCCAGTTCCGCCACCATCATCCCCGCCAGCGTGCTCTTGACGGTGCCGAGACCGTTTTCGCAGCAGGCGGAATAAAGCCCCGGCTCCACTTCTCCGAATGCCGGCACATGGTTCCTGCTGAGGCACAGCGCACCGGCCCAGCTATATTCCATCGGCACGCCGGCGAGTTCGGGGAAACGCCCGTCGAACGAACGCCGCTGCTGTCCGGCGATCCCGGCGACCCGTCGCTCGGAAACCTTCAGGCTCGGGTCATAGGTGAACCGGGTGCGAATGACGATGCGCGATAGGCCGTTGGTGCTGATCTTGCGCACCGTTGCCCCCATCGGATCGGCGGGCAGCAGCGCCCAGCGTTCCGCACCCGACATCTGGCGGCTGAATTCGTTCTGCGAGAACGCCGCCGTCATCGACGCATAGGTGAAAATGTGGATCAGCCGGCCGCCAAAATGGCCGAAGCTCTGGATATGGCCGTTGACCGCAAGGATCACCCGGGGCGCGGTCACCGTCCCACGGTTGGACGTGGCGACCCAGTCGCCGCCCTGCCGCTTCAACTCGCGCACCGGCGAATTTTCATAGATCGTCGCTGACGGCAGCAATCCCATCGCCAGGGCCCGGATATATTCCGCCGGCTGGATCAGCACCGCACCCGGTGTGTAGACCCCGCCCACGTAATAGCGCGAGCCGGTGATGTCCTGCATCTGCGCGGCGTCGAGTTCATCGAACCTCTCGCCGATTCGCTGGAGCGAATCCCGAAAGTTCGCGTTGGCTTTTTTTCCGCGCTCACTGGCGGCGGCGTTGATCTTGCCGCAGGGATCGAAGGTCGTCGGCGACATGCCGTATTCGGCGGCGGCTTCGGCCGCGAAACCGATGGCCAGACGGTTCTGCTCGATCTCAAGGGTCGTGGAATCCGCATCGCCGACCGAATAGTCGCCGGAGGACAGATTGTGCGGCACATCGATCATGAAGCCGGAATTGCGTCCCGCGGCGCCCTTCGCCACCTCCTGCGCGTCCAGAACGACGATCCGCTCGCCGGGTCGCAGCTGGGCCAGCCTGCGCGCCGCGGAGAGACCGGCAAAGCCCGCCCCCACGATCAGCCAGTCGGCCAGGACATCGCCATCAAGCTCCCGCACCGGGAATCCGCGGGTGCTGATCGCCTCCCATCCCGAAACGCCGGTATCGGCAGGCAGGCGCCGGATGATGTGCCCGGTCATTGCTCGATCGTGTCCGGCGACCGATCCGTCAGGTCGATCCAGATCGTCTTGAGTTCAGTGTACTGGTCGTGCGCCCACATCGACTTGTCGCGCCCGCCGAAGCCCGACTCCTTGTATCCGCCGAACGGGGTGGAGGCGTCGCCCTCACCGAAGCAGTTCACCGTGACGATGCCCGCCCGGATCTCGCGCGCCAATTGGAAGGCATGGCGGAGATTGCTGGTGTAGACCGACGCCGCCAAGCCGTACGGGGTGTCGTTGGCCAGCGAGATCGCCTCGGACAGCGTGTTGAAGCTGGTGACCGACAGCACCGGTCCGAAGATCTCTTCCTGGAACAGGCGGCTTTCGGAGCCGACATTGTCGATCACCGTCGGCTCGACAAAGGCATCGTCCTGCGTCGCACCGCCGATCAGAATGCCTTCGCTGCCGGCACCGACCTGATCGATGTAGGATTTGACCTTCTTGAAATGCTCCGGGCTGACCAGCGCACCGACGCGGTTGGTTGGGTCGAGCGGGTCGCCCATCCGCCATTCGCGAATGCAGGCGCCGATCCGCTTCAGCAGCTCGTCCTTGATTGATGCGTGGACGATCAGGCGCGACGTGGCGGAGCAGTTCTCGCCCATGTTCCAGAAGGCGCCGTTGACCACCTGCTCGGCGACCGCGTCCAGATTCTCCGCGTCGCCCATCACGACGGCCGGGTTCTTGCCACCGCATTCCAGGACGATGCGCTTCAGATTGGAGTCGGCGGCATAGCGCAGGAAGCGCCGGCCTGTCGCGGTCGAACCGGTGAAGCTGACCATCGACACGTCCATATGCATGCCGATGGGTTCGCCGACATCCTTGCCGGTACCGGTCACGATGTTGAAAACGCCTGCCGGGATCCCGGCTTCATACGCAAGCTCGGCCACCCGCAGGGCGGTCAGCGAGGTCTGCTCGGCCGGCTTGACGACCAGGGAGCAGCCGGCCGCGAGCGCCGGCCCGATCTTCCATGCCAGCATCAGCAACGGGAAGTTCCAGGGCAGCACCAGACCGACGACGCCGATCGGTTCCCGGACCACCAGGGCCATGGTGTTGGACCCGGCCGGTGCCGTGTTGTCATAGATCTTGTCGATCAGCTCGGCATGCCAGCGGATGGTGTGGATCGTGTCCGGAACATCCACCGCATGGCACTCGCCGACCGGCTTGCCGCTGTCGAAGCTTTCCATCACCGCCAGCTCGGCGGCGTTGCGTTCCAGCAGTTTGGCGAACTTCAGCAGGACCGACTTGCGCTCGCCCGGCGACAGCAGGCGCCAGCGCCCATCGTCGAAGGCCTCCTTCGCCTTGGCGACGGCATAATCGACGTCCGCCGCGGCGCAGGCGGCCACCTCGGTCAACAGCTTGCCGGTCGCGGGATTGAAGGTCTTGAACGTCTTTCCGGAGGCAGCCGGACGGAAGCGGCCGTCGATGAACGCATTCTGCGGGAAGGCCATGGTTTCGGCGATCGCCGCGTAGTCGGCCGCGGACAGAAGATCAGGCATACTCGGCCTCCAGGGAAACTTGGGCGATGGTGCGCTTCAGGGTGTCGACGACGGTGCGGAGACCGCGCTTGTCGTCGGCATTCAGCGGACGCAGCGGTGACCTGACAGAGCCGACCTGGAAGCCGTTGAGTTCGCAGCCATATTTGATCGACTGGACAAACTTGCCGCCGTCGAGGAAGTTCATCAGCGGCATCATTGCTGACATGATCTTCCGGCCCTTGTCGAAGTCCTTCCGGACGACGCACGCTTCGTAGAGCGCCACATGTTCTCGCGGCAGGAAATTCGATCCCGCACACACCCAACTCCGCGCGCCCCAGGCAAAGAATTCCAACGCC
>CBFGPE010000249.1:0-4538 GCA_965650625.1 uncultured Azospirillum sp. | reverse complement strand
GCGCCCAATGATCGAGATGGCGGTGGTCGGGCCGCCCCTCCTGTTCCCAAAGCTGATAGGCCCGTTCACGGACCCGCGGGTCGTTGGGACCCAGAGTGTGTTCCATGATGGTCGGCTCCTGTCCTGATCGTGAAGGGGGCCGTCAGGTCCGGTCCGGCTGGGAGGGGGAGGAAATCCGTTCCAGCGCGTCCTGAACCGCCCGGTCGTTCTTGGCATCGGTGGCAAGGTCGCCCAGCGAGACGATGCCGGTCAGCCGGTCGTTGCGGTCCACCACCGGCACCCGCCGGACCTGCTGGCCGGCCATCAGTTCGGTCACGCTGCCGACCGGGTCGTCCTCGTAGCAATAGCGCGGGTTGGCGGTCATCACCTCCGACACCTTGCAGCGGTCGGGCTGCTTCCCGGCGGAAATCGCCCGGACGGTGATGTCGCGGTCGGTCACCACGCCGACAAGATCCCGCCCATCGCAGACGGGAAGAATGCCGACGTTCAACTGGTCCATCAATTGCGCGGCCCGGCGGATGCTGTCGTCGGGCCGTACCGTCTGCACGTCGCGGGTCATGATCTCGCGGATTTTCATGCGGGAGCTTCCTGGAACAGTGGCGGAGGGCACGGTGGTGGAGGGGCGCGGTACTCCTGTCCCGTTCCCAACAGATGTGCCGGTCCGCCGTCCCGCTCAACCTATCCAGTAGAGTGGATCCACCCCGAAGAGCAGGGGGTGCAGCATCAGCATGCCCCCATAGGCGGCAAGTCCGCCGGCCAGCCGCGCCGGCCCCATCTCCGCCAGTCCGCGCAGCGCCCCGCGCCAGCCCTGCGGCCCCGCCAGCGGCAGCAGAGAGGTCTCCGCCCGGAAGGCGCGGCCGCCGGGGCTGCGGCGCAGCACGATCTCGTTCTTCACCAGCGCGAACAGGGCGATGGCCGCCATGGTGCCGAACAGCAGCACGCGGCGCCCGTCGCCGGTGGCGTTCAGATGGGCCAGCGCCCACAGCAGCAGCGCCAGGCTGCCCGGCGCGCGGGTCAGGCGGTAGACGCCGCGCGCCGGGTTGGGCTCGCTCTGGCTGCCGAAGCGGGTGGTGACGCGGGCGACCAGCAGCAGGAAGACGATGGGCATCACCACGGCGACCAGCGGGACCGCCCAGTCGAAGGGGGTGAACACCACCTCCCCGCCGTCGGCGGCGCGGTAGGCCAGCACGAACAGGGCCAGCGTGACCAGGGAGCCGACGGAATGGATCGTCGCGAAGCCGCCGCGGCCGAGCCGGGCGATCAGGGCGGGCCGCACCCCTGGCCAGGATGGCAGGGCATGGCTGAGGAACAGCAGGGCGGCGGCGAGGGTGAGGGATGCGGTCATGATGGAGACACTAAACCGTGGACGAACGCCCCCTGCCTTGATTGGGGTCAAGAAGACGGGAAATGGGGAACGCCCACGTGGCCCGCGCGGTTCACAGGTGGAGACCGGCTCATCCCCCGACCTTTGTGGACCAAATGACCGAGTGGATCATCCAGATCGTGCAGCAGTTCGGCTATCTCGGCATCTTCCTGATGCTGATCCTGGCCCGCGTGCTGCCGCCGGTGCCGGCGGAGACGGTGATCCCGCTGGCCGGCATGGGCGCCGCGACGGGGGAGTTCAACCTGCTGCTGGTGGCGCTGGCTGCCGGCGCGGGCTCCGCCGTCGGGGAACTGATGTGGTATCTGCCGGCCCACTGGATGGGGCGCGAACGGTTCGAGGCCTTCCTGCGCCGCCATGGCCATTGGCTGACGGTGAAGCCGGAGCAGGTCCACCGCGCCACCGAATGGTTCGCCCGGCGCGGCGGCCTTGCCGTGCTGCTGTGCCAGCCGCTGCCGGGGTTGCGCACGCTGATTTCTGTTCCCGCCGGCGCCTGCGGGCTGCCGATGGGGGTGTTTCTGCTCTATGCCGCCGCCGGTGCGGCGCTGTGGTCGCTGGTGCTGGCCGCCACCGGCTATCTGGTGCGGGTGGGCTTCCCCTGGGTCGCCGACTGGATGGTGCCGGCGACGCTGGTGCTGTTCATCGTCCTGCTGGGGACCTATGTGCTGCGGCTGGTGCGCCACCGCCGTGACAACCGTCGGGAGGAACGCCGGGCGGCGCGCAGCGAGCTTCCAGGCGGTGGCGGCTGAGTTCCTGCGGAACCTTCCCCCCGCCTTGCGCGTTTGAGGCGCGAGACATCCCCGAAAGGACATGGCCCCAAAGGACGTCGTCCAGAAGGACATGGTCTTCCGGCCAGACCCCGGTTTCCGGCGTGAAGCCCGATCCGAAAGGAACCGATCCGATGACCCGCAAATCCGCAATGACGATCCGGTGGCGAGCCGCCGCCGTGCTGTCGGCGGCGCTCGGCATGGCCGCCTGCGCCTCCGACGTGCCGCCGCCCACCGCCCAGCTCGGCGCCGCGTCCCAGGCGGTGCAGGAGGCCGAGCGCGCCAACGCCCTGCAATACGCTCCGGTGGCGCTGCAGAGCGCCCGCGACAAGCTGGCCGCCGCCGACAAGGCGATGCGTGCCGACGAACGGACTCGCGCCCGCCGCCTCGCCGAAGAGGCCCGCGTCGACGCCGAACTGGCGACGGTGACTTCGCAGCGCGCGGTGACGCAGCAGGCCGCCAGCGCGGTGGCCAAGTCCGCCATTCCCAACAGCTCGCGGTCGGCTGCCGCGCCGAACACGGCGCCGGTCTACAGCGGATCGTCCGCGGGCGCGCCGCCGTACAGCGGGTCGAGCTACGGCACGCCCGCTCCGGCCGGCTCCCTTGGAACCAGTGGCGGGACCAGCGGCGGCAACAGTTGGGGCTACAGCTATCCGGAGGTGCGTCAATGACCGCGTTCGCTCCCCGCACCATCCTCGTGTTGGCCGGGCTGGGGCTCGGGCTTGCCGGTTGCGCCACCCAGCCGACCGACAGCGCCGCCCTGACCCAGGCGCGCCAGGACTACAGCCTCGCCGCCGCCAACCCGCAGGTCGCCGGCAACGCCCCGCTGCAGCTGCGCGACGCCGAGCAGGCGTTGCGCCGGGCTGAGGCGCTGCGCGACCAGGGCGCCGACGCCGCCGAGGTCGACCATCAGGCCTACATCGCCAGCCGCCGGGTGCAGATCGCCCAGGAGACGGCCGGGGTGAAGGGCGCCCAGACCGTGGTCGCCAACGCCGACACCTACCGCCTCCAGGCCCGCAACAGCGAACTGGAACAGCAGCTGCGCGACCTGCAGGCGCAGCGGACCGAGCGCGGGCTGGTCATGACGCTGGGCGACATCCTGTTCGCCACCGGCCGGGCGGAGCTGACCCCCGGCGCCTATGACCGCATCGACCGGCTTGCCCGCTTCCTGCAGGCGCAGCCCGGCCGCACCATCCGGATCGAGGGCCACACCGACAACACCGGCAGCGACGCCACCAACCTGCGCCTGTCGGAGGCCCGCGCCAACGCCGTCCGCGACGCGCTGACCGCCCGCGGCGTCTCGCCGTCGCGCATCGTCACCCAGGGCATGGGCGAGGCGCAGCCGGTCGCCAGCAACAGCAACGACGCCGGCCGCCAGCAGAACCGCCGCGTCGAGATCGTCATCTCCGACGACGGCAGGGTCGCGGAGACGCGCTGACCGTCGGCCACACCTACCCAGCCCCCGCGCCGGCGTCAGTCGCGCGGGGGGTGTTTTTTTGCCCGGATGGCCCGGAAGACGCCCCAGGCTCCGGCGGCGAGCCCGACCGTCAGCAACGCCGCGGCGCCGGCCCGAAGGGCGGAGCGCGGCGGCGAGGGCAGGCGCTTCCACGGCGCCCAGGCCTCGTCAGGATCGTCCGGGTCGGCGATGCGCAGGGCGGCGAAGGCCTGTTCGGTCAGGCTGGGATCGCTGGCCGGCAAATCCGCCAGCCGGCGGCCGGACGGCCGGCACAGCCGGTCGATGGCGGCGACCACGCTGCCGGTCTTTGCGATCTCCGCCTCCAGCCGGTCCTGCCCGATGCCCATATGCTCGGCCAGCAGGCGGTTGCGCACGCCTTCGATGGCGGCCTTCGCCCGGTCCCGTTCGGGTCCATCCTCCTGCGGCGCTTCGATGGTCAGGTCGCATTCGGTGTCGTAGCCCATCGACCGGTTGTTCAGGTTGGACGACCCGATGCGCAGCAGCCGGCCGTCGACCGCCACCACCTTGGAATGGACGATCACCGGCTGGCCCCGCTCCGTGACCGGGGTCAGGGCGCGCAGCCGGCCGAAGCGGTCGGCCTCGCGCAGACAGCGCAAGGCGACCGAGCGTGGCGTGTCCATCGCCATGCGGTCGAACCAGCTCGGGCTTTCCATCGATACCACCAGCACCACCTCCGGCCCGTCGGGTTCGGCCAGTCGGCGGGCCAGCGCCTCGGCGACACGGGCGGAGGCGAAATATTGGTTTTCCAGATAGATCGTCCGCTCCGCCGCGGTGATGGCGGCATAGGTCAGCGCCTCGCTCTCGCGGATCGCCGGACGCTCGTCCGTCGCCGGCACGGTGCGCGACACGCCGACCTGCGCGTCGGTGAGGATTGGGTGGGCGCAGTCGGGCAGGGGGCAGTCCGGCCAGGGAT
>CBFGPE010000248.1:0-4633 GCA_965650625.1 uncultured Azospirillum sp. | reverse complement strand
CACCAGCGCGTCGATCACGCCGGAGCGGGCGATGCCGGCACTGACGATCAGCGCCGAGGCGATGATGATGACGATGTCGTCGGCAAAGCCGGAAAACGCCTTATCTGCCGGCACCAGCCCCAGGAACACGCCCGCCAGCAGGGCCAACACCGCGACCACATCGAAGCGCAGCCTGTTCCAGATCAGCATCACCACCACGATGCCCACCAGCGCGAAAGCCATGAACTGCTGAAGGGTCATCGGGTGTCCGTCTGTTGAGGTCGCCCGCTGGTAACCCCGTGGCACCCGGCTGGTTCCCGCAGCGCCCGCGCTTGGGCTTTGAAGGCTGATTTACGTCGTCCGAACCTCCAGTTCCGGCACGGTTTCACAGAAGACCTCATTTCCCGGACCGAGTGCCGGGAACCTGGGCTGCCTTATCGAGTTGTACTGGACAGGTCATGCGGGCGGTCGCCGCAGCCAGCTTTTCACGTCGATCCTCCTGAGGACTGCAGGATTTCCCGGAACATTTGGACGGAGTGAACCCATGCGACACATTCTCATCCTTGCTGCCGCCGCCGTGCCCCTGATGCTTGCGGGCTGTGCTTCCGAAAACAGCAGCACCTATGGAACCTCCGGCAGCACGGGAACGAGCCAGCAGTCGATCTCGCCGAACGAGCGTGGCCTGGACCAGGGCATGAGCCGCAAGTCGCTGAACAACGCCGCCCCGGCCGGTTCCGGCTCCACCGGCACGACCTACGACAACCGGACTGTCACGCCGAACGAGCGTGGCCTGGATCAGGGCATGACCCGCGGATCGCTGAACGACTCCAGCCGGGCTGGATCGGGGTCCAGCGGCATGGCCTACGACAACAACGAGACGGTTTCGCCGAACGAGCGCGGCATGGGCCAGAGCAAGTCCCGCAAGTCGCTACCGAACACCGCCGGGAACTCCTCTTCCTCGTCCTGGTAAGGACGGGCAGGAGAAGTCCTGGAAAGGATGGGCTTCCGGCACGAAAAGCGCCCCCGCACCAATGCGGGGGCTTTTTTCTTGCCGGGACGGTGGCCAGTCCGCTTTAGCCACGCGGACCGTCGAACACCTCCGACAGCCAATCGATGAACACTCTTATCCGCGAAGAGAGATGGCGGTTCTGCGGATAGACCACCGACACCGGCATCGGTGGGGGCGGGAAGGCTTCCAGTACCGGGACCAGTTGCCCGGCGGCGATCTGGTGCTCCACGCGATAGCGCGGGACCTGTATCAGCCCCAACCCCGCGACAGCCGACGCCGTGTAGATCTCCGCCCCGCGGACGACGACGTCGTAGGGCAGTTGAACCTCCCAGCTCCGCTCGCGCGTCGTGAACTCCATCGGATAGGATTGCCCGGTCGCCGAGGCGGCATAGCCGACCATCCGATGACCGTCGAGATCGCCCGGCGTCGACGGGATGCCATGACAGTCGAGATAGGCGGGGCTCGCCAGGGTCAGTTGCTCGAACATGGTGATGCGGCGGCCGATCAGGGAAGAGTCGGAGAGATCGCCGGCCCGCACGACGCAATCGACGCCTTCGGTGATGAGGTCCACCATCCGGTCGCCTTCGCTG
The DNA here is from genome assembly GCA_965650625.1 of uncultured Azospirillum sp. Taxonomy (GTDB): domain Bacteria; phylum Pseudomonadota; class Alphaproteobacteria; order Azospirillales; family Azospirillaceae; genus Azospirillum. The sequence continues at coordinate 3,055 of CBFGPE010000248.1, read as the reverse complement.
AGGTTCAGTGAAATTCCCGGATAGCGCGCGATGAACCCAGGCAGCGCGGGCAGGATGAAGAACCGCGCGATGGTTCCCTGCATGTCGACGCGAAGCGGCCCCCGGGGCTCGGCGTTCCTGAAGACGCTTTGCATCTCATCGAGATCGGCGAGGAGCCGAAGACAGCGCTCATGGTAGAGCGCGCCGTCGAGCGTCGGCCGGACATTGCGTGTCGTCCGTTCCAGCAGCCGGACGCCGATATCCGCCTCCAGACGCTGGATCGCATGCGTGGCGGTCGGACGTGGAACCTGCAGGTCCCGTGCGGCCTGAGCGAAGCTCCCACGTTCGACGATCCTGACGAACAGACGCATGACATCGATGCGATCCATAGCCGGCCCACGCGATTGTTAATTCCAGCGAAATGGTGATGTCGAAATCGCCGGTCTACCCCCGAACTGCAAAACGAACGATTTTCGGCTCCGAGAGCAGCGGCCGACCGGGGCACTGCTCGTCGATCAATCATCCCACAGGAGCGAAGATCATGCCGTTCGTCAATTTCAAGGTTCCCGAGGCCGCGCTGAGCCGTTCGCAGAAGGAAGAAATCGTCCATCGCACCACGGCGATGCTTGTCGAGTATTTCTCGGAGGCCGCCCGCCCGCACACCATGGTGCTGATCGAAGAGGTCAAGGACGGCGGTTATGCCCGCGCCGACGAGGTGTTCGTCATTCCGGACGCCTATCGGGCGAAGGATTGAAGGCGGCCGGAAACCACCACTCGCACCAGGACAGAAGGAGCAGGACAATGACGTCATCAACGAACCGGGTCGCGATCGTCACCGGAGCATCCCGCGGCATCGGTGCCGCCATTGCCCGGCGGCTGGCGAATGACGGCCTGGCGGTCGTCGTCAACTATGCCGGCAGCGCCGACGCCGCCGGAAAATTGGTCGAAGAGATCGAGGCGGCCGGCGGTCGGGCCATTCCTGTCCAGACCGACGTCAGCGACCCGGCGGCGGTGAAGCGGATGTTCGATGCCGCCGAGGCGGCCTATGGCGGAGTGGACGTGCTGGTGAACAATGCCGGCATCATGACGCTGGCGCCCGTTGCGCAGATGGACGACGACGCCTTCGACCGGATCATCGCGACCAACCTCAAGGGGACGTTCAACGGGCTGCGCGAGGCAGCGAACCGGTTGCGCGACGGCGGTCGGATCGTGAACTTCTCCACGAGTGTCGTGGGCCTCTATCAACCGACCTACGGGGTCTATGCGGCCACGAAGGCGGCGGTCGAAGCCCTGACGCATATCCTGGCGAAGGAACTGGGGTCGCGGGGGATCACCGTCAACGCGGTCGCACCCGGCCCGATTGCCACCGAGCTCTTCTTTCAGGGCAAGGACCAGGCCACGCTCGATCGCATCAGGCAGATGATCCCGCTCGGCCGCCTGGGCGAGGTCGACGACATCGCCCGCGTGGTTTCCCTGCTCGTCGGGCCGGATGGCGGCTGGATCAACGGCCAGATCCTGCGGGCGAACGGCGGCGTGGTCTGAGGGAGGGGACGGCATGAGGCAGGTCATTCTCATCACCGGCGCATCGAGCGGCTTCGGCCGCCTGATGGCCAACGCCCTGGCCGCGTCGGGGCATATCGTCTACGCCTCCATGCGCGGGCTGAGCGGCAAGAATGCGGATCACGCTGCCGAGGTCGCAGCCTATGCGCGGGACCGCAACGTTGATTTGCGGACGGTCGAACTCGACGTGCAGTCCGATGCATCGGCGCGATCGGCCGTCGAGACCATCATCGCGGAGCATGGCCGGCTCGACGTCCTGATCCACAATGCCGGGCATATGGTGTGGGGTCCGAGCGAGGCATTCACGCCCGAACAACTCGCCGCGCTTTACGACGTGAACGTGCTCGGCACCCAGCGCGTCAACCGGGCTGCCCTGCCGCACATGCGCAAGGCACGGCGGGGGTTGGTGCTGTGGATCGGCAGCAGCAGTGCCGCCGGCGGCGTCCCGCCGATGCTCGGTCCCTACTTCGCGGCCAAGGCCGGCATGGACGCCCTGGCGGTCTGCTATGCGCGTGAACTGGCACCGTTCGGCATCGAGACGTCCATCATCGTACCCGGCGCCTTCACCAAAGGGACGAACCACTTCGCCCATGCCGGCGCCCCCGAGGACAAGGCCATTGCGGCGGACTACGAGGCGGGGCTGCCGGCGGGTTTCGCGGAGGCGATGCTGAAGGAACTCGCCGCGACCGTTCCGGAAACCGCGGATCCCGAGCAGGTCGCCGACACCGTCGTCGGCGTGGTCAACGTCCCATTCGGCAAGAGGCCGTTCCGCGTGGTGGTCGATCCCGCCGACGATGGCTCGGCGGTCGCCTACGCGGTGATCGACCGGGTACGCGCAGAATTTCTGCATCGCGTCGGCTTCGCCGATCTGATGCATCCGAAGGACTTCAGCGTCTCCTGAGATGCCGGCCCTTGGGGCGGGACCGTACCGCTCGCGACGGATGGCGACGGCGCGAGCGGTAAGCGGAGACGGAGGTCGGGTGGCGGCGAGGCTGGAATCCCGTCTTGGACGACGCACCTCACCGGCCCGAAGCCCCCCTTACTGCTTGCTCGACTGATTGGAACCCGGCTGGTTCGATCCCGACTGGTTCGATCCCGACTGGCCCGATCCGCTCTGGTTCTGGGTCGGCTTCTGGCCGCTGCTGCCTGTGGAGGTCTTGGCGTTGCCCTGGCCGTTGCCGCCCTGGGCCAGCTGCTTGCTCCAATACGCATCGACCTGCTTGCTCCAGTTGCCCGCATTGGCTTGGCGGCCGATGTCCTTGCCGATCGACGGCGCCTTGCCCAGGACGGAGTCCGGCACGTTCAGCACGAAGGTGTCCTGGTTCGGGGCCGGGGTGACCCGCAAATCCTTCCAGGGCACCGGCACCAGTTCCTCGCCGATCCCCAGGAAGCCGCCACGGCCGACCAGCACATATTGGACCCTGCCGTCGGCGCCGATCACCACGTCGTCGATGTCGCCGAGATCGTCATCCCGCAGGTTGCGCAGGTCGGCGCCGACAATGTCGTCCGCCTGCAT
>CBFGPE010000247.1:0-4730 GCA_965650625.1 uncultured Azospirillum sp. | reverse complement strand
GAACAGGTCGCGCAGCGTGTCGACCAGATCGCCGCGGATGGTGCAGCACAGGCAGCCGCTGTCCATCAGCACCATGTTCTCCGACGCCTTGGCGACCAGCAGGTGGTCAAGCCCGACCTCGCCGAACTCGTTGATGACGATGGCGGTGCGGGCCATGGCCGGGTTGCGCAGCAGCGCCTGCAGCAGCGTGGTCTTGCCGCTGCCGAGGAAGCCGGTCAGCACCGAGACGGGAAGACGGGCGGGAGGGGCGGCGGGAGCGCTCAACGGGGATTCTCCTGACAGGATTTGCACAGGCCGCGCACCTCGACGGTGGGGCGCTGGACGCGGAAGCCGCGCTCGGCCGCCGCGGCGATGATGGCGGCGCCGACACCCGGATCGTCGATCTCGGCGGCGTCGCCGCAGGCCTCGCACACCAGGAACTGCCCGGAATGGACATCCCCCGGCGCGGCGCAGCCGACATAGGCGTTCAGCGATTCGATGCGGTGGACCAACCCCTGTTCGACCAGGAACTCCAGCGCCCGATAGACGGTCAGCGGTGCCGCCGCCTTGCCGTCCTGCTGGCTGAGATCTTCAAGGATCGCATAGGCGCCGCGCGGACGGTGGCTGGACCAGACCAGCTCCAGCACGCGGCGGCGCAACGCGGTCAGCCGCGCCCCCCGTTCGGCGCACAGCGCGTCGGCACGGGTCAGGGCATCGGCGATGCAGTGGGTGTGGTCGTGGAGCGCGGACATGGGTGTTACTTTATAACGCCCCGTCGCCTGATGCAACGCGACAAGGGAAAAGGCGGCCCCGGGGGAGGGGCCGCCTTGGCAGGTGGCGGTTGTTCTTTCTTTTTGGGACGGCGCGGCCGCACCGGGCCGCTGCCGGCAAGATAGCGAAGGCGCGTGACCGTTTGCGGGCGCGGCCATGACTCTTCAGTGAAGATCGCCACTCAGATTGCGGCCTCCGCCTTGCCCTTGCGCTCGTTGTAGAGGGTCAGCGCGCGGTCGCGGGCGACGGCATGGTCGATGATCGGGCGCGGGTAATCGTCGCCCAGCCGGACGCCGGCCTGCCGCAGCACCTCGGTCGGAGCGGCCCAGGGCTGATGGATCCAGCGCGGCGGCAGACGGTCCAGTTCCGGGACGTAGCGGCGGACGTAATCGCCCTCCGGGTCGAACTTCTCGCCCTGCAGGACGGGATTGAAGACGCGGAAGAAGGGGGCGGCGTCGGCGCCGCAGCCGGCCACCCACTGCCAATTCCCGGCATTCTGGGCCAGATCGGCATCGACCAGCGTGTCCCAGAACCAGCGCTCCCCCTCTTGCCAGGGCAGCAGCAGATCTTTGACCAGGAAGGAGGCGACGATCATCCGCACCCGGTTGTGCATCCAGCCGGTCTCCCACAGCTGGCGCATTCCGGCATCGACGATGGGGTAGCCGGTGCGCCCGCGCTGCCAGGCCATCAGGCCCGCGGCATCCTCGCGCCAGGGGAAGTCGGCGAAGCGGGGATCGAGCGGCCGATCGGGCAACTCCGGCGCATGGTGTAGCAGATGGTATTGGAACTCGCGCCAGCCGACCTCGCGCAGGAAGGCGTCAATGCCGGGCGCCAGTTCCGACCGGGCCTCGGCGGCATGGCGGGCGGCGTGCCAGACCTGCCGCGGCCCGATCTCCCCGAAGGCCAGATAGGGCGACAGGGCGGAGGTGCCGGGGCGGTCCGGCCGGTCGCGCTCCGTCGCATACACCCCGACCGGCCCGTCGAGGAAATCGGCGAGATGGGACAGTGCCGCCGTCTCCCCCGGCACCCAGCGCTTGCGCAGGCCTGCCGTCCAATCAGGCTTTGTCGGCAGCAGGCCCCAACCGTCGAGATTGTCGCTGGCCGGCGCGGTGCTCGGCGCCATCAGCTCGGATGGAGCGCGGGTCGGCAGCGGCGGGTTCAGCATGGCCGACAGATGGCGCCAGAAGGGGGTGAAGACCTTGAAAGGGCCGCCGCTCTTGTTGCGGACGGTCCAGGGTTCGGCGAGCAGGCCGGCGTTGAAGCTGCGTGTGTCGATGCCGCGCGCCTTCAGCCGTTCCTTGATCGTCGCGTCGCGGGCAGTCTGGGCGGGGGTGTAGCGGCGGTTCCACAGCACGCACTCCGCCCCGGTTTCCGCGATCAGCGCGTCGAGCACGGCCCCCGGCTCGCCTCGGCGCAGCACCAGCGGCGAGCCGTGGCGGGCGCAACAGGTGGCGAGCCGTTCCAGGCTGCCATGCAGCCACCAGCGCTGTGCTCCGCCGAGCGCCCAGGGTTCCCCAACTTCGTCTTCCAGGATGTAGAGCGGGATGACCGGTGCGCCGCGTTCGGCGGAGGCCTGGGCGGCGGCGGTCAGCGCCGGATTGTCGGCAAGGCGCAGGTCGTTGCGGAACCAGACGATGATGGGAGAGGCGGACATGCGCGGTGCTCGGTTGGTCTCATCCGAATCCACGGATATAGGCTCCGCTCACGCTTCGGCCAGAGCGTCAGCGCGTGCGGTCCGGCGACAAACGGGCGCAGGGGAAGCGATAGACCCGACCGCGCGCCGTCATCAGCACCTCGAAGTCCGGCGCCAGCAACCCGTCGAAGGCGACATCCAGCACGTTCAGCCCGCCGGTAAAGCTGCCGAAAGCCGGCAGGATCAGCTTGGCGCCATCGTGAGCGAAGCAGCGTTCGCGCACCCGCCGTCCGGCCAGCGCCACGGCGGCGGCCGGATGCAGGTGGCCGGACAACTCGCCCACCGCACCGGGCTGCGCCTCGTGCCGGAAGGTCAGTGGGCCGATGGACAGCTCCGCCACCACACGGCCGCCGAGGCCCTGCGGTGGTTCGGGGTCGTGGTTGCCGGTGATCCACACCCAGTCGGCGACGGCGGCGGTCAGTCCGCGCAGCCGCTCCACGTCGGCGGCATCCATCCGCTCCGCCGCGCGGCGATCGTGGAAGCTGTCGCCCAGGCACAGCACGCGCGTTGGCCGCGCCATCGCGATGATCTCCGCCAGCCGGTCGAGTGTCGCCCGCGTGTCGTAGGGCGGCAGCATTCGGCCGCGCGCGGCGAAGGCCGATCCCTTCTCCAGATGCAGATCGGCGACGGCGAGGATGCTCTCTGCCGGCCACAGCAGCGCGCCCGACGGATCGGCCAGCAGTTCGGCGCCGCACAGCGTCAATGCCGCGCGGCCGACGGTCTCGGTCATGGTCATTACAAGATCAACCGGCCCTGTTGCGGTTCGGCACGTTTGGGCGTCACCAGTTCCGGCATCGCCTCCGCCAGCAGTTCGGCCTCGGCGGCGGCGAGCAGTTCGTCGGTGGCGCTGCCGTCCACCCGCTCGCGCCCGATCTCCAGGATCACCGGCACCGCCAGCGGGGAAATGCGGTCGAGATCCTTGTGGGTGATGCGCCCGCGCACCCGCGCCAGGAAATCCGACAGGCGGCGGATGTCGGTCATCCCGCCCGCCGCATCGGCCCGCGTCGCCCGCAGCAGCACATGGCCGGGGTCGTGCTTGCGCAGCACGTCATAGATCAGGTCGGAGGAGAAGGTGACCTGCCGCCCGGTCTTCTCCTGGCCCGGATGGCGGCGGTCGATCACCCCGGCGATCAGTGCCACGTTGCGGAAGGTCCGCCGCAGCATCGACGATTCGTCCATCCAGGCTTCCAGATCGTCGCCCAGCATGTCCTGGTCGAACAGCGCGTCCATATCCGTGGGAGATCGCAGCGACCACACCGCCAGCACGTAGTCGGTGGCGACGAAGCCGAGCGGCCCCAGCCCGAATCGCTCCATCCGCCGGGTCAGCAGCATGCCCAGCGTCTGGTGCGCATTCCGCCCTTCGAAGGCATAGGCGACGAGGAAGCGCTTGCCGGCCTTGGGGAAGGTTTCCACCAGCAGCCCGTCGCGATTTGGCAGGACCGAGCGATAGCGTTGAAGTCGCAGCCATTCCTGCACATCCTCCGGCAGCCCGTCCCACTGGCGCGGGTCGGCCAGCATGGCGCGCACGCGCTCGGCCAGATGGGTGGTCAGCGGCAGGCGGCCGCCGGCATAGGCGGGGACCTTCGGGTCGCCGGTGCCGCCCTTGGCGACCTGCGCCTCCATCTCGCGCACGCCGAGGAACTTCAGAAGCTGGCCGGCGAAGAGGAAGGTGTCGCCGGGGGTCAGGCCCTGGATGAAATACTCCTCCACCTCGCCCAGTACCGGGCCGCGGTTCAGGCGGACGCGCAGCAACGCCTCCTGCGTGATGGTGCCGACATTCATCCGGTATTGCCGCGCCACCGCCGGGCCCGCCACCGCCATCCGCCCATCCTCGCGCAGCTTCAGGCGCTGGAACCGCTCATAGGCGCCGAGCGCGTAGCCGCCGGTGGCGACGAAATCCAGAACGTCGTCGAATTCATCGCGCGTCATCGCGGCATAGGGGGCGGCGGAGACCACCTCCTCGTACAGCTCGTCGGCCAGGAAAGGGGCGGCGCAGGCCATGCCGAGCAGATGCTGGGCCAGGACGTCCAGCCCGCCCGGCCGCGGCGTCTCGCCGTCCAGCGTGTGGTCGTGGACCGCCTCCAGCGCAGCGCGGCATTCCAGCACTTCGAAGCGGTTGGCGGGGACCAGCAGGGCGCGGCTCGGCTCATCCAGCCGATGGTTGGCGCGGCCGATGCGCTGGACCAGACGGCTCGATCCCTTCGGCGCGCCGATCTGCACCACGAGGTCAACCGCCGCCCAGTCGATGCCGAGATCCAGCGAGGAGGTGGCGACCACTGCCCGCAAC
>CBFGPE010000246.1:0-4882 GCA_965650625.1 uncultured Azospirillum sp. | reverse complement strand
CCCTCTCCCGCCCCGGGAGAGGGAGGGGACCCACGAAGTGGGGAGGGTGAGGGGCTATCCGAACATGGAGTACCTTGATTCCTGCATTCCCCCTCACCCTTCCCAAGCTGCGCTTGGGCCCCTTCCCTCTCCCGGGGCGGGAGAGGGAGAGTCATCGCCGCCGCGTTTGCCGTGCCGATCGGGTTCAGCGCTTCAACGACCTCAGCGACACCGACAGACGGCGGAACCTGCGGCACCGGATCATTGGCGATCACCGCCTCCGCCGGCACCTCCACCGCCCCATCCTCCGGCGCCCCCGGCTTAACCCCCGGAACCGGCGGCCCGCCGACATCGACGATCAGGTTTCTTCGCTCCATCACGCTCGCCACCCGCGCCCCGCAGGGCACCGTCGCGGTCAGGCTGCGTCCTCCATCAGCCGTCACGAAGTCCGACAGCCGGCGGGAGAAGCTGTCGCGCAGGCTCGCCAGCGGCCAGCGCACCGGATCGGGCACGCTGATGCGCAACACGCAGCCGTCGACCACCGCCACCGGCTCCAGGCCCTTCGGCACGGACAGCACCAGCCGCGAATAGTCGCCATGGTCGCCCAGCTGTGCGTGGACGGTCGCGGCCTGCGCCGTCCCCGACAGCAGGGCGAGAACCAGCGTCGAACCAAGCGTCAGTGCGTTCTCCGGGCGCCGTTTCATCACAGTCGTCTCGCATTTTATCGAAATGATCGCCAAACCTGAACCAAGACCGGCAAGGCATCGGCCGGAATGGCTCAGGTTGAAACCCGGCTTTAAACTGCCTCGTCCAGATTAAGGCGGAGTTCAAAACCGGAGTGTTCGGCGATGGAGAACCAGCTTTACATCGGACTGTCGCGCCAGATGGCGCTGCGGCGGCAGCTGGACGTCGTGGCGAACAACGTCGCCAATATGAATACGGTCGGTTTCCGTGGCGAACGCACCCTGTTCGAAGCGGCGATGGAGGCCGGCGGGCGCAAGCCGACCGACCGCATCGCCTTCACCATCGACCGCTCCACGTATACGGATCTGCGCGCCGGCGCCTTCACCGAGACCGGCAACCCCTATGACGTGGCGCTGGACGGCGACGGCTTCCTGTCGGTGCAGACGCCGGACGGCGTGCGCTACACCCGCGACGGCCGACTGCGCCGCGATGCCGACGGCACGCTGGTCGGCCCCAACGGCTACCCGGTGCTGGACGACGGCCGCCGGCCCATCGCCATCCCGTCGGACAGCAGCACGATCACCATCGGCTCCGACGGGCTGCTGTCGGCCGACGGCAACGTGATCGCCCGCATCGCCGTCTCGCGCTTCGACAATCCGCAGGCGCTGAAGCAGACCGGCGACCTGCTGTTCGAACCGGCTGACGGCATGCAGGCGCGCCCCGCCCCCGACACCCGTCTGGTGGAAGGCAAGGTCGAGCGGTCCAACGTGCAGGGCATCGTCGAGATCGGCCGGATGATGGACCTGACCCGCGATTATCAGGCGGTGACCAAGATGGTGGACGACGGGCAGGACCTGCTGCGCTCCGCCATCAACCGCCTTGGCAAATCCTCTTAAAGTTCCAAAGGGAGAGTCCGTCCATGCGCGTGCTCAGCATCGCGTCCACCGGCATGATGGCCCAGCAGATGAACGTCGAGGTCATCTCCAACAACATCGCCAACATCAACACCACGGCCTTCAAGCGCTCGCGCGCCGAATTCCAGGACCTGATGTATCAGGCGGAGCGCCGGCAGGGCAGCCAGTCGACCGACAGCGGCACCATCGTGCCGACCGGCGTCGAGGTGGGACTGGGCGTGCGGCCGACCTCGGTCAACCGCATCAACACCACCGGCAACCTGACCTCCACCGGCAACGAGCTCGATCTGGCGATCGAGGGGCGCGGCTATTTCAACGTGACCCAGCCCGGCGGCGAGACCGTCTACACCCGCGCCGGCAGCTTCAAGCTGTCGCCGGAGGGCACCATCGTCACCGCCGACGGCTTCACCGTCGCCCCCGGCATCACCGTGCCGCAGGGCACGCGCGAGGTGGTCATCAACCGCTCCGGCGAGGTGCTGGCCTATGTCGACGGCAAGACCCAGCCGGTCAACCAGGGCCAGCTGGCGATGACGGTGTTCGTCAACGACAGCGGGCTGGAGGCGCTGGGCGACAACCTGTTCCGCGCCACCCCGGCGTCGGGCGAACCGCAGGATGGTCTGGCGGGGCAGGCCGGTTTCGGCACCATCCGCCAGAAGTATCTGGAATCCTCCAACGTCAACGTCGTGCAGGAAATCACCGAGCTGATCTCCGCCCAGCGCGCCTACGAGATGAACGCCAAGGTGATCGAGGCCGGCGACCAGATGGCCTCAACCATGACCAACATGCGGTGACCATCGTGCAACGCACCCTCCGCCGACGACTGTCCGTTCTCCTGTTCGGGACCATGCTGGCGCTTCCCCTCCCGGCCGCCGCCGGACCCGTGGAAACGCGGCTGGCGGAGGAACTTCTGGCCTCCCTCGGCCCCTCGGTCCCGCCGGACGCGCAGGTGGCGCTGACACTGGGCCGCCCCTTCGACGGGCCGGTGGATGCCGTGCGCGACATCGGCCTCGACCCCCGCACCGGCATCTTCCAGGCCCGAATCCTCAGCGACGGCCGTGTCGTGGAGTTGAGCGGCCGGGCTGACGTCGAGGTGACGATGCCGGTGCCGGTCCGCCGCATTCGGCCGGGCGAGATCATCGAGGCATCCGACCTGACCACCGTTCGCCTGTCGCTCGACCGCGCCGGTGCCGGCTTCATCGCCTCGGCCGATTCGCTGATCGGCCAGTCGCCGCGCCGCCAGCTCTCCGCCGGGCGGCTGGTGCAGGTCGGCTCGGTCGGCGCCCCCATCGTCGTCCAGCGCAATCGGCCGGTGACGCTTGTTTACGAGGATGGCGCGCTGCTGCTGGCCGCCCGTGGACGTGCGTTGCAGGAGGGCGGCGTCGGCGACACCGTCCGCGTCATGAACATCGCCAGCAGCACCGTCGTCACCGGCACCGTCACCGGGGCCGAAACCGTTTCGGTGAGCGGCCCGCGCGTGCCCCAGGCAGCACGGCCTTAATCTCAGCAAGGGAGCTTCCCAGATGCGCACCGCGCTCGTCCCCATCCTGCTGCTTTCGCTTGCGACGGGCGGCTGCGCGCGGCTGGCCGACATCGGCAGCGCTCCCACCCTGTCGGAGATCTCCAACCCGGCGCTGCAGCCGGAAGCCCGCGTAATCTCGCTGCCGATGCCGCGGCCCTCGACGGCCGAGCAGATTCCAAGCTCGCTCTGGCGCACCGGATCGCGCGACTTCTTCCGCGACCCGCGGGCGAAGGCGGTCGGTGACCTGCTGACCGTGGTCATCGACATCTCCGACCAGGCGCAGCTGCGCAACAGCACCCAGCGCGGGCGCACCAACAACGAGAAGGCCGGCCTGCCCAACTTCTTCGGGCTGGAAAGCCGCCTTCCCGCCGTGCTGCCCGACGCGGTCGATCCGTCCAGCTTGGTCGATCTCGACAGCTCCAGCACGTCCAGCGGCAACGGCACCATCCAGCGCAACGAACGAATCGCCATGCGCGTCGCCGCCGTGGTGACCCAGGTGCTGCCCAACGGCAACTTCGTCATCGCCGGCCGGCAGGAGGTGCGGGTGAACTACGAACTGCGCGAGATGCGCATCGCCGGCGTCATCCGTCCCGAAGACATCAGCAACGCCAACACCATCGAATACGACAAGATCGCCGAGGCGCGCATCACCTATGGCGGCCGCGGCCAGATCACCGACGTTCAGCAGCCGCGCTACGGCCAGCAGGTGCTGGACGTGATTCTACCTTTCTGATGCCTCTGGCTGCTCGGGAATCCGCGCCATGAAAGCCGTCCTGCTGTTCGCCGTCGCCGCGGCCCTCGCCTTCGGCGGCGGCTACGGCTTCGGCCGCATCGAGGCCCCGCAAGACTCCGCCCCCGCCGCTTCCGCCGAACCAACCGTCGGCGGCCCCTATTATGTCGAGGCCGGCCAGCTGGTGGTGCCGATGCTGGAGCGCGGGCGGACCATCGCCTTCATCCTGACCCAGGTCACGCTGGAAGCCTCCAGCGCCGACGACGCGCTTCTGGTCCGCCGCCGCCTGCCGCACGCCCGCAGCGCCATGCTGGAGTCCCTGTTCGACCTCGCCGGCCACGGCCGCTTCAACGGCCCGGCGGTCGACCCGCAAGGCGTCGCCACCGCGCTCCTGGCCGGCGCCAACGGCTCCTTCGGCCGGGAAAGCGCCCAACCGATCCGCTCAGTCCTGATCGACCGCCTGCTGCGCCAGGACAACACGCGGCTGTAAAAAAACGCCCTCTCCCGGGTCGGGAGAGGGCCTATACACTCACGACGCCGACAGCACCGCGCCCGAATCCACCGTGGCGCCGTTCTTCAGCACGAACTTGCTGGCGCCGTCGACGCTGCGCACCTCGGCCACCGTGTCGGTGACGACGGTGGCGGTGTTCAGCGCCTTGCCGTCCTTGTCCTTCGCCGTCACCCGCAGCGTATAGACGCCGTCCGGCGCGGTGCTGCCGCTTGCCGTCCTGCCGGTCCAGTCGAAGACCTGCCGTCCGGTCTTCAGTGAACCGGGGCTGCTGTAGACGACGCTGCCGGCGCTGTTCAGCACCTCCAGCTTCACACTGGCCGGCGTTCCCTCGACCGTGTAGGCGGCCTGCGCCTTGCCGTCGGTCAGCGACAGCTGGTCGGACGCCACCTCCACCTTGCGGCCGAGCAGGGCCATGTCCATGCGCATGCCGCTGCTCTTCAGCGTGTCCAGCACCTTGCCCAGCGTGTCGTTGGAGCGCATCGACTGCTCCACCGTCGACAGCTGCGCCAGCTGGGTCATGAACTGGGTTGCGTCCATCGGCGCCA
>CBFGPE010000245.1:0-4890 GCA_965650625.1 uncultured Azospirillum sp. | reverse complement strand
ACAACAGATTGCCGGCCGTCTCAAGGTGGATGCGCCTCATGGTGAGACGGTGTCTGGTAGGTTCCATTCTGAAGCGCAACTTTCCTGCAATCACAGGGAGTGGATTTTTAAGCTGAGATGCCGCAGCTGGCGGGCGCACAGCATGAGACGGAACCGATCTGTCGCCAAAGTACGGCAATGGAATGCGCCATCATGCTTTTGTGCCGGGCGATTTGATGCTGGAGGTTGATGTCCCGGATGTCATAGAAAGCGGCTCGGTGCCAGTGCACACCTGAGTCAGCTTCGATAGGGTTATGATGCACATCGCTGTCATGGTTGTGGTTGTCGCTCTCAGCGTCGGATTGCGGATGGTCATCCCGGTTCAGGCTATCGCCGGCGGATACGACGATCTGCTGTTTATCCGGCTCGCGGAGTCCCTCTGCCGCGGCGAATGGCTGGGACCATACGATAACCTGACGCTCGCGAAAGGCATCGGCTATCCAGCCTTCCTGTGTGCGTCTTCCTGGCTCGGGTTGCCTCTTCGTTTGGCGGAACACCTTCTGTACTTGCTGGCCTGCGCGGTTTCGGCTCTTGCCATCCGGGGCGTGTCCGGAAGCAGGAGCATCGCCACAGGCACCTTCGTCGCCCTCGCGCTTATGCCGATCTTCTGGGGAGCAGACCTTTCCCGCGTCATCCGCGAGGACATCTACATTTCACTCTCGCTGCTGGTGGTGTCCTGCGCCGCATTGGCCTATGTGGCAGATGCCGACCGGCCGCTTCGCAGACGACTGCCGGCTCTGCTCGGTCTTGGCATTGCGGCGGCTGGCTATTGGCTGACGCGAGAGGAAACACCCTGGCTGTACCCGGCTGTCGGTTTGCTCGTGCTCAACTGGCTCGTCGTACGCTGGCGCGCTCTGCGGAAGGCCGGCACGCTGTTCTCCGGGCGCGGCCTGACCGCGCTGACGGTCCCTGTCGTCGCCCCGGCGGCAGTCGCGGGAGGAGTGATCCTCACCGTTTGCATGCTCAACCTCAGCCACTACGGCGTATTCAGGGACAACGACTTCCGTCAGGGGCCGTTTGCCGCAGCCTATGGCGCGATCAGCCGTATTCAGTACCAGACGCCATGGAAGCGTTATCTGGTTTTCCCGGCCGACGCCAGACAGGTTGCCTACTCCGCCAGCACGGCGGCGGCGGAGTTGCGGCCGTTCCTCGAAGGACCGAAAGGGCTGGCGTACATGTCGCCGGGCTTCGGCTCCTACGACACCACGGGGTTCATGTGGGTTTTACGGGACGCGGTCGCGGATATCGGTGGGTACGAAAACGCTGCAAAAGCCGATGCCTATTACCGGCGCCTCGCAGCCGAGATCAACGCCGCCTGTGACCAGGGCACCATCCCTTGCCTGCCGGCCCGGGCAAGCTTCATGCCGCCCGGTCACCCCGGCCAGATCGCCGAGACCCTGGCCGGCGCCTACGATTTCTACCTGAAGGCCGCCGGATTCCGATCCGGCCCGGTCGGCGCGCGGCTGAGCATCGGTGACGACGCAACCATCCGCCGGTTCGCCGCCGTCACCCACAGTCCACCGACCCCGCTGGATGGCGGTTCAGCGCCGGCGGACATCCGCGTCGTCAGTGGCTGGGCCTACTCACCCGCGGGTCCTCTGAGCATCGGAGCCGACCAAACATCCTCGCCGGTCAGCCTTGACCTGCAACCTGCTGGCGACGTGCTCAAGCACTTCGGCACTCCCGATGCGGCTGCCCTGCGCTTCCGGGCGGTCGGTCCCGCCTCCGCCGCCCTCACCGTCACTCTGGGAGCAACCGTTGCGAGGCTTCCGCTGTCGGCTCAGCCGGGCTCCACAACCGGAGTCGATGGGGGCATCGCTGTGCATGTCGACCAATCCACCAGTCCGCAATCACCGCCGGATCACTTCGGCGGCAGTCCGATCAACGACATCGTCAGCAACATCTATCGGATGATCGGCCCTTGGCTGGTGTCCGGTTCGCTGATCTGGTTGGGGTTCAGCGCGCTGTGGTCGGTTCTGCGCCGGCGCAGGATCGACGGCCTCCTGGTGGTTTCCCTGGCTGTAACCGGGGCGTTCGCCACGCGGATCCTGCTGGTATCCTTCCTGAACGTCACCGCCTTGCGCAGCGACTATCATTACCTCTACGTGTCGCCCGCAGTCCCCTTCGGCATTCTGATCGTCGCCTGTGCCGCCGCCAGGCTATGGCAACAGGTCAAGACGACCGCGGCGTGAAGGAAATCCTGGTGCGCGCCCTGCCCTCGGACTTCCCGGTTGCGTGACCTGCGTTATTCTGGTGGCGTCGAACGTCACGGACCGCGAAGGCACGTCATGCATAAAGTCCAGCTCATCACGCGTGCCCTGCCCTCGCGCTTCGGCTCGGCGGTCCGGCTTCGGGTCGGCGCGCTGCTTTTGCTGATGACGCTCGTGCCGGCAGTCGGGGCTTCGGCCCAGTCGATCTCAACCCAGTCGATCTCAACCCAGTCGATCTCGGCCCAGGCGCTCGCGCCGGCGGCTCCCTCTCCCGCGCCGGCCGCCGCCGCCGCACCGGGCGGGACCGACGATATGATGATGAAGATGCTGAGCGAGGGACAGGACCGCATGGCCGGGTTCCGCGGCAAGCTCGCCCAGCGGCTCCGCGCCACGCCGGACATTCCCCCGGCCATCGTGGCGACCCTGACGGCCCAGAGCCCGACCGGCAATCCCGGCCATTTCCTGCGGGTCATCGGCCTGACCATCGCTCTGCTGGCCGCGGGACATGCGGTGCAGCATGTCTTCTATGAGCGGCCGGTCGTCCGGCGCCTGCTGCCGCGACGCGACGGGCTGGAGCCGGTTGGTTCGGACCTGGCCGTTCGCTTTCCGGGACTGGTCGCCCGCGCGCTGATGACGGCGGTCGGCATGATCCTCGCCAGCCTGATCGCATTCGGACTGGCCACCGCGCTGATCCCTGATCCGACGCCGATGACGGAGAAGACCGTCATCCTCGTCGGCGTGGGATATCTGCTGGTCTGGGCCATCAGCCTGTTCTGGCGGCTGGTGCTGCCCCCCGGCGTCCATCGGCTGCGGCGCGACCTGACCGCAAGCGGTGCCTTCGGCATCGCCCTGATGACCGGTACCGTCTGGCTGGAGGCGCTGGGGATGCCCGCCGACCCCCATGCGGTGTTGGTCGCGCTGTTCGGGCTGCTGACCGTGCTGACGACGGTCGGTGCGCTCTATGTCCACCGGCGGACGATCGACCACGTCCTCCTTGGCGGGCGCGGGGCCGAAACGGTCGCTCCGCTCGAACGGCTGGGCCTGCGCCTGTGGTTTCCCCTGGTGGTTGCCTATTTCGCCTGCGCTTGGGCAGCGCTGGTCAACCGCCTGATCCTGGGCTGGCCGACCGAGCTGCCACTTCTGCTCGGCGCCTATGCGGTTGCCGGGGCGATCCTCGCCGTCTACGCCACCGTCACCTACGCCACCCATCGGCTGTTCCACCAGAGGCGGTTCCTGTGGAGGTCTGTGCAAGAGCCCGCGGACGGGACCGGCCTCCCCTCCTCTCCTCCGCCGGTCGCCGCGCTCGACAGTTACGAGGCGCTGGCCCGGCGGGTGGCGGGCATCCTGGCCGTCGCTGCCGGGGTGACGGTCACCCTGTCGGTGTGGAACATCCCGCGCATGCAAGGCGATGCGGCCGAGCACCTCATCAGCATCATGACGATCTGCCTGATCGGCTATGTCGTCCACCAGAGCATCCGCATCTGGATCGACCGCCGGATCGCCGAGGAGGGACCGGTGCCCGGCACCGTTCCCGGCGACGAGGGAGGCGGCCACGGTTCGGCCAGCCGGCTGGCGACGCTGCTGCCGCTGGTGCGCAACTTCGTCCTGCTGTCGATCGTCGGCGCGGTTCTGGTCAGCGTGCTGATGGATCTCGGAGTCAACATCGCGCCGCTGTTCGCCGGGGCGGGCATCGCCGGCATCGCCATCGGCTTTGGCGCGCAGACGCTGATCCGCGACATCTTCTCCGGCGCCTTCTTCCTGATCGACGACGCCTTCCGCAAGGGCGAGTACATCGAAATCGGAGCCATCCGCGGCACGGTGGAGAAGATCTCGGTGCGATCGATGCAGCTCCGCCACCATCGCGGCCCTCTGCACACCGTCCCCTTCGGCGAGATTCACCAGTTGACCAACTATTCGCGCGACTGGGTGATCATGAAGCTGCCGCTGCGCATCACCTACGACACCGATGTCGAAAAGGTCCGCAAGCACATCAAGCAGCTTGGGCAGGCCCTGCTGGAGGATCCCGAACTGGGGCCGAAGTTCCTGCAGCCGCTGAAATCGCAGGGCGTCATCCAGATGGAGGATTCGGCGATGATCCTCCGCGTCAAGTTCATGACCCGCCCCGGCGATCAGTGGGATGTTCGCAAGCGGGTGTTCCAGGAACTCCATGCCCTGTTCCGCCGCGAGGGCATCCGCTTCGCCCATCGCGAGGTGACGGTCCGCTTCGCCGGCGAGGCGACGGTGAACGGCCCCACCGGTGCACCGCCAGGAGAGGATGCCCGGACGCTGGCTGCCGGCGCCGTCCTGCACACGCTGGGCGAGGACGCGCCGGACGCCGGTGCAGCCGGCCGGCACAAGAGCGCGCTTTAGACGGCGCTCTTCCCGGTTCAGGACCGTGGATCGGCCGGCTCCGCCGGGATGATCGGCAACAGGATGCGTATCGTGGTGCCCTGCCCCGCTGCGCTGTCCGCAAGGATGTGGCCGCCCCAGCCGGCGACGATGCCATGCACCACGGGAAGACCCAACCCTGTGCCGTACCCCACCGGCTTGGTGGTGAAGAAGGGATCGAAGATCCGGGCCAGCGTCGCCGCATCCATTCCGCACCCGTTGTCGCGGACGGTCAGGGCGGCATAGCGGCCGG
>CBFGPE010000244.1:0-4994 GCA_965650625.1 uncultured Azospirillum sp. | reverse complement strand
GCGTGCCGACCCCGAACGTGTCGGTCGTCGACTTCAAGTTCACCGCCAAGCGCGCCACCTCGGTCGAGGAGATCACCAAGGCGATCTCCGACGCCGCCAACGGCCCACTGAAGGGCGTGCTGGAGGCCTACACCGAGGATCTGGTGTCGACCGACTTCAACCACGACCCGCACAGCTCGATCTTCGCGCTGAACGAAACCAAGGTCATCGACGGCAACTTCGTCCGCATCATGACCTGGTACGACAACGAGTGGGGCTTCTCCAACCGCATGAGCGACACCGCCGTCGCCATGGCGAACGCCAAGTAAGCCTCGCCTACCCAAGAAAAAGGCGCCTTCCCAAGGGAAGGCGCCTTTTTTCTTTTTAAGCGACCGCCGGCTGTCACGCCGCCCGCACCGTCGCCAGGAAGTCGCCGACCTGCGCGTTCAGTCCGGCCGCCTCGCTGGTCAGCTTACCCAGCGCCTCGACCAGTTCGCGGGCGGTGCGGCCGCTCTCGTCCGAGGCTGCGGTGACGCCGGAGATGCTGGACGACACTTCGCCGGTGCCGGACGCCGCCTGCTGGACCGAGCGGGAGATTTCCGCCGTGGCGGCGTTCTGCTGGTCGACCGCGGCGGCGATCGTCGTGGCGATGGTGCTCAGCCGCTCGATCACCGCCGACACCTTCTGGATTTCCGTCACCGCCTGACCGGTCACCGCCTGGATGCCGCTCATCTGGCCGCCGATCTCGTCGGTGGCCTTGGCGGTCTGGTTGGCCAGCGCCTTCACTTCGCTCGCCACCACGGCGAAGCCCTTGCCCGCCTCGCCGGCCCGCGCCGCCTCAATGGTGGCGTTGAGCGCCAGCAGGTTGGTCTGCCCGGCGATGGAGTTGATCAGCCCGACCACCGTGCCGATCCGGTCCACCGCCTCGGCGAGGCTGCCGATGCGGCCGGTCGCCTCCTGCGCCATGCCGACCGCCTCGCCGGCGACGCGGCTGGCTTCCGACACCTGCCGGCCGATCTCGACGATGGAGCAGGACAGCTGTTCCGACGCGGCGGCGACGGTCTGCACGTTGGCGGCGGTGCCGTCGCTGGCGCTCGCCACGATCCCGGCCAGCTGGCTGGTCTGCTCGGCGGCGTGCGACATCGCCCGCACCTTCTGCCCCAGCGCGTCGGTGGTGGTGGAGACGGAGCGGATCATGCCGCCCACCGTTCCCTCGAATCGCGCGGCCAGCCGGTCCATCGCCTGCCGTTTCTCCTCCACCGCCCGGCGGGCGGCTTCGGCCTGCTCGATCTCCAGCCGGCGGCTGGCCTCGGCGTTGACCCGGAACACCTGGACCGCCCGGCCCATGTCGCCCAGTTCGTCGCCGCTCTCGGTTTCCGGAATGGTGACCGACAGGTTGCCGTCGACGAGCGAGCGCATGACGTCGGACAGGCGGTGGATGCGCTGGCTGATCGAGTTGCCGACCAGCGCGATCAATGCCACCACCGGCAGCGCCAGACCGCCGACGATGGCCACCATGGTCCACAGGCTGCGGGTGAAGCGGGCGTCCAGATCGTCGATGTAGACGCCGGTGCCGATGGCCAGCTGCCACGGCTCGAACATCTTCACGTAGCTGAGCTTGGGGAAGGGCTGGTCGCCGCCGGCCTTGGGATAGCTGTAGGCGACGAAACCCTCACCCTTGGCCTTGGCGGTGTCGACCATCTCGCGTGTGAAGAAGACGCCGTTGGCGTCCTTCTGGTCGTGCTGGTCCTTGCCGATCACGTCGGGACGGACGGGATGGATGACGCTGTGGTAGCCGGTATCAAGGACGAAGATGTAGTCCTTGCCGTTGTAGAACATCGTGTTGATGTTGGCCTTGAACCGCTCGAATGCCTGATCGTGGGTCAGCCGGCCGGCCTTCACCTCAGCCTCGTAGCCGGTCGCCAGACCATGGGCTGCCTGCACGACGGAGCGCAGGGTTTCCTTCCGATCCTCCAGCGTGCTGCGGTGGTTCAACCACAGCGCGGCGGCGGCAAGCGCGACACTGACGGCCCCGGCCAGCGCGACCAGTGTCCACAGCTTCGTTCGCAGAGTCAGTTTCAATCCGCTCATCAGGAAGTCCCCCCCTTTAGATTGGGGACTTCACAGCAAGGACGGTGCCAATCGCGAAACAGGACGGAGCCGTTGCTCTGCGATCATTGGGCGAACGCACAATTCAAGCGTTTCGCCAAACTGACGCCGCTTCGCACGCAAGTTGCATCGCGTTTTGCGAAATTATCCGGCCTTCACATTGGTCACGCCAGCGGCGCGTCCCAGGCACTCGGCAATCCAGGCCGAAACGCTCTTGCCCTCACGCGCGGCGCAGTCGGCGACGGCGCGGTGCAGGATCGGGTTGATGCGGATGGCGAGCCGTCCGGAAAAGGGCTGTTCGCCCTCGCCTCCCATGTCGCAGGACAAATCGAGGTAATCGTCCACCGCCCGTCGGAAAGACTCCCGCAGTTCGTCCACAGACCGGCCGGAAAAGGTTATGCCGTCGTGGGTGTTGATGACCTCGCCGACAAAGACGCCCGCGTCGTTGTCGAAGTCGATCTGGGCCTTGTAACCCTTGTATTCCATCATCGCGGCATTCCCGGGGGAGGTATTCCAATGAAACGGACGCCGGTGCCCCGGCCTGCTGTCCGCTGTGACTGACCATACTCCGGGACCGCGATCGCAGGGTTTGACCTGCCTCAATTCTCTCAACCGGCCGAAGACTGGAGCCCCAACGCAGCCGCCGCTAAAGTGTCCGCCCCCGCCCCCGCCCCGGCGCCGCCCATGACTGACCGCCCGCAAATTCCCCCGGCCCTTCTCCGTCCAATTCTGGTCCGCGGCCTCGCCGACGCACTGGCCGCCGCCACCGCCGCCGAGTCGGCCGGCGCCCTCCTTGCCCTGATGGCGCCGCCGGCCGGCGGGGCACTGTGGCTGCTCGGCCTGATCGGGCGGGTGCGCCAAGCCCACCCCACGCTCGATGTGACCGCCCTGCTCGACTGCGGCGACCGCGCCGGCGAGGCGCAGGGGGCGCTGGCGGCCGGGGTGCCGGCCCTGCTGTTCACCGGACGAACGGAAACGGCGGAGCGTCTGGCTGCCATCGCCACGGCCCGTGGAGCCGTGCTGCTGACCTCCTGCCCGTCGCTGCTCGACCTCGCCGCCGAAAGTCATGGTTCCGACTGGCCGGTCCTGCTGGACGCGCTATGCCGCGACTGGCTGACGCGGCCCAATGGTTGGGCCGAAAGTCGCGCCGAAGGTTAGGTTCGGACTACCGCTTTTTCGCACAGCCTCGCCGCGCAAAGGTGGTGTAACGTCACGTAAGGATATTTTTGTGACACAGCACTCTCCCTCCGATGCCGGAAGAGACACCCATGAGCATCACCTCCCTGACCACACCGGATCAGACCATCGCGCAACCGCACCATCCGGGGCAGGCCGCAAACGGCCGGGCAGCCGACCGGATGGGGAAGAGTCCGGCCCCCCGGCCGGAGAAGATGCGCGGCCTGCGGCTGATCGCCGTCTGGGTGGGGCTGACGGCCGGGTCCTGGGCGGTGCTGGGCGGGGCCGGATACGGCCTCTACACGGTGGTCAGCTCTCTTCTGCCTTAACCCCTCCGGCGGAGCCCTTCCGCCCGGACGCGCGTCCCCCTGTCGCAGGCCCTAGGCCGTTCAGGCGTGGCAAATGGCCGCTTTATGCCCCTCCCGCCGTTGCAAAGCGGGCCAATCCGGGCTAAGACGGCGCCATTTCCAAGAATGCCCCAGGGGAAGAGCCACAATGAAGCTCACGCGCCGCGTCAAAGACATTCTCGCCAACTACGAGAGCGACAATCCCGGCACCAAGGCGAACCTCGCCCGCATCCTGATGGAAGGCAAGCTCGGCGGCACCGGCAAGCTGGTGATCCTGCCGGTCGACCAGGGCTTCGAGCATGGTCCGGCCCGCAGCTTCGGCCCGAACGAGCCGGGCTATGACCCGCACTACCACTACCAGCTGGCCATCGACGCGGGCTGCAACGCCTACGCCGCTCCCCTGGGCTCGCTGGAAGCCGGCGCCGGCACCTTCGCCGGGTCGATCCCGCTGATCCTGAAGATGAACAGCGCCAACTCGCTGTCCACCCAGAAGGAAGCCGCCGACCAGGCCGTCACCGCCTCGGTCCAGGACGCGCTGCGCATCGGCGCATCGGCCATCGGCTTCACCATCTATCCCGGCTCCGACGCCATGTACTCCCAGTACGAGGAGTTCCGCGAGCTGTCGAAGGAGGCCAAGTCCTACGGCCTCGCCACCGTGCTCTGGTCCTACCCGCGCGGCGGCGCCGTCACCAAGGACGGCGAGCTGGCCATCGACGTGATCGGCTACGCCGCCCACATGGCCGCTCTGCTGGGCGCCCACATCATCAAGGTGAAGCTGCCGTCGGCCCATCTGGAGCAGGCGGAAGCCAAGAAGGTCTACGAGTCGAAGCAGATCGCCATCGGCACCCAGGCCGAACGCGTGAAGCACATCATGCAGTGCGCCTTCAACGGCCGCCGCATCGTGGTCTTCTCCGGCGGCGCCACCAAGGGCGAGGACGCGGTGTTCGAGGACGCCCGCGCCATCCGTGACGGCGGCGGCAACGGCTCGATCATCGGCCGCAACGCCTTCCAGCGCCCGCGCGAGGATGCCCTCAAGCTGCTCGACCGGATCATGAAGATCTACCAGGGCCGGGAGTAACACTTGGCCAAGGGAAAGCCGACGCAGGCGGAACCTGCCGCCTGCCGACTGTACCTCGTGACGCCGCCGGCCCTGGAGCCGGCGGCGTTCGCGCCGCGTCTGGAGGAGGCGCTGGATGCCGGCGACGTCGCCTGCGTGCAGCTCCGCCTCAAGGACTGCTCGGAGGACGACATCCGCCGCGCCTGCGACATCCTGCGCCCGATCGCGCAGGAGCGTGAGGTCGCCTTCATCCTGAACGACCATCCGCGTCTGGCGCGGGAGGCCGGCTGCGACGGCGTCCATGTCGGACAAAGCGATACGCCCTA
>CBFGPE010000243.1:0-5005 GCA_965650625.1 uncultured Azospirillum sp. | reverse complement strand
CCGACTGCATGCCGCGGCCACCCGACACCACCACGCGGGCGGCGGTCAGCTCCGGACGCTCCGACTTGGTCAGCTCGGCCGAGACGAAGCTCGACAGGCCGGCCGCACCGGCGCCCGACACCGCTTCGACAGCGGCCGAACCGCCTTCGGCGGCGGTCTCGAAGGCGGTGGTGCGGACGGTGACGACCTTCACCGGGTCGGCCGACTGCACGGTGGCAATCGCGTTGCCGGCATAGATCGGCCGCTCGAAGGTGTCGGCCGACACCACGGCGGTGATGTCGGAGATGGCGGCGACGTCCAGCAGCGCCGCAACGCGCGGCAGAAGGTTCTTGCCGACCGAGGTGGCGCCGGCCAGCACATGGCCGTAGCCGTTCTTGGCAACCGACACCACCAGCGGAGCGACGTCTTCCGGCAGCTGATGCTCGTAAGCGGCATCGTCGGCCAGCAGCACCTTGGCGACGCCGGCTACCTTGGCGGCGGCGTCTGCGGCAGCCTGCGCGCCCTTGCCGGCGACCAGGACGTGGATGTCGCCACCGATCTTGGTAGCGGCGGTGACGGCGTTCAGCGTGGCGGGCTTCAGCGAGGCGCCGTCGTGTTCCGCGATGACGAGAATGTTGGCCATGGTCAGTTCATCCCCCTCAGATCACGCGCGCATCGTTCTTGAGCTTGTCGACCAGCGTGGCGACGTCCGGCACCTTAATGCCGGCCTGACGCTTGGCCGGCTCGACCACCTTCAGCGTGGTCAGCCGCGGCGTGACGTCGACGCCCAGCGCGTCCGGAGCGACGGTCTCCAGCGGCTTCTTCTTCGCCTTCATGATGTTCGGCAGGCTGGCATAGCGCGGCTCGTTGAGGCGCAGGTCGGCGGTGACCACCGCCGGCAGCTTCAGCTCCACCGTCTCCAGACCGCCGTCGATCTCGCGGGTCACCGCGACCTTGCCGTCGGCGGCGATGACCTTGGAGGCGAAGGTGCCCTGGCCCCAGCCCAGCAGGGCCGCCAGCATCTGGCCGGTCTGGTTGCAGTCGTCGTCGATCGCCTGCTTGCCGAGGATGACGAGGCCGGGGGCCTCCTTCTCGACCAGGGCCTTCAGCACCTTGGCGACGGCGAGCGGCTCGGTCGTCACGTCGGTCTGCACCAGGATGGCGCGGTCGGCACCCATGGCGAGAGCGGTGCGCAGGGTTTCCTGGGCCTGGGTCGGGCCGACGGAAACGACCACGATCTCGGTTGCCGTCCCGGCCTCCTTCAGGCGCACCGCCTCTTCGACGGCGATCTCGTCGAAGGGGTTCATGCTCATCTTCACGTTGGCGGTCTCGACGCCGCTGCCATCCGCCTTGACGCGGATCTTCACGTTGTAGTCGACGACCCGCTTCACGGGCACCAGCACCTTCATGATGGCGTGTCTCCTCTCGAATGGTGTTCTTGTAACTGTTCAGGCGGCGGCGGACAGGGTCTGTCCGCGCAAGGCGGCGACCGCATCGGGGAACGGCGGGGAGGCGGCGGTGGTCCCGAGCGCCGCCAGGACCTCGGCCGGCGCGACCACGCCCCGGCTGCCGATGAAAGCGCCCTGGACGACGGCCATCGCCGCCAGCCCGCTCCGCGTTTCCATGCGGTGTTCGATGAAGATGTATTTGTCGTCCCAGCACAGCACACGGCTGACCAGGGTGAATTTCTGGAACGGCCTGAGCGAGCGGCGATAGCGGATGGTCGCCCCACCCAGCACCGGCTGCCAGCGGTTGCGCAGGATCGCCGGACCCAGACCGACGCGGATCATCAGGTCGGTGCGACCCAGATCCATCACGCTGAAATAGCGTGCGTTGGTCATGTGCAGGTTGATGTCCAGGTCGGTCGGCCAGACCCTGAAACGCAGTGCCGACGGCTCCAGCAATCCGGCGCGGCGACCGCGCCACGCAGCAAAGATGGCGGCGGCGGCGACCGCCAGCAGGCGGAAGATCAGGTTCATGCCCGATCTCCCGGCCGTATGGCCATATCGGCAGCCCGCTGATGTCGCTGTCCCATCATGCTCCGATCTCCCCCTCATTGGGCCGACCGGAGCACGAGGGGCGCCCGACCGGTCAGCTGTCCTTCGCGGCGGTCTTCAACTCCGCCAGGGTGTTGTTGACCTGCTCTTCGATGTCGCGCAGCTCCTGCACGGTGGCTTCCAGATCCTCGCGCTGTTGGGCAAGGTCCTTCAGCCGCTTCTGCACCCGCTTCAACAGGTTCTTCTGCTGCTCGACCCCGCCATTGACGTTGTAGAGGTCGAGATATTCGCGGATTTCCGCCAGCGAGAAGCCCAGGCGCTTGCCCCGCAGGATCAGCTTCAGCCGGGCGCGGTCGCGCTTGGTGTAGACCCGGTTGTTGCCGACGCGGTTCGGCGCCAGCAGCCCCTTGACCTCGTAAAAGCGCAGAGCCCGCGGCGTGATGCCCAGCTCCTCCGCAAGCTGGTTGACCGTGTAGAGCTGTTCCATCCCTGGGAAGACCTTTTGTTTGCGTTCGGCACAATGCGCCTGCCGTTTGGTAGCACAGCTGCCGTCGCGTGATAAGGCTTCCCTTTACGTCTGGGTCAATGTGGTGACTTCGGGTCATCCTCCGTTCGATTGAGCCTGCTGCGCCTCGGCGATCAGCTCCTTCTTGGACAGCTTGCCGACGGCGGTCTTCGGCAGCTCCTCGCGGAACTCGATGGCCGTCGGCATCTCGATGCGGGAGATCTTGTCGCGCAGGAAGTCGCGCAGAACCTCCGCCGTCAGACTGGTGCCGGGCTTCAACTGCACGAAGGCCTTCGGCGTCTGGCCACGGTAATCGTCTGGCAGGCCGATGACGCAGGCGGCGACCACGTCGGGATGCTGGTAGATCGCCTCCTCGATCATGCGCGGATAGACGTTGTAGCCGCTGCAGATGATGAGGTCCTTGAGCCGGTCGAGCAGGAAGACATAGCCGTCCTCGTCCATCATCCCGACATCGCCGGTCAGCAGGAAGCCGTCGACCACGGTGCGGTCGCTTTCCTCCGCCCGGCCCCAATAGCCGGCCATGACGTTGGGTCCGGAGATCGCCACCTGCCCCTTCTCGCCGATGCCGAGCTTGCGGGTCGGGTCCTCCAGGTCGCGGATCTCGATGGCGATGCCGGGCAGCGGCAGGCCGATGGAGCCCTCCTTGTTGACGCCCTTCAGCGGATTGGCGGCGCAGACGGGGGAGGCTTCCGACAGGCCGTAGCCTTCGATCAGCACGCAGCCGGTCGCCGTCTCGAACTGGCGCTTCAGCTCCATCGGCAGCGGCGCACCACCGGAGATGCAGTAGCGGATCGAGGTCATCGGATAGCGGCCGACCTGCGGGTGGCCCAGCAGCGCCTTGTACATGGTGGGCACGCCGGGGACGAGGGTCGGCTTTCGCTTGGCGATGGTCTTCAGCACCTGTTCCGTCTCGAAGCGCGGCAGCATGATCAGCTCGGCTCCGCAGGCCAGCCCCATGTTCAGCACCACGGTCATGGCGAAGACATGGAAGAAGGGCAGGACGGCCAGAACCCGCTCCTGGCCCAGTGCCACCTCGGGGAACCAGGCCTGAACCTGCCGCGCGTTGGATAGCAGGTTGTGATGGGTCAGCATGGCGCCTTTGGGCACGCCGGTGGTGCCGCCGGTGTATTGCAGCACGGCGACGTCGCGCAGCCCATCGATCCGCACCGGGCGCAGCGTGCCGTCATTGGTCAGCAGGCTGTCGAATTCGACATGGCGGTCGTCGCGCGGCACCGCGGCGAGTTCCCCGCGCTTCAGCACGCTGAACAGAGCCTTCTTCACCACCGGCAGAATCGATGCCATGCGGCAGACGACGATCCGCTTCATCGGTGTGCGCGTCAGCATCGCCGCGACGCGCGGATAGATCTGCTTCAGGTCCAGCGTCACCATGATCTCGGTCTGCGAGTCGGTGATCTGATGTTCCAACTCCCGCTCGACATAGAGCGGGTTGTAGTTGACGACGGTCCCGCCGGCCTTCAGCACCGCGAAATAGGAGATGACGTAGGTCGGGCAGTTGGGCAGGCACAGCCCCACCCGCACCCCCGGCCCGACACCCAGATCCTGAAAGCCGCGGGCGGCGCGGTTCACCAGAGCCAGAACCTCGGCGTAGGTGTAGCGGCGGCCCATGAAATCCAGGCAGGGACGGTCGGCATAGCGCCCGGCCGCCTCCTCGAACAGCATGTGCAGCGGCATCGGCGTGAAGGTCTGATCCCAGGCGATTCCCTCGGGATAATGCGCCAGCCAGGGATGGACGGTGTCATTGGCGGCGGCGCCATTGGCATTGGTGGTCGGCGGATTGGCGCTCTGCGCAAGCGGCTCGGGCATGGTTCGCTCCCCTTGGCGGTGGCGCGTTCCGGATCACCTGACGGCCGGCACCGAATGACGGCATCGACAAGCGGCGGGCGTCTGAAACGCTTTCGTTATGACGTTGACGTAAACGTAATGCGCGCCTACTGTCAAGACCAGTCCTACGAACAATCCTGAGGGCACGCTTTCATGGTCGACGACATTCTGCAGGAACTGCGCAGCCGCAGCGGCGATCTGCGCTCGCTCAACGCCTCGGTCCGCTTCCTGCTGGGCAAGGAAGGCGAGGTGATCCGGGTCGATGGCCGCGCCAGCCCGATCAGCATCAGCCGCGACGACGCCGAGTCCGACTGCACCATCCGCATTTCGCCGGAAAACCTGCAAAAGCTCATCGACGGCAAGCTGAACCCGATGCTGGCCTTCACCATGGGCAAGCTGAAGGTCGAAGGCTCGATGGGCGTCGCGATGAAGCTGGCGCAGCTGCTGGACGACTGATCAAGCGGCCGGAAGAGCCGCCTCAAGAGATGGCAACCACACCCCACCGGGAGGAAACGAACATGACGATGACGCGCACCAAATGCGCCACCCTGTCCGCTGCCCTGATGGCGGCCACGCTGCTGACCGGACTGCCGGGTACAGCCTCCGCGCAGGGGACTGCACGCACGCTGACCTACCAGATCCTGATGGGCGAGGACCCCAT
>CBFGPE010000242.1:0-5245 GCA_965650625.1 uncultured Azospirillum sp. | reverse complement strand
AAGTCGTGGAGACGGCTCGAAGCGTGTCTCCGGACGAAACCAGCATCATCCCCAGCATCGACATGACCTTCCGGCAGGCGGCTGACCACAAACCCCATGCTGGCGAGCCCGTGACGGAACGCGACCGGGCCATGATCGCGGACATGCTGACGCTCAAGGATCTCAACCCCGAGAAGTACGACGAAACGGTCGCCATCATACGCGCCGCGGCGGCGCTCTGCCGGGCCGTACGGCAGATGCTCGGCGTCACCAGCGACGCCGAGGTGCTCGGGATGTTCGCTCTGTCCCTCCGTCGCCACGCGCAGATGCTGGAGGACATGAAGCGGTCGCAGTCGATGATCGTCGGGCCTGACCTTTCCGTTCCTGAAGATGGAGGAGAGACGCCACAGGACACCCTCGGCGGTCTCTATGAACGATGGGTTGAGGCTCGCGCTCGTTACCTTGATGAAGGACTGTCCGAAGAAGACCACGAAGCTGCGGAAGCGAAACTCGACGAAATCGAGGATCGGCTGGGATTGGAGCCGGTGCGCCATATCGGCGATGCCATCGTGAAGCTCGGCTATTTCCTGACGCATTCGAATCAGATACTCGACGACGAGTGTCTGCCGGCTATCGACTCGAACAGCTCGCGCCCATGGCCGCGCATTCTCTTCCTCATTGAGGAAGGTGCCGATCGGTTGCCCGCCGATATACAGGAACCTTTCCGGGCGATGGTGACCGGGCTACGGCAGCTGATGCAGCGGCATGTGAAGCTGGCGGAGGAGACGGAGAAGAGGGCGGAAGCCTACCAACTCCCCCAAGAGGTTTCACGAGCCATGCAGGCGGCGTTGGAGCGGGTCCGTGCGGTCAACGCCACCAAACGCGGCAGTGGGGCCGACGGGGATACCGCGGTCGAGCGCGAATTCGTCGCACGCGCAAGATCAATCGACCCGGAACGCCGGAGAGCGATTTTCGGCCTGATGGATTTCATAGTGGTGTCCGCGCACCTGGACGACGCCATGCGGATGTACGCAAAAGAACACGGCTTGGCCCCTCAATACCGCGAGTGGTTGGAGAGGAATCACGCTGATCTGGCGCGTGAACAGGGCAATGCCACTGCGAGGAACCAGCACCAGAGCGCAGACGCCTTCGCCGACACTGTTGCCGCTTTCGAGGCCGAGGCGCCCGCGACGCTGGCCCTGCCGCAGGAGCCGACCGGCCGCATGGTCGACGCCGGGGCCAGCGCCGCCGGCATCACCCCGGCGCAGTTCCAGGCGGCCTATGCCGCCGCGGTGGAGGCCCTGAAGCTGGAGCGCGCGGCATGACTATCCTCGCCTTCCCCACCCAGGATCGGGGCGCCCAGCGCCCCGCCGTCCAGCCCGAGACCACCATCGTCCGGCTGACGCTGACCGAGGCGACGGACTGGCAACGCGCCATCGTGGCGGAGTGCCGACGCCAGCGCGTGTTGACCCCGTCCTTGCCCGCCTTCCTGAAGCGCGCCGGCCTGATGGATCGCTGCACCTTCCTGTCCAGCACCGGGCCGGCCGAGCCGCTGTGCTTCCGGCATCTGGGGGTGCCGACCCTGTCGGTGCTGGGGCGCGCCTGGGGCCGGGCCGTCATCAACCAGCCCGACGAAGCGGATCCCCATGTCGAGTTCGCGCACAGCATCGGGGCGCAGTATGCCGAGAGCATCGGTGCCGGCGAGGCGGTCTTCAACCGCGTGACCGTCTCGGGCGTCGGCCGGCCCTTCGTCTACACCCACGCCCTCTATGGGTGGGAGGACCGGGGCCGCCGCGCCGTGCTGTCCGCCGTCGACGTCCAGACCCTGCATTGACCAAGCCCGCGCCTCCTCCTGCAGGTCGAGCAGCACCGCCGGCCGGCTCCACCGCATGAAGTGGAGCGGCAGCCGCCCGACGCCCGCCTGCTGGTAGAGCACCGCGGGCAGGGGCTCCAACAGCGCCCGTCCGGCACAGCGGCGCACCCACACCGGCACCGTCTCCGGATCGACCAGCCCGACCACCCAACGCGGCGACCAGCGGTCCAGCGCCACCAGACGCGCCACGGCGCCCAGCAGGTGGAACAGCCCACACCCGCGCCAGTCCGGCCGGTTCCAGCCGGCAACGATCCAGGCCACCGCCCCGCGCGTCTCGTGTGCAGCCGGGGAGGCGCAGAACCCGAATTCCCCGACCGGAGCAGCACCAGGATCATGGAACGCCGTCAGGTCCTCCACCCGCGCGCCGAAGCTGGCCGCCGAGCAGTCGAGCAGCACCACGCCATGGGTGGCGACGAACTCGCCGTCGGCATCGACCGCGGCCACCCAGAAGGACGGCGCTGCCGCCGGCCGGGGGAGGAGCGGGAACCAGTCGCCGCGGTGCCGGGTGTTCAGCCGCTCCAGCGCTTCCCACTCCTCGACCAGCACCAGCGTGACGCCGGCCGCCAGCCCAGCCGCGCACAGGGCATCACGCGCCGCGCGCAGCACCGGCCCGTGCGGGCTCCCTTGCAGAGGCATCGTCTCTATCAGCCACCGTTCGGCCATGCCTGTCCCTCGATCCGAAAGTCTTCGCATGCGAAGGATTTCCACCACACCGGGCGCCGCTCCGTCCCACGGTCCCACGATGGGAGGCGGTTCCCATGACCGTCAGCGCGGCATGGCGCCGGTGGAGCGCGGTGCGGATCGAGCTGGCCGAGTTGCTGGCCGAGCGGGAACGGCAGCGCCGCCGATCACCTGTTCCGACGGCGCAGGTCGGGCGGCAGCGCTACACCGAGCCGGCCCAGTTGGAGACGATCCCAGCGCCGGGTTGGGCCGCCATCAGCGACGAAGCCGCCCAGCGGTTCCGGACGATGATCGCCGCCAAAGCTGTCCGGTTGCGAGCCGGCAGGCCCGGACATGAGCTGTCCGGCGCCATGACTTGGCGTGCCCGCCGGCTGGAGCAGGAGGCGCGGCGTCTCGCCGCCGTGATCCAGACCCAACCCGTCACCAGCACTGCCGACGTTCTGGCGAGGCTCGACATCATCGCCGCCATGTGGGGATCGGACGGCACGCTCAGTGAGTCGGGGGCGCCGCTCGCCGAAGTGCTGGCGCTGCTAGACGAGATCGCCCGGTGCGCGCCAGGGTTCCAGCCGACATGGAGGCGTTGCCGAGGGATCGCGCAGACTGTGGATGCGGACATATCGCTGAGTTATGCTGATGGTCAGCACGGTTAGCGATCAAAGAGAGACTTTGCCGCCTAAGCGCTCATCGTGAGTTTTGTCTCTATCATTTGGAGGGAAGCATGGCGGATTATGAAAGTGATTTGGAGAGAGAAAACAAAGCTTTAAGACGTGAAATCGATCTATTTAGAGGCAATTTGATTGCGTTCACAATCATTCTTGCCCACATTCCGGAAACAAAATTCATTGACAGAAATAGCGTTGAAGGTTGCCTTAAAGTGGTCTGGGATGGCGCAAATAATAACGAGAATTTTAAGCTCGGATCTCTTGAAATTGTTGAACATCTTTTTGAAATTTCTAGATTTATTACAAAATAGAAAACCGGCAGAGCGTGTTGTGGGGTTAGCTGCCGCCCGCTCGATGGCCGCCGGCCTGCGCTTGGAGTCGGTGGATATTGGGGATGCGCAAGGACTTAGGCGAGTGCTTCAGTCTGAAGACCTTCGGTATTGGCCGGATTAGGCGGGATGCTGGCCGCCCAGCCCAACATCTTTACGCCCCCTCAACGCGCCACTCCCTTCGCCTTCTCATAGCTCCGGTAGGCGCCCAGGCCGAGCATCGGCACCAGCAGGCCCATGAGGGTGTTCGTATCGATTTCGGGCATGGGCGTACCGGGCGACCACATCGACAGCGCCCAACCCATCAGCGGATAGCCGACCGTCTGAACCAGCAGGCCCAGCACGCAGACCCAGCCGGCGGCCGGGCGCCAGCCGGCGACGAACAGGTTCGGGTTGGTGGCCTCCGCCGCGTTGACGCCGAGCTGCGCCGAGTCGCCGGCCTGGAGCATGGCCACCAACTGCGCATTCGCCGCGGCGGTCGCCTTCGCCTTCGCATCCGGGTCGGGGATCTTGTCGATCAGGTCGGCGATGACGGGGGTCAGGGCGGTGATCAGGGGGATAGCTACGGCCATGGATGTCTCCTTTCGGCAAAAGAAAAGCCCGCCGGTGAGGGCGGGCTGTGGGTGGTTCGTAAGGGATGGCCGGATCAGGCGTTGCCGCCACCCGGAGGAAAGTCCAGATCGCCCTGCCGGAAGCAATCAGCATCATTGGCGCGGAGATTGATGCCGTACTGCCTGAGAAGGGCGGGAGCAGCTTTCGCGGCTTCGCGCTGACCGCTCGACATGCGGATCTCGTGCAGTAGACCGCGGGTGGAGTTCTTTTCGGCGGAACGCGCCCTGATGAGCGCGATTTCCTCCCGGACAGAGCGGGCAGCGATCCCGGCCTTTCCCTCCAAGACATCGAGCACCCATTTGCGGAAAGCTTTCGCGCGTACTGTCTTCGCCAGCATGGCGAGTAGGTAGCAACCGCGGGTCGAGAAGATGCGGACCTGCTGCGGACCGCCGGCCGTTTCCACCGTCATCATGGCGGTCATGTCGTCGGTGAACTCATCGCGGTTCCTGTCGAAGACTCTCCGCAGAGACCGCTCGGCGTTCGCAAAGGGGGTGACAGAAGTGTCATCCCCTTTTAGGCCATAGAGGGCGCGAACCGCATCGGACCATGTGATCCATGGATAGCCCTGGCGATCGATAACCGCCATGTCGATGCCGTCGAACTCAATCACAGAAGGAAGCATGATGGTGAATTCTCCAGAGCGGCGCCGGCTGGCTCACCCGGCGATGCGAACGGGGAATCGCTTTGCGATACCGGCGCCGCCCTGAAGCGGAGAAACGATACCGCATCGCACACCGCGGAGCCATCCGCGGGAGCCAGGGATTTCAAGATGTCGGGAAGGCGTGTCGCCCAAGCCGTCATAGGACTCAGGTGGGAGCCGACGAGCGCTAGCGCTACAGGATTCTTACCCTTTTGCGGGCGCGCATGATGGGTATGTTAATTTTCGGGGCGGCGGATGAGGGGCGACAGATTTGCAAAACGGCCGCAAAATATGCAGATCCTATGCAACCGGCGGTGCGCGATCACTTGGGGGCGGTCCGTGAAAGCACGATAGCTCCCATGCTATCGCGGGATGTCGTGATAGGCTGGTGACCTGCGAAGCGGTTTGGCCGTTAGTGGCGGGGGAGCATCTGCTCAGCACGTTCACGTCGCAGACCGTGACCGCCGGA
>CBFGPE010000241.1:0-5379 GCA_965650625.1 uncultured Azospirillum sp. | reverse complement strand
CTATTCGTCGGTGTTCTGAGCCCGCCGGTCACGGAAATCCGCCTTTCAGAGAAGGGGTGTTCGATGTCGAATTCACCGACCTCCGGAGCCGCTGCGCCGGAGAACGGCGCCGCCATGTCCTCCATCGCCCCCGCGGTGCGCGAGTATGACTACATCATCGTCGGCGCCGGGTCGGCCGGCAACGTCCTCGCCTGCCGCCTGACGGAGGATGCGGGCGTCAGCGTCCTGCTGCTGGAGGCGGGCGGACCCGACCACCGGCTCGACTACCGCACCCAGATGCCGGCGGCGCTGGCCTTTCCGCTGCAGGGCCGCCGCTACAACTGGGCCTATGTGACCGAACCCGAACCGCACATGGACAACCGCCGGATGGAGTGCGGGCGCGGCAAGGGGCTGGGCGGCTCCTCGCTCATCAACGGCATGTGCTACATCCGCGGCAACGCGCTGGACTATGACGGCTGGTCCGAGTTGCCGGGTCTTGAGGACTGGAGCTATCTCGACTGCCTGCCCTATTTCCGCAAGGCGGAGACGCGCGACATCGGCCCCAACGCCTATCACGGCGGCGACGGCCCGCTCTTTGTCACCACCGCCAAGCCGGGCGTCAACCCGCTCTACGAGGCGATGGTGGAGGCGGGGGCGCAGGCCGGCTATGGCCGCACCGACGATCTGAACGGCTACCGCCAGGAGGGCTTCGGCCCGATGGACCGCACGGTGACGGCGCAGGGGCGGCGCTGCAGCACGGCCCGCGGCTATCTCGACCTCGCCCGGGGGCGGCCGGGGCTGACCATCGTCACCCACGCGATGACCGACCGCATCCTGTTCGACGGACGCCGCGCCGTCGGTGTCGCCTATCTGCGCAACGGCACGCCGGTGACGGCGCGGGCACGGCGGGAGGTGCTGCTGTGCGCCGGCGCCATCGCCTCGCCGGCGATCCTGCAGCGGTCGGGGGTGGGTCCATCGCCGCTGCTGCGCGAATTGGGCGTGCAGACGGTGGTCGACCTGCCGGGCGTCGGCGGCGATCTTCAGGACCATCTGGAGATGTATATCCAGTATGAGTGCCGCCAGCCGGTGTCGCTCTATCCCGCGCTGAAATGGTGGAACCAGCCGGCCATCGGCGCCGAATGGCTGTTCATGGGCACCGGCATCGGCGCCAGCAACCAGTTCGAGGCCGGCGGCTTCATCCGCACCGGCGACGACGTGCCCTGGCCCAACATCCAGTACCATTTCCTGCCCGTCGCCATCAGCTACAACGGCACCAACGCGGTGGAGGCGCACGGCTTCCAGGCCCATGTCGGCTCCATGCGCTCGCCCAGCAAGGGGCGGGTCCATGCCCGGTCGCGCGATCCGGGGCAGGCGCCCAGCATCCTGTTCAACTACATGGCCGATCCGCAGGACTGGCAGGAGTTCCGCGCCGGCATCCGCATCACCCGCGACATCATGCGCCAGCGCGCCCTGGCCCCCTACCGCGGGGAGGAGATCAGCCCCGGCGCCGATTGCATGACCGACGCCGATCTCGACGCCTTCGTCCGCCATCACGCCGAGACGGCCTATCACCCCTGCGGCACCTGCCGGATGGGGACCGACGACGGCGCGGTGGTGGACGGGCAGGGCCGGGTGCATGGGCTGGAGGGGCTGCGCGTGATCGACGCCTCGATCATGCCGCGCATCGTCACCGGCAACCTGAACGCCCCCACCATCATGATGGCGGAGAAGCTGGCCGACGCGGTGCGCGGCCGTCCGGCGCTGCCGCGCGCCGACGTCCCCTATTACGTCGCCGACGCCGCCATGATTCGGAAGGAGAGCCGGAGGGAACAACGACTGCGGGCGTAAGACCCGCAAGCCGACAGCGACAACCATAAGCAAGGAGAACAGGGATATGGGCAAGACATTCGGTAAACTCTGTGGTCTGGCCGTCGGCCTGATGCTGGCAACCGGGACTGCCGCCCTGCCGGCGGTCGCCGCCGATCCGGCATCCTGCAAGTCGGTGCGGTTCGGCGACGTCGGCTGGACCGACATCGCGGCGACGACGGCGCTCGCGTCGGTCACGCTGGAGGCGCTGGGCTACCAGCCGACCACCAGCATCTCGTCGGTGCCGGTCGTCTATCTCGGGCTGAAGACCAAGTCGCTCGACGTGTTCCTCGGCAACTGGATGCCCACCATGGAAAGCTTCATCAAGCCGGTGCTGGAGGACGGCTCGGTCGAGGTGACGCGCGTCAACCTCGAAGGTGCCAAATACACGCTGGCCGTCCCCACCTACGCCGCCCAGGCCGGGCTGAAAAGCTTCAAGGATCTGGCGAAGTACAAGGACAAGCTGGACGGCAAGATCTACGGCATCGAGGCCGGCAACGACGGCAACCTCGTCATCGAGAAGATGCTGAAGGAAGGGGCGTTCGGCCTGAAGGACTTCAAGCTGGTCGAATCCAGCGAGGCCGGCATGCTGGCCGAGGTGAAGCGCGCGACCCGGTCCAAGAAGTGGATCGTCTTCCTGGGCTGGGCGCCGCACCCGATGAACAAGACGATGGACATCACCTATCTGGCCGACGGCGACGACTGGTTCGGCCCGAATTACGGCGGCGCCACCGTCAGCACCAATGTGCGCAAGGGCTATGCCGCCGAATGTCCGAATGTTGGCAAGTTCCTGTCCAATCTGGTCTTCACTGTGGACATGGAGAATTCGGTGATGGACGGCATCATGAACGGTGGCCGCAAGCCGGAAGCGGTGGCGGCCGACTGGCTGAAGAAGAACCCCGCCATCCTGAAGACCTGGCTGTCCGGCGTCACCACGCTGGACGGCAAGGACGGTCTGGCCGCTGCGCAGGCCAAGCTGGCCGCGCTCAAATCCTGACCTGACGCCGCGTTTCCGCATTGCCTCCTCGACTCCGGCCGCGACGGGATACCGCCGCGGCCGTTTTTTTCAGGAAGCAGGCGATGTCCGCCCCCCAACGAACGCCTTGCCGCGCCGCGAAAGCGCCTCTATAAAGCGGCCCATCCGGCGCCCCGGTCTTCCGGCGGCGCCTCAGTGTTTTTCAATCGGCGAAAAGCCCCATTCCCGCAGGAGTCACCACCATGGCCGTCGAACGGACCCTCTCGATCATCAAGCCCGATGCCACCCGCCGCAACCTGACCGGCAAGATCAACGCCAAGTTCGAAGACGGCGGCCTGCGCATCATCGCCCAGAAGCGCGTCCAGCTGTCGAAGGCCCAGGCCGAGCAGTTCTACGGCGTGCATCGCGAGCGTCCGTTCTTCGGCGATCTGGTCTCCTTCATGATCTCCGGCCCGGTGGTCCTGCAGGTTCTGGAAGGCGAGAACGCCATCGCCCGCAACCGCGAGATCATGGGCGCCACCAACCCGGCCAACGCCGCTGAGGGCACCATCCGCAAGGAGTTCGCCGAGTCGATCGAGGCCAATTCGGTCCACGGTTCGGACGCCCCGGAGACCGCCGCCCAGGAGATCGCCTTCTTCTTCGCCGGCATCGAGCTGGTGGGCTGATCCTGCTCGCTTGACCCCGCGTCAGGCTTGCCGAAAGGGCCGCTCCCGAGAGGGGGCGGCCTTTTTTGCGTTTTGCGTCAAGCTCTGGCAGTATCGGGGGCCGTGACCATTTTGCCCCGCAGACGCCGGGGCTGATCCCGACAGGAGTTGCCCGCGATGGAATCCCAATCCGCAAAGCCGATCATCGCGGCGCTGCTGCAACCGCTGCCGGTGCTGACCCAGCCGCAGGCCCGCAACGATCTGTCCGACGAATCCGTGGTGCGGCTGCTGGTCCGCCAGTTCATCGACCTCAGCCTGGACGCCTTCAACCAGGTCCTGCAGGGCAAGCTGGATCAGGACGAGGCGGTGGATGGCATCAACCGTCAGGCCATCGCGCTGAATTCCGTCTTCCTCGGCACCAGCGGCTTCGAAACCGTCATCACCCACCCCTGGAACACGCCGGACCAGCTCGGCGCCTTCCTGAAGGACGTGGTTGCGCTGGAGTATCCGGAGGACGACTGCGTCCGCGCCATGCTGATCCACCTTGCGACCCAGGTGATGCACGCGCTGCGTCTTCCCGACGAGGAGCGCAACGAGGAGGTGGAGGCGCTGACCCTCGACGCCGCCGACCTGCTGCTCGGCCGCGCCCCGGAAGACGACGGCGAGATCGACATCGACATCGACGTCTGAGCGATCATCACCGTTCCCCCCGGCGGCCTCACCCCGCCGGGTTCAGGTTCACCTCGATCAGCACCGTGTCCTCGATGAAGTCGGCGCTGTGCCAGGCTTCGGGGTCGAAGCGGATGACCATGCCCGGCCGCAAATCCACCGGCCCGGCTTCGCAGGTCAGCAGGGCGCGGCCTTCCACGACGATGACGAACTGTTCGTGCGCGTGGGCGTGGCGCGGGGCGGCGGTCCCGGCCTTGATGACGATGTGCTTCAGCGACGCGCCGGTGCCGGGAAAGCTGCGCCGCTCCACCCCGTCTGCCGTCTGGGCCAGCAGGTTGCTCCAGGTGATCACGTCGGCCTTCGGCGCGGCGGGGGGAGTGGCGGGCGGCATGGTGGGGTCCTTCCTTGCGAAATTCACCGGGGTATCAAAGTCAACCCGATGATACGGGCATCGTCGCATCCCGGATCTCCCGCCGGTCGCCGGACCTGCTTCAGGCTGTCGCATCCGTGCCAAAGCTTGGGTGCTAAACCTGCTGTTAACGCTTGACCTTCTAAGACGGGACAGTTCGGTGACATGACTGCCGAACGATCTTCCGGACCGACGGAGGCTTTGTGGACGTTGCAGACACCGACCGACCGCGCCGCACCGCGGCTGCCGCTGAACCGGTGTCCGGGCCGTCCCGTCTCTCCGCCTCGCTTCCCGGCGCCCTGGCCGGTCTGACCGGCATCGGCGCGCTTCTGGCCCTGTCCGTCTCCGGCAGGATCGATCTGCCTGCCGCCGCCGCGCTGGCCGTCGCCAGCGGGCTGGCGCTGTGGAGCGCGGTTCGTGCCGGGTCTGCTGCCGCGGCGCTGGCCCGCTCCGACGCCACTCTGGTCCAGGCTCGGGACGAGTTGGAGGGGCTGCGCGCCCGCTCCCGCGATTTTGCCGCCGTCTCCCCCGGCTGGTTCTGGGAAACCGGGTCGGACCACCGTTATCTGTCGCTGTCGGGCGGGCTGACGGTCCTGCTCGGCTGCGATCCGCAGACGGTGTTCGGCGATTCGCTGTTCGATCTGGGGACCTTGGTGGCCGACGAGGCGACCTGGGCCGAATACCGTGCCGACATCGAGGCCGGCCGACCCTTCCGCGATCTGGAGGTCAGCTTCGAAGGGGTGGACGGCCGCGACCTTGTGCTGCGGCTCAACGCCGTGCCGGTGCGCGGCGCCGACGGGCGCTTCCGCGGCTATCGCGGCTGCGGCGTCGATGCC
>CBFGPE010000240.1:0-5428 GCA_965650625.1 uncultured Azospirillum sp. | reverse complement strand
CCTTGCGGCCGCTCTCGTAGATGGCGCGCAGAACCAGACGGCCGATGCGGCCAAACCCATTGATCGCTACCCGTACAGCCATGATGTGCTCCAGTCGTTCCGTTGCGGTCTCGTGCCGGTTGGGGCGGAGACTCGTGTTAACCAGGGAAAGCGGGTTTCAACCCGCAGAGATTGCAATTTCCGGTCAGGCGGGCACGGCGCGCGGCGACATCACATCCAGCCAAGCCGGCAGGGCGTCGCGGGTGGTCAGCTCGCTGAAGCGGTCCTCCACCCCGGCCGCGGCCAGCGCCGCGATGGTGTCGTCGCCGGCCGCCACCGACCGCAGGTCGGCGCCGCGGGTGCGCCGGGCGATGAACCACGCCAGCGCGTCGGTGCCGCCGTCGAAGGGGGCGATCTCGCAGACGCCGAGCGGGCCGGTCCAGACGACCGTCCGGGCGGTTTCGACGCAGGCGGTCAGCCGCGCCACCGTCGCCGGACCGATGTCGAGGACCATGTCTTCCGGCCCGATGGCGGCGCAGGAGACGATGCGGTCCTCCGCCCCCTTCCGCGCCTCGGTCGCCACCACCACGTCGACCGGCAGCAGCACCTCGCAGCCGCAGGCCTTCGCCCGGTCCAGCAGTTTGCGCGCCTCGTCGACCAGATCGTAGTCGCACAGCGAGGCGCCCATGTCGGTGCCGGTCGCCGCCAGGACGCTGTTGGCGATGCCGCCGCCCAGCGCCAGCACGTCGACCCGCGTCACCAGCCGGACCAGCAGGTCCAGCTTGGCCGACAGGTTCACACCGCCGACGATGGCACAGACCCCGTTGCCCGGCCGTGCCGTCTTGCCGGCCGGAGTCCTGTTGGCGGGCGTCCTGCCTCCCGTGTCGCGGCCGCCCGCAATCAGGCGAAGTCTGCCGGGCGGGCGCGGAGCCGGGCTGCCTTGGGCATCGGTCGTAAGCATGATGCCTGTCCTTTCCTTCAAACCAGTCTCGTTGTCGGTGCCGCCCGTCGCGGTGGGAGGGGGGATGCCGCGCCCCCGATTTCGCGGTGCCGCGTTTCGCGGTAGAGGATCAGCAGGCCGCTGCCGATCACCACGGCGGCGCCGATCACCACATGCGGGGCCGGCACGTCGCCCCAGACCAGCCAGCCGAGAACCGACGCATAGATCAGGCTGGCGTAGCTGAAGGGGCCGACCACCACCGCGCGTGCCAGCGCATAGGCCCGCGTGCTGAAATACTGCGCGCCGCCGCCGGCGATCCCCATTGCCACCATCAGGGCCAGCGCATGGCCGTCCGGCGTCGTCCAGCCCAACGGCAGGGCAAGCGCGCTGAGCAGGGTGGAGATCACGGTGAAGTAGAAGACCGTGGTCACCGGCCGTTCCGTGCGGCCCAATTGGCGCATGGCGATCATCGCCAGGGCGTAGCAGACCGCGGCGACCAGCGCGACCAGCGCCCCACGGTCGAGCATGCCGGCGCCGGGCTGCACCATGATGAGCACGCCGATGAAGCCGACCACCACCGCCCCCCAGCGGAAGGCGCCGACCCTCTCCCCCAGCAGCGGGACCGACAGTGCGGTCAGGAACAGCGGCGCGGAGTAGGAGATCGCCACCGCATTGGCCAGCGGCATCAGGTGATAGGCCCAGAACAGCAGCACCATCGACGCCAGACCGATGACCGCCCGCCACAGATGCCCCTGCCAATGGTCGGTGTGCAGGCAGCTCCGCCCGCCCGCCGCGGCGACCATGGCGACCGCCGGCAGCAGGGCGAACAGGTTGCGGAAGAAGGTGACCTCGCCCAGCGGATAGCTCTCCGCCAGCAGCTTGGCCAGCGCGTTCATGATGGTCATCAGGACCATCGCCAGCAGCATCGACAGGATGCCGAGCCGGACGTTTTCCGGCTGTTTGGCGATGGGGGATGTGGGGGGCTGTTCCATGATGACTTCGCCGGCTGGAGGTGGTGCCGCTTTGCTCAGGCCGCCTTGCTCAGCTGTTGCGCGGCGATGACGCCCAGCGTGTGGCGGGCGATCATCCGTTCCTCGTCGGTCGGGATGATGAAGACCGGCACGCGGCTCTCCTGGGCGGAAATGCGCGTCGCCTTGGCGCGGTTGGCCGCCGGATCGAT
Source organism: uncultured Azospirillum sp. (assembly GCA_965650625.1). Taxonomy (GTDB): domain Bacteria; phylum Pseudomonadota; class Alphaproteobacteria; order Azospirillales; family Azospirillaceae; genus Azospirillum. The sequence continues at coordinate 3,329 of CBFGPE010000240.1, read as the reverse complement.
GGCGACGCCAAGCCAGGACAGCTTTTCCGCCACCCGCGCCCGCACCAGGGTGGAGTTCTCCCCGACGCCGGCGGTGAAGACCACCGCGTCCAGCCCGCCCATCGAGCCGGCCAGCGCCGCCACCTGCTTGGCGACGTTGTGGCAGAACAGCTCCACCGCCTCGGCGGCGGCCGGCAGGTCGGAGTTCTCCAGGTCGCGCATGTCGTTGGAGAGGCCCGAGACCCCCAGCATGCCCGACTTGTGGTAGAGCAGCTTTTCCAGCTCGTCGGCGCCGTAGCCCTTCTCGCGCATCAGGTAGATCAGCACGCCGGGATCGATGGCGCCCGGCCGGGTGCCCATCGGCACACCGTCCAGGGCGGTGAAGCCCATGGTGGTGTCGACGCTGTGCCCGGCGCGCATGGCGCACAGGCTGGCGCCGCTGCCGAGATGGCAAACCACCACATGGGCGTTCGCCAACTCCGGGGCGACCTGGGGCAGGCGGTGGGCGATGTACTCGTAGCTGAGGCCGTGGAAGCCGTAGCGGCGGATGCCTTCCGCGGTCAATTCGCGCGGGATGGCGAAGGTCTGCGACTGCCAGGGCTGGGTCTGGTGGAAGGCGGTGTCGAAGCAGGCGACCTGCGGCAGCGACGGGTAGACCTGGGCCAGCGCCCGCATGGCGGCGATGTTGTGCGGCTCGTGCAGGGGGGCGAGCGGGATCAGCTCCTCCAGCTGGTCGAGCACCGTCGGGGTGACGCGCACGGGGGCGGAGAAGCGGGTACCGCCATGGACGACGCGATGGCCGGCGGCCACCAGCGTGGCGCCCTTCAACTCGTGCCGCATCCAGTTGAGCAGGAAGCCAAGCAGGCCGGCGCGGTCGGCGGGGCCGACCTCGTCCAGCTCCCCGTCGGCGAGGACGCGGCGCTGCGCGTCCTTGGCCTGGAAGTGGGGGGCGGTGCCGATGCCGGAGATCTGGCCGGTGACGACCGGTTCGATCTCCGCGGCGCTGCCGCCTTGGAAGACGGAGAATTTGAGGCTGGAGGAGCCTGCGTTGATGACGAGGCAGGCGTCCTCGCCGGAGTTTGACAGTGCGGCCATGACGGTAACGTCCTATTCGGCGGCCAGCGCGAGCTTGGGCTGGCGTTGAGCGGCGGCGACCAGCGAGGCGACGGCGCAGGAAGCGAGCCGGGCCCGCACATTGTCGGCGCGGCTGGTGAGGATGACGGGGACCTTGGCGCCCAGCACGATGCCGGCGAGGTCGGCATTCGCCAGGAAGGACAGCTGCTTGACCAGCATGTTGCCGGCCTCCAGATCGGGGGCGAGCAGGATGTCCGGCTGGCCGGCGACGGGGGAGGTGATGCCCTTGGTGCGCGCCGCCTCGGCGGAGATGGCGTTGTCGAAGGCCAGCGGGCCGTCGAGGATGCCGCCGGTGATCTGGCCGCGGTCGGCCATCTTGCACAGCGCGGCGGCTTCCAGCGTGGTGTTGATCTTCGGGTTGATCGTCTCGACCGCCGACAGGATGGCGACGCGCGGGGTGGCGACGCCCAGCACCTTGGCGAGGCCGATGGCGTTCTGGACGATGTGGACCTTGTCCTCCAGCGTCGGGTAGATGTTGATCGCGGCGTCGGTGATCAGCAGCGTCTTGGAGTAGGTCGGCACATTCATCAGGAAGACGTGGCTGATCCGGCTGGCGGTGCGCAGGCCGGTTTCCTTCTTCACCACCTCCCCCATCAGTTCGTCGGTGTGCAGGCTGCCCTTCATCACCGCCTCGGCCTCGCCGGTGCGGGCCAGCGCCACGGCGGCCGCCGCGGCGGCGCGGCTGTGGGCGGCGTCGACGATGCGGTAGCGGGCGATGTCGAGCCCGCTGGCAGCGGCGACCTTGCGGATGACGGCTTCCGGCCCGACCAGGATCGGGTCGATCAGACCGGCCTCTGCCGCCTCGACCGCGCCCTGGAGGGAACTGGCGTCGCAGGGATAGGCGACGGCGGTGACGACCGGCGGCAGCTCGTCGCATTTGGCGAGCAGGGCGTCGTGCTTGTCGTGGCGGATCATCTGGATCTGCGGCAGCTCATGCGCCGGGCGGGCGACCTTCTGGGTCGGGGCGATCACCTCGGCGGTGCCGAGCACGACGATCTCGCCATCCTGGTTGGTGCAGACGCAGTCGAACACCACGACGTTCTTGGCCGGGCGCTTCTCGATCACGGTGACGGTGGCGGTGACGATGTCGCCGAGGCCGACCGGGCGGCGGAACTGCAGGCTCTGGCCGGCATAGAGCGAGCCGGCGCCCGGCAGATAGGTGCCCAGCACGCCGGAGATCAGCGAGCCCGACCACATGCCCGGACCGATCACCTTCTGGAATCGGCTGTCGGCGGCGAATTTCGGGTCGAGATGGGCCGGGTTGATGTTGCCCGACACCGTGGCGAACAGCTCCACGTCCATCAGGGTGAGCTGGCGGGACAGGCTGGCCGACTGGCCGATCTGGATTTCGTCGAAGGTCACATTCTCGACCACGGCGCAGGCGCCATTGCCGGAAGCTTCACCACTGGCACGCATTTTTGAACACTCCGGTTGACCGGGTCGAGCAAGCGGCCCGTTTTTACGGTCCGATGGGGCGGCGTCGGGAAGGGACGGAAAGGAGACCGTCCAGTGTTTCATCCGAGGGCGTCGCCCGTTTTGCGCCAGCGTTCTGCGCCGCGCCGGGAACCGTAAATATATTAATATATTAACTGTGCATCGCAACATAGAACCGTCTGAAAGCCCGGCCTTTGACACTTTGCCGCAGGGGCGGCCGGTCTGCTTGGCGGGGCTTCCCCCTCCCCCCGGGGAGAGACGGGAGGAGGGGGCACAACGGCGGGACGCCTCAGCGATCGTGACGCCCGCCGCCCGTCCGTGAAGTCCCTTCAGGTGCGGTCCCGACCGCCGTGATGCCCCTCCGGGGGCGGGAGAGGGCGGGCGGTGGGATCGCCGGGCAGGGGACTTCAGGAGCTCGGTAACTCAGGCCTTCAGGATGCCGCGGCCGGCGAAGCGGGATGCTACGCCCAGCTGCTCCTCGATGCGGATCAGCTGGTTGTACTTGGCGAGGCGGTCCGAACGGCTGAGCGAGCCGGTCTTGATCTGGCCGCAGTTGGTGGCGACGGCGAGGTCGGCGATGGTGCTGTCCTCGGTCTCGCCCGAACGGTGCGACAGCACGGCGGTGTAGCCGGCCTTGTGCGCCATATCGACCGCTTCCAGCGTCTCCGACAGCGTGCCGATCTGGTTCACCTTCACCAGGATCGAGTTCGCCACGCCCTGTTTGATGCCCTGGGCCAGACGCTTGGGGTTGGTGACGAACAGGTCGTCGCCGACCAGCTGCA
>CBFGPE010000239.1:0-5880 GCA_965650625.1 uncultured Azospirillum sp. | reverse complement strand
CCAATCACTGCAGGCTGCGCTGCATCTCCTCGAAGGTGCGGGAGAAGCCGTTCAGCGGAAAGTCGATGTCGCGCTTGCCCAGGCGGGGGGAGTTGACGCGGACCAGGATGGACGAGCCGTTGCGGAACTGGTCGGCGACGCGGCCGGACACGAAGTTCGGGAACATGCACATGTTCAGCGTCGCCACATGCGATTCGATGCGCGGCTGGCGGTCGACGCGGATGGCGCAGCGGTCGATCAGGCCCTGGCTGGTGGTCAGGAACAGGTGGAAGTCGTTGCCGGTCGGAATGATGCTGAGCGCGATGAAGCCGACATCCTTCCCGTCGTCGAACAGGCGGTAGATCATCAGCCGGCAGGTCTTGCTGTCGGTCATCCGGTCGATGTCGCACTGGTTGGTCCAGGCGCCCTCGGGCCCGAAATCGGCGGCGGCCTTGGAGTAATCCACCGCAGCGGCCGGCTTGGCGGCGAAAAGCCCCCCGGCAAGCGTCAGAGCCAGCAGTGCCGCAGCCGCCCTGAAGCCACCCATCAGACCCTTTGCTCGCATCGCCCCGGCTCCCCGCCATCGTTGGTGTTAATACGGATTGCGCCATGATAACCGGGGATGGCGGGGGTGCAAGGCACGAGATGCCGCGCATCGGGCCATGAACGGCCCGCCACGCGGCCTCGGACGGTCAGATGCGCCCTTCCTCGAAGTCGCGGAAGGCCTGCATCACCTCTTCCCGCGTGTTCATGACGAAGGGGCCGCCCCAGGCGATGGGTTCGCCGATCGGCTCGCCGGCCAGCAGCAGGAAGCGGGCGCCCTCGGGTCCGGCGACCGCCTCCACCCGCTCGCCGTCGCCCAGCACGATCACCCGCGGCCCGGACAAAGCTCCTTCCCCGCCCACATCCAGCGTGCCTTCGAACAGCACCAGGAAGGCGGTGTGGCCGGCCGGCAGCGGTTCGGCGAAGGACACCGACGGCGGCAGCGAGACGTCGAAATAGCGGGCGTCGGTCGCCTCGGCCCGCACCGGCCCCGCGGTGCCGCGGGCGGTGTCGCCGGCAATCACGGTGACCGTCGCCCCGTCCTCGCGCTTTTCCACCGGGATGGAGGCGGCGGGGAACTCCTGATAGCGCGGGTCGGTCATCTTCAGCCGGGCCGGCAGGTTGATCCACAGCTGGAAGCCGCGCATCAGGCCTTCGGTCTGCTCCGGCATCTCCGAATGGATCAGGCCGCGGCCGGCGGTCATCCACTGCACGCCGCCGGTCTCGATCACGCCCTCATGCCCATGGTTGTCGGCATGGCGCATGCGGCCGGCCAGCATGTAGGTCACCGTCTCGAACCCGCGGTGGGGATGGTCGGGGAAGCCCGCCAGATAGTCGGTCGGCTGGTCCGAGCCGAACAGGTCGAGCATCAGGAAGGGGTCGAGCGTGCGCAGGCGCGGCGTGCCCAGCATGCGGGTCATGCTGACCCCGGCCCCGTCGGAGGTGGCCATGCCCTCCACGGCGGCGAGCACCGGACGGACACCGGGGGTGGCGGGCTTGTTGGACATGGCGGCAACTCCTGACAAATCACAATGACGTTGCACCAGAGGTAGTCCGCCCCGGCCCCGCCGTGAAGCCGGCCCGCCCGCGCCACAGCGTTTCCACCCATGCAACAATCCAAACGGAAAAGGCCGCCGGAGAACCGGCGGCCTTTCGCAAGAGACCCGTGGGAAAGGGTTTTGTCTTAGTGGATGCTCTCACCGTGCAGGGCGAGGTCGAGACCGTCGCGCTCCACATCCTCTTCGACGCGCAGGCCCATCACCACATCGACGACCTTCAGCAGGACGAAGGTGGCGACGGCGCACCACACCATGGTGTAGAGCACGCCCTGGACCTGGATCCACACGGCGGCGGCGTTGCCTTCCAGCAGGCCCAGCGTGGCGTTCGGGTCGGCCTGCAGGACGGAGGCGAAGCCGCCTTCGCTGTTGGACACCGACATCTTGGCGAACACGCCGGTCAGGATGGCGCCGACCAGACCGCCGACACCGTGCACGCCGAAGGCATCCAGGCTGTCGTCATAGCCCAGCATGTGCTTCAGGCTGGTGGCCGACCAGAAGCAGACCACGCCGGCGATGATGCCGATGATGATGGCGCCCGTCGGGTCGACGAAGCCGGCGGCCGGGGTCACGGCGACCAGACCGGCAACGGCGCCGGAGATGATGCCGAGGATCGACGGCTTGCCCTTGACGATCCACTCCGCGAACAGCCAGCCCATGGCGGCGCCGGCGGTGGCGATGTGCGTGGCGGCCAGCGCCATGCCGGCGCGCGGACCGGCGGTCAGGGCCGAACCGGCGTTGAAGCCGAACCAGCCGACCCACAGCAGCGAGGCGCCGATCAGCGACAGCACCAGGTTGTGCGGCATGAAGGCTTCCTTCGGGTAGCCCTTGCGCTTGCCGATCACCAGCGCGGCGACCAGACCGGCCACACCCGCGTTGATGTGCACGACCGTGCCGCCGGCGAAGTCCAGGACGCCCAGGCCGAACAGGAAGCCCGACGGATACCAGACCCAGTGGGCGATCGGCGCATAGACCACGATCGACCACAGGGCGGTGAAGACCAGCAGCGAGGAGAACTTCATGCGGTCGGCGAAGGCGCCGGTGATCAGGGCCGGGGTGATGATCGCGAAGGTCATCTGGAACATCATGAAGACCGGCTCGGGGATCGTCGTCGCGACGCCCGAACCCGTCGCCTCGCCCAGCACGAAGGCCTTCGAGAAGTCGAGCCCGTTCAGGAACAGCCGGTCGAGACCGCCGACATAGGCGCCGGTGCCGGTGAAAGCCAGGCTGTAGCCGATCACGTACCACAGGACGCTGACGAGGCAGGTGATGGCGAAGCTCTGCATCACCGTCGCCAGCACGTTCATCTTGCGGACCATGCCGCCGTAGAACAGCGCCAGGCCGGGGATGGTCATCATCAGCACCAGCGCGGTGGAGACCAGCATCCAGGCGGTGTCGCCGCCATTCAGCGCCGGAGCCGCCGGCGCGGCAGCAGCAGCGGCCGCAGCCGCGTCCTGGGCAAGGGCTGCGGCCGGCATGCCGACCGCGCCCAGAGCAACCGCCATCATCGGTGCGGCCAGAAGGAACAGACGGTTCATCGAGGCTCCTCTTTCTCCAAAATCGCTCCCACCCCCGGACGGCCGGCGCGGCACCGGAGGTGTTCCGCGCACAGGGCACCGCACTGGGGCGACCCCGTCCCGGTCGCCCCGTCCCCGGCAAAGACGGGGCGGCGGACGGGACCAAGGACGCCTCCAGCGTTACAAGAAGCGTGCCAGTCGAAAACGGCTTGGAATCGTCAGGGTTGTCCCACGGCCGGACCCCCGAACGGGCAGCCCCGGACGAGTCGCACCCGGTGTCTGCACAGAAAACAGGCAGGTTCCGGAGGCGGCATTCTCCCGCAATTTTCGGGCTTTCGACCGATTGCCAGGGCCGGACGCCTCGATTTGGCCCGGCATTCTGGCTGCCATTCCGGCAGATGATGAAAATTTGGGCGGAATTTGGCCTGCGCAGCGGTCAATGATGCGGCATCCGGCGGCCCCTACCCCTTCCATCCAGTCCTTTCGGCTTGCCCCCGTTTCTCCACCGCTTTCCTCCTAGGACCGCGGGTTGAAGATCCGGCGGGTAAGCCGAGGCGAACCCGACGCCGGGCCTATTGGACATGGCGGCGAGATGTGGCACCGTCAACGCCTCCAATTGGATTGGCCGCTCACCCGCGGCCGCAAGAATAAGTCAAAGGGGGTAACGGCCATGCTCGACAAACGGGATCTGCGCCTCGCACCGCGACGTGCGGTGGCGCTGGTGCTGGCCGGGGGACGCGGAAGCCGTCTGAAGCAGCTGACCGACCGGCGGGCCAAGCCGGCGACCTATTTCGGCGGCAAGTACCGCATCATCGACTTCGCGCTGTCCAACTGCGTCAATTCCGGCTTCCGCCGCATCGGCGTGCTGACGCAGTACAAGTCGCACAGCCTTCTGCGCCACCTCCAGCGCGGCTGGAACGTCTTCCGCGGCGAGATGAACGAGTTCTGCGACCTGCTGCCGGCCCAGCAGCGCGTCAGCGAGACGGAATGGTACCAGGGCACCGCCGACGCCGTATTCCAGAACCTGGACATCCTGCGCGACCACGAGCCGGAATATGTCCTGATCCTGGCCGGCGACCACATCTACAAGATGGATTACGGCGCGCTGCTGCTCGACCACATCGACCGCAAGGCCGACGTCACCGTCCCCTGCATCGCGGTCCCGCGCGAACAGGCGAGCGGCTTCGGCGTGATGCACATCGACAACGACCGCCGCATCATCGACTTCGTCGAGAAGCCGGCCGACCCGCCGCCGATGCCCGGCCGCCCCGACATGGCGCTGGCCAGCATGGGCATCTACGTCTTCAACGCCCAGTTCCTCTACGACCAGCTGGAGCGCGACGTTGCCACCCCCGGCTCCAGCCGCGATTTCGGCAAGGACATCATCCCGCATCTGGTGAAGGCCGGGGCGCGGATCATCGCCCACGACTATGCCGACAGCGCGGTGATCGACGCGCCGGACGACGCCCCCTACTGGCGCGACGTCGGCACCATCGACGCCTATTGGGAAGCCAACCTGGACCTCTGCCACGTCACGCCGCAGCTGAACCTGTACAACCGCGACTGGCCGATCTTCACCTATCAGGAACAGCTTCCGCCGGCGAAGTTCGTCTTCGACGACGAGAACCGCCGCGGCATGGCGGTGGATAGCCTGGTGTCGGGCGGCTGCATCATCTCCGGTTCCACCGTGCGGCGGTCGCTGCTGTTCAGCTCGGTCCGCGTCAACTCCTACAGCGAGCTGCACGAGGCCGTGGTCCTGCCGGAATGCGACATCGGCCGCCATTGCCGCCTGAAGAAGGTGGTGATCGACCGCGGCGTCAGCATCCCCAACGGCCTGATCGTCGGCGAGGATGCGGAGCTGGACGCCAAGCGCTTCTACCGCAGCGAGGGCGGCGTCGTCCTCATCACCCGCGAGATGATCGAGAAGCTGCCGAAGGAGTAGAGCGGCCTTTCGCCGCCGCCTTCCGCGCCGATGCGGCCCGGCTCCCCGCCGGCCCCGCATCGGCGCTATAAGCTGACTTGCGCCCTCCCGCCTTCCCCGCCTTTCATCCGAGTGCCTTCCCGATGCGCGTCCTCTACGTCACGTCCGAATGCTACCCGATGGTCAAGACGGGGGGGCTGGCGGACGTGTCCGCCGCCCTGCCGCCGGCCCTGAACGCCGCCGGCGCCGATGTCCGCCTGCTGCTGCCGGGCTATCCCGCCGTTCTCAACAGCCTGCAGAACCTGCACGAGGTCGGCGACCTGATCACCGACCTGCCCGGCTGCGACCGCGCCCAGTTGTGCATCGGCCGCACCGCCGACGGGGTCCTCGCCTATGCGCTGAACGCGCCGTCGCTGTACGACCGTCCCGGCAACCCCTATCTCGGGCCGGACGGCAAGGACTGGACCGACAACGCCCTGCGCTTCGCGGCACTGGCCTGGGTCGCCGCCGGCTTCGCGGCGGAGGACTCCTACGATCCCTGGTGGCGGCCCGACATCCTGCACGGCCACGACTGGCAGGCCGGTCTGATCCCCGCCTATCTGGCCCTGCGCCCCGACCGCTTCGCCGGCCCCTTCCGGCCGGGCACGGTGCTGACCATCCACAACATCGCCTATCAGGGCATCTTCGGCCCCTGGATGATGGGTGACATCGGCCTGCCCTCCTCCAGCTTCCGCATCGACGGCGTCGAGTATTACGGCAACATCAGTTTCCTGAAGGCGGGTTGCTTCTACGCCGACCGCCTGACCACGGTCAGCCCGACCTACGCCAACGAAATCCAGACGGCGGAGCACGGCACCGGCCTGCA
>CBFGPE010000238.1:0-5910 GCA_965650625.1 uncultured Azospirillum sp. | reverse complement strand
TCACGCCGCCATTCCGACGGCGGTGCCCTCGACATGCTGGGCGATGCCGATACGGTTCCAGGCGTTGATCTGCGCCGCCGTCACCGTCAGCTGGGCGATCTGCTCGGCGCTGAAATGGCGCTGCAGCGCCAAATAGGCGTCGTCGATGCGGTCATGCTGGGTGCGGGTCAGCACCTCGGCCCAGGCGAAGGCGGCGCGCTCGTCCGGCAGGAACAGGTCGGAGCGCTCCCACTCGGCAAGGGCGGCGATGCGCTCTTCCGACTGGCCGTCGTGGCGGGCTTCCTTGGTATGCAGGTCGATGCAATAGGCGCAGCCGTTGATCTGCGACACGCGGAGATCGATCAGGTGGACCAGCCCGGTCGGCAGGCCGCTGCCGCGGATAGCCTTGGCGGTGGCGAACAGCGTGGCGTACAGGGACGGGGCGTCGGTGGCGACAGTGAAACGGAAAGCCATGGTGTTCATCCTCGTTTGGAGTGTCATCGCTCCCATGACGGGGCGCGCATCTCCAGCGTGACGCATGGCTGCCTTGCGCCTATATCGGGTGCCGACTTCAGGCGTCGCCGAGCAGCCCCACCGCCTCGCGCAGGATGGCGATCTTGGCGGCGAACCGCCCCTCGGGATCGCTCTCGCCGATCAGCTGGATCATGATCCCCAGCGCATGGGCGACGCGCGGCGCCATGCCCGGCCGCTCCCGCACGCGGGTGGCAAGGTCGGACAGCGCCGGCCGGTACGGACGCCCCTCGAACCCGTCAGTGGCGATCGACTCGAACCGGTTGGCGAGGTCGAGGATCTCGCGGTTGTCGCTCATGCCCATTCCAGCAGTGTCAGACGAACAGCATGGCGCCGCCGCCGGGCGCCTCGTTGAGGAAGGTGACGACGCCGCCGGTGGCGACCGGAACATCCGCGCGCAGCGAGACGCCGGGCGGCAGCCCCAGCGCCCGCAGCCCCATCTCGCAGGCCATCACGGTGACGCCCATGGCGACGCAGGCCTCCAGCAGCTCCTCGAAGGTGGCGAGGCCGTGGGTGGCGAAATAGCGGTCGCGCGCCACCGGCGTGCTGCCGTCGTCGGCCGGGTCCAGATCGTGCCAGCCCAGCACCCCCGGCTCCGTCTCATGCACCAGGGCGCGCAGGGCGCGGCCGGTGAAGAACAGCGTGACCTTGCGGTTGGTGGCCGCCGCGGCGCTGGCCATCACCAGCGCGTAATGGACGCGGTCGAAGCCGCCGGCGAACAGCACGATCGACAGGGCCGACGTGCCGCCGGCAGTGGTTGCGGATGCGGATATGGTGGTGGACATGATCGGCCGCCTCCCGTCTTTGCCGCGGCGCCCGTCAGTGGGCGGAGAGGTCGTGGATCGTCGGATGATCGCCGCAAAGCGCGCAGTCGGGATCCCGCTTGATGGAGATGCGCTGATAGGACGCATAGAGCGTGTCCATCATCAGCAGGCTGCCCGACAGGCTCTCGCCCAACCCCAGCAGCTCCTTCAGCACCTCCGTCGCCTGCAGCGAGCCGACGGAGCCGGCCAGCGCCCCCAGAACCCCACCTTCCGAGCAGGACGGCACGGTGCCCCGCGGCGGCGGTTCGGGGAACAGGCAGCGATAGCAGGGGTGCGGCGCGCCCAGATGCGCCTTGAAGGTGGTCAGCTGCCCGTCGAAGCGCAGGATCGCCGCCGACACCAGCGTCTTGCCGGCCAGGAAACAGGCATCGTTCAGCAGGAAGCGCGTGGCGAAATTGTCCGACCCGTCGGCAACCAGATCATAGCCGGCGATCAGTTCCATGGCGTTGTCGCGGTTGATCCGCGTCCGATGCGTCTCCACCCGGACATCCGGGTTCAGCGCCCGGATGCGGGCGGCGGCACTCTCCACCTTCGGGTGGCCGAGCGACGATTCGTCGTGGATCACCTGACGCTGCAGGTTCGACAGGTCGACGGTGTCGTCGTCGACGATGCCGATGGTGCCGACCCCGGCCGCCGCCAGATAGAGCAGCAGGGGCGCGCCCAGGCCGCCGGCACCGACGACCAGCACCTTGGAACGCAACAGCTTTTCCTGGCCGATGCCGCCGACTTCCGGCAGCACGATGTGGCGGGAATAGCGGTGAAGCTGGGTATCCGTGAAGTCCATGGCCCGCAGCATAGCGCAAGGACGGGCCGTTGCAGCAACATTCGATGCCGCGTTTTCCGAGAAGCCGGCAGTGCCGCCGGTCAGGCCCCGATTCCGTCAGGCTTTGGTGGTCGTGGGCTTCGCTTCCGACGCCCACTGGCGCAGCCGGTCCTGCCGTTCGCGCAGCGTCTTCTGGATGGCGCTTTCCTGGTTGAGGCCGCTGTCCGACAGGTCGGGATTGCGCGGCACGAAGCTCAGCCGGAAATCCGTCGGGGTCTTCAGGTCTCCCGGCGGCACGATCACCATCGAATACTGGCCGGGTTCCAGCTTGTAGGTCGGCTTTTTCAGGAAGGTCTGCTCCGCATCGGTCTTGCCCGAGTCGCTGGCGGCCACCACCTTGCCGTCCTTGTCCATCATCGCCCAGCGCGTGTTGGGAAGCGAGATGTCGGCGGTGAAGGTACCCCCCTGCACGACGTTGAAGGTGTGCTTCTGAACGCCGGTGTCGCCGTTCTCCGGCGGCTGCGCCGTGCCTTTCAGCGTCGCGCCGCCAGCCGTCACCAGGACATTCTGCCGTTCCGTGACGTCCATCGAATAGTCGCGCACGCCGGCCGCCCGGTTGGCCTGCGAAAAGGTCGCGGTGTAGGTGCCGGGTCCCAGCCGCGCGCTGGCGTCCGCCGCCGATTCCTGCGACTTGATGGTGGTCACCACCTCGTTGCGGTCGTTGCGGATCTCGACGTTGGTGAAGGTGTTGTTGATCTTGAAATTGAACTCGCCGGCCTTGCTGACCGTGAAGGTCTGACTGTCGGCGTTGGCCCCGTTCGCGCCGATCTTGTTCGTCTTCCCCTTCAACTGGGAGAAGGCGCTGCTCGACAGGTTCGGAACATAGGTGGCGGCGGTAATATCCGTCATGGCGGTCACTCCCCGGCGGCGGCACGGACGGAAACGGCGGTGCGGTCAGCGGGAAGATTACCCGAAAGGGCGAAATCCGTCAAATTTCGGACCGGAATTTCGCCGATAGGCTGCGGGTGGGGGAAGGGCAAAGATCGCCCCCACCCGCATCGGTACAGTCTTACTCCAGACCTTCGAACAGCGCGGTCGACAGGTAGCGTTCGGCGAAGGACGGCAGGATCACGACGATCTGCTTGCCCGCATTCTCCGCACGGGCGCCGATCTCCAGCGCCGCGGCCAGCGCCGCACCGGACGAGATGCCGACCGGCACGCCTTCCAGGCGGGCGACGTTGCGGGCGGTCTCGAAGGCGCGCTGGTTGGAGATGCGCACCACCTCGTCGATCAGCTCCTTCTTCAGGATGTCGGGCACGAAGCCGGCGCCGATGCCCTGGATCTTGTGCGGGCCGGGCATGCCGCCGGACAGGACGGGGCTGTCCTCCGGCTCCACCGCCACCGCCTTGAAGGAGGGCTTGCGCGCCTTGATGACCTCGGCGGTGCCGGTCAGCGTGCCGCCGGTGCCGACGCCGGAGATCAGGAAATCGACCTGACCGTCGGTGTCCTTCCAGATCTCCTCCGCCGTGGTGGCGCGGTGGACGGCCGGGTTGGCGCTGTTCTTGAACTGCTGCAGCAGATAGGCGTTCGGGTCGGCGGCCAGGATCTCCTCCGCCTTGCGGATGGCGCCCTTCATGCCTTCCGCCGCCGGGGTCAGCACCAGCTCGGCGCCCAGCAGCTTCAGCATCTTGCGCCGCTCCACCGACATGCTTTCCGGCATGGTCAGGATCAGCTTGTAACCCTTGGCGGCGGCGACGAAGGCCAGCGCGATGCCGGTGTTGCCGGAGGTGGGTTCGACCAGCGTCGTGCGGCCGGGGGCGATGGTGCCGGCGGCCTCGGCGGCCTCGATCATGGCGCGGCCGATGCGGTCCTTCACGCTGGCCAGCGGGTTGAAGAACTCCAGCTTGCCGATGATCTGGGCCTTCACCCCCGCCTCGGCGGCGAGACGGTCAAGCCGCACCAGCGGCGTGGCGCCGATCGTATCGAGGATGCTGTCGTAGATCTTGCCGCGGAACTCCGGTGCAGCCATGATTCCACCTCTGAGATTTGTGTTATAAGTGAGTTCAACACCCCAGGCGGAGCATTATCCAGCACAGGGACAGTGTCAAACAGCAAGTGGGGCAAACGGGAAGTGGGATGCCCCGGCCGCCCACACCAGCCTATGCCGACCCCGTCAGCCCGACCAGATCAGATGGTGAAGTCGATCCGGTCCTCGGTTTCGCTCTCCACCCCGGCGCGCCGCGCGCGCATGCACAGATCCTCGATGGTGATGGTGTCGAGCTTCGCCATGCACTCTTCCTGCAGTTCGCCCCACAGCGGACGCACCACCTGATGGCCCAGCACGGAACCGGCCGGCTCTTCGATCGGATCGGTGGCGGTCTCCATCGCGCGGACGACCTTGACGATCTCGCCCAGCGTGATCCGCCGCCGCTCGCGCGCCAGCCGGTAACCGCCGCGCGGGCCCCGCACGCCGGCCAGCACGCCTTCGCGCACCAGCTGCTGCAGCACCTGTTCCAGATAACGCTTCGGGATGCCCTGGCGCCGGGTGATCTCCCCCGACTGCACCGGCTCGGTGCCCGCGTTGTAGGCGATGTCGAGGACCGCCTCGATGGCGAACATCAGCTTCTTGGAGATGCGGAGCATCACGAACGACTCCCGGTGATCTGTCCATGGGCGGCCCGGCGGTGGAAAACCGCCTTCTCTCCCATTCCCGCCTGTTGGTTAAGAACCGTTTTACACCGCTGGCGCGGTAATTCTCAACAGGATTTGTCGCAGACAGATTCGGGAAAATGCTCCTCACCCGACCCTCACTCCACACCAGTCCAGTTCACCTCCCCCAGATCTTCGCGGAAGGCGAAGCGTTTCAGGTGGTCGATCACCACCCCCTGCATGCGCTCCATCTGCCCGGACTCCGCCACCTCCAGAGTCAGCGTTAGCCCCGTGTCGTCGGCGGCCATGCGGCAGCGGCTGTCGGGGCTGAAGGGGACGAGGCCCTGGGTCTCGTCATAGACGACCTCGAACTTGTGCGCCCAATGCTTGCACAGCTGGGTCATGTAGCGGCGCCCGTTCGGCGTCGCGATGCGCGCGGTCGATGCGGCCATGGTCTTGTCTCCTGTTTGGTCAGATGCGTTCGACGCTGCGGGCGGCGTTGTCGATGATGTCGGCGATGGCCTGGGTCTGCTCCGTCGTCAGGTCGCCGCGCGACAGGCGCATCCGCAGGGCCATCTTGAAGTTCTCGACGGCACGGACGATCTGCGGCGACGATTCACGCTGGCGGCAGGCCTTCGCATGGGCGATGCGCTCGCGCACCGCCGCAACCGTCGGCTCCGCCGCCGCCAGCGCCGCCGTGCCGTCCGGCGTGATCTCGTAGAGCTTCTTGTTGCCCTCGGTGGCGCCGACGCGGATGTGGCCCTGCTCCTCCAGCAGGGTCAGCGTCGGATAGACGACGCCGGGGCTGGGGCTGTAGGCGCCGCCGACCATCTCTTCGATCGTCTTGATCAGGTCATAGCCGGAGCGCGGCTTCTCCGCGATCAACCACAGCAGGACCAGGCGCAGGTCGCCATGGTCGAAGATGCGCCGCTCTCCCCGGCCGCCTTTCCCATGGCCGCCCCAGCCTTCCCAGCCGCCGCGATGGCCATGGCGGCCGTGCCGGCCGCGTCCTTCCCCCCGCCCCTCCGTCATCTCGTCGTCGAACTCCGGACGCGAGAAGCGGCGGCCGTGATTGTGAAACAGATGCCGAAGCATGGAACCCTCTCTTGATGCAGTTTCGATATAACGAAAACTTAGATATATCGAAACCCGCTCTTAGACAAG
>CBFGPE010000237.1:0-6069 GCA_965650625.1 uncultured Azospirillum sp. | reverse complement strand
TTCGACGACCAGTGCACCGGCGCCAACCCGCGCTATCCGCTGGTCGCCGAGATCAAACAGCTGCTGCTCGACAGCTACTATGGCCGCGCCTATGTCGAGGCGTCCGCCCAGGATGCGGTTAAGGATGCGGCACCGGTCGAAGCCAAGCCTGCCACGAAATCGGCCGCCCGCAAGGACGCGGTGCTGGCCAAGTAAACAACTCCTCATGCCAGGACAGAGACCATGAGCAAAGCGATCATGTGGGCCGAAACCGATGCCCGCGGCTTCGAAACCGAATGCCTGTTCAACGAGGACACCCGCAGCTACGAGGTGCTGGTCTGCGCCAAGGGGCTGGGTCTCGACCGGGCGGAGAGTTTCCCGGTGGTCGAGGACCCCGGCCTTGGCATGAGCCCGGCCGACCTGCAGCAGTCGATCCGCACGGCCGACCGGCTGGTGTCGGAGATGGACCGGTCGCTGGGCGACTTCTGACCGGCATGACGGCAGGGCCGGTCACGGCGGGACATGCTGAAACAGGGGCGGGGTGCCACGGCATCCCGCCCTTTTCGCATGCGCAGCCCGGCCACCACGGCGAAAGGCGAAGCCACAGTCCTCGCTATGGTCGATCAAGCATAGCGAGGACGTAAATTACTATCTAAAGCAATGAAATTTACTTACGCAAAAACGAAACGAATAGGATGCCCAAGCGCTCGCCGGTGATGTGCATTGTCGCACCCACACAAGATAATAGGAATCATTCGCAAAACTGCTTGCCCTGACCTGCCTTTCTTTCGTATGACCTTCGTTCAGATGCGAATAAGTCGCATTTTCGTGATGTCGAAAGGAAAGATCGGCTGATGAGGGGCATGTTGGGGGGCAAGCGGCAGATGGGTGCGCAGGGGCGGGAACGGGCGGTCCTGCTGCGCACGACAGCGGTGAAGGCGGCCACGATGGCCCTGGCGATGGCGGGGGTTGCGCTGGGGGGCGCCGTCGCCGCACAGGCCCAGCAGACCCAGGCCGCCACCCAGGCGCAGGATTCGGCCACCGTGCTGGGTCCGGTGACGGTGACCGGGGCGGAGCAGCGGGCGGAGCCGGTGCAGGGCTATGTCGCCAAGCGCAGCACGACGGCGACCAAGACCGACACACCGCTGCAGGACGTGCCGCAGTCGATCTCGGTCGTGCCGGAGGCGCTGATCAAGGATCAGGCGATGCAGAGCATGGCCGACGTCGTGCGCTACATGCCCGGCGTCAATGCCGGCCAGGGCGAAGGCAACCGCGACCAGCTGACCATCCGCGGCAACAGCACCACGGCCAGCTTCTTTCTGGACGGCGTGCGCGACGACGCGATGTATTTCCGCGATCTCTACAACATCGACCGGGTGGAGGCGCTGAAGGGCTCCAACGCCATGATCTTCGGCCGTGGCGGCGGGGGCGGCGTCATCAACCGCGTGCAGAAGGAGGCCGACGGCCAGCCGGTGCGCGAGTTCAGCCTGCGCGCCGGCTCCTACAACACCCGTCGCGTGACCGGCGACGTCGGTCAGGCGGTGACGCCGGACTTCGCCGTGCGCCTGAACGGCATGTACGAGAATTCGGACAGCTACCGCGACAGCGTCAATGTGGAGCGGATCGGCATCAACCCTACCGTCACCTTCACGCCCGGCGACAAGACCAAGATCAAGCTGAGCTACGAGTATTTCAAGGACGACCGCACCGCCGACCGCGGCATCCCGTCCTACCGCGGGGCGCCGCTGAACACCGGCACCTCCACCTTCTTCGGCAACCCGGACAACAGCTTCTCCACGGTCGAATCGAACGCGGTCGACGCCACGCTGGAGCATGAGCTGACCAGCAGCATCACCATCCGCGACCGCTTCCGCTACGCGCATTACGACAAGATCTACCAGAACGTCTTCGCCGGCGCGGTGAATGCGGCCGGGTCTGCGGTCAACCTGTCCGGCTACAACCACTCCATCGAGCGCGACAACCTGGTCAATCAGACCGACGCCATCTTCAAGCTGAACACCGGGCCGGTGAAGCACACGGTGGTGACCGGCGTCGAGGTCGGCCGGCAGAAGACCGACCAGTTCCGCAACACCGCCTTCTTCGGCAACGCCACCTCGGTGACGGTGCCGCTGTCCAACCCGATCTACCGCGGCCCGACCTTGTGGCGGCAGAGCGCCACCGACGCCAACAGCAGCGCCACGGTGACGACCGCCGCCGGCTATGTCCAGGATCAGGTCGAACTGACCGAGCAGTTGCAGGTCATCGGCGGCCTGCGGTTCGAGCGCTTCGACATCGACTACACCAACAACCGCAACGGCCAGAAGCTGAGCCGGCAGGACACCATGTGGTCGCCGCGCCTGGGCGTGGTGTTCAAGCCGGTGCAGCCGCTGTCGCTCTATGCCAGCTACAGCGTGTCGTACCTGCCGGGGTCCGGCGACCAGTTCACCACCCTGACCACCACCTCGGCCAATCTGGAGCCGGAGAAGTTCACCAACTGGGAAATCGGCGCCAAGTGGGAGGTTCTGGCGAACCTGTCGGTGACCGGCGCGCTGTTCCAGCTTGACCGCACCAACACCTCCGCGCCCGACCCGAACAACCCGGCCCTGACCGTGCAGACCGGCAGCCAGCGCACCCGCGGCTTCGAACTGGGCGTTAGCGGCAACATCACCGACAAGTGGCAGGTCGCCGGCGGCTATACGCTGCAGAATGCCGAGATCACCAGCTCGACCAGCAGCGCCGCCCGCGGCGCCAATGTCGCGCTGGTGCCGCGCCACAGCGTCTCGCTGTGGAACAAGTATCAGGTCACCGAGATGTTCGGCGCCGGCATCGGCATGATCCACCAGACCAAGGTCTATGCCGGGGCCGACAACACGGTGACCCTGCCGGGCTACACGCGCTTCGACGCGGCGGTCTATGCCAACGTCACCGAGACGGTGAAGGCCCAGCTGAACGTGCAGAACCTGTTCGACCGCAAATACTACAGCACCGCGAACAGCAACAACAACATCACCCCCGGTGCGCCGCGCACCTTCCTGGTCACGCTGACCAGCAACTTCTGACGGCAGGCAGATCGATTTGGAAAGCCCCCGTCCGGCCAGTCCGGCGGGGGCTTTTCCATTCCGCCATTCCGCCCGCTACCGCTTCACAGTCCGCAGGATCAGGGCCAGCGGCACGGCCGAGGCGGAAATCAGCATCAGCGCGAAGAACACGTCGATGTAGGCCCAATAAGCGGTCTGCATCTGCACCTGCTGCCCGATATAGGCGATGGCCCGTTCCCGCGCCCCCGCCTGCCCGCCGGCGTTGGAGAAATAGCTGGTCGCCTGCTCCAGCGTGTGCTGATAGGCCGGGTTGGAGGGGACGATGCTTTCGACCAGCCGGCTGTGGTGGAACTGCTCGCGCATCGCCAGCACATTCTGGGCGATGGACACGCCGATGGAGCCGCCGACATTGCGCGCGACGTTGATGAGGGCGGAGGCCTGATCGGTCTTGTCGTGCGGGATGCCGTCATAGGAGGCCGTGGTGATCGGAATGAAGATCAGCGGCAGCCCGATGCCAATATAGATGCGCGACCACGCGAAGAACCAGAAGGTCGAGTCCGGGTTCAGCCGCGTCAGGTCCCACATCGCCAGCGCGACGATGGTGGCGCCGGTGGCGATCAGGTATTTCGGCTGGATGCGCCCGGACAGCCGGCCGACGACGATCATCATCACCATGGTCACCATGCCGCCCGGCGACAGCGCGAGGCCGGCCCAGGTGGCGGTGAAGCCGTAATAGGCCTGCAGCAGCTCCGGCAGGAACTGGGTCGTCGCGATCAGGATGGCGCCGGTCGCCAGCATCACCAGAAAGCAGGATCCGAACTGCCGCGTCGCCACCATCCGCAGATCGAGCATCGGGTTCTCCCGCGTCATCTCCCACGGGATCATCAGGCAGAAGGCGGCGATGCAGATGATGGTGAAGATGATGATGAAGCCGGACGCGAACCAGTCGTCGGTCTGGCCGCGGTCGAGGATCACCTCCAGCGAGCCGAGGAAGGTCGCCACCAGCAGGAAGCCGACCACGTCCATGCGGATGCCCTGCCGCTTCATCCGCTGGCGCTCCTCGATGGCGGATTTCGGCTCCTGCACCAGGAAACTGACCAGCGCGAAGGCGAACAGCCCGACCGGCCCGTTGATGAGGAAGCACCAGTGCCAGGACAGATTGTCCGACAGCCAGCCGCCCAGCGTCGGCCCGACCACCGGCGCCACCACCACCGCGATGCCGAAGATGGCGAAGGCCTGCCCGCGCTTGGCCGGCGGGAAGCTGTCGGCCAGGATCGACTGCGAGATCGGCACCATGCCGCCGCCGGCGAAGCCCTGGAACACCCGGAACAGCAGCAGCGATTCCAGATTCCAGGCGAAGCCGCAGGCGATCGAGCTGGCGGTGAACAGACCCAGGCAGATCAGATAGAAGCGCTTGCGGCCATAGCGCTTGGCGATGAAGCTGCTGGCAGTCAGCACGATGGCATTCGCCACCAGATAGGAGGTGACGACCCACGACGCCTCGTCGGCGCTGACCGCCAGCGTGCCGGAGATGTAGCGCAGTGCGACGTTGGCGATGGTGGTGTCCAGCACCTCCATGAAGGTGGCGATGGAGACCACCACGGCGATCATCCAGGGATTGCGGCCGCCGGCGGCACTCTGCGACGCATCGAAGCCGCCGGCATTGGCGCCTTCCGCCGCGGCGCTCATCGCACCGTCACCCGCGGCACCACCGACATGCCGGGGCCGATGGACACGCCGTCCGGCCATTGGTCGACGACGATCTTCACCGGGATACGCTGCACCACCTTCACATAGTTGCCCGTCGCGTTCTGGGCCGGCAGCAGGGAGAAGGCGGTGCCGGAGCCGGGCTGCACGCTGTCGACATGGCCGGTGACCTTTTGGTCGGGATAGGCGTCGATTTGGATGTCCACCGGCTGGCCCGGCCGCATGTCGGTGATCTGGGTTTCCTTGAAGTTGGCGGTGACCCAGATGTCGTCGGGCACGAAGATGGCGAGGCTCTGTCCGGCCTGGGCGAACTGGCCGACCGCGCCGCTCAGCTGCACCACCCGGCCCGGCTGCGCCGCGGTGACGGTGGTGTAGGACAGGTTCAGCTTCGCCTGATCCAACTGCGCCCTGGCGCGCGCCAGATCGGCCACGGCGCTGCTGCGCTGGGCCTGGAGCGCACCGACCTGCCGTTCGGCGGCGATCACCGCGGCGTTGGCGCTGGTCAGCTTCGCCTGCTGTTCCTGCAGGTTGGCGGTCGACTGCTGCGCCTGCTGCACCGTTCCGGCGCCGCGGGACTGAAGGTCGCGGTAGCGCGCCGCATCCTCCTTGGCGAAGCCGACAGACGCCTCCGCCTGTGAAACCTCCGCCTTGGCCTGATCGATCTGGGCGCGCTGGGCGGCGATCTGGGCGTCATAGCCGGTGATCGCCGCCTGGGCGGAGTCGATCTGGGCCTGTGCCTGCTCCAGCGCGGTCTGATAGTCGCGCGGGTCGATGCGGAACAGCAGGTCGCCGGCCTTCACATGCTGGTTGTCGCCGACCGCCACCTCCGTCACATAGCCGGACACCTTGGGCGCGATCGGGAACTGGCGGGTGTCAATGAAGGCGTCGTCGGTCGATTCATAGGGATGGATGTTGCGCTGCCAATAGATGTAACCGGCCACCGCCAGCAGGGCGAGCACCACCAGCCCGACGATGATCGCCAGGGGATGGCGTCGGATGAATCCGGGTTTCTTGCCGCCGGTTTCTGCCGCCGGCTGTCCGCGTTCGCTGCGGCCGGCATCCTGGTCTGCAAGTGTGACGACGTCCCTCTGCTGCTGGTCGTCCGGCATGGTGTGACGCTCCTGACCGAAATGCCGGGCGATCGATGAAGGCCCGGTCGTTGTCGCGCGGGAGCGGTGCAGCTCCCCAGCGCGAAACACATCAGCCCCCCATTGCGTTGCACCGCAGCGGCAGAAAGCTGCCCGAAGCGTCCGCAGAACAGCCATGTCCCCGATGGGGCTTCGATCCGGCAAACATGCTGCACGGCGAGGCCGGAGATGGTGCAGCCCGACAATTACCTTGGGCC
>CBFGPE010000236.1:0-6349 GCA_965650625.1 uncultured Azospirillum sp. | reverse complement strand
AGGGGAGACCGCCTCATGAGAAAGCCGACCGACGCCATGATCGACCACCACAGCGCGCTCATCTACATCATGGTCCTGGTGTCCGCCTGCGACGGCGACATGACCGACCCTGAACTGGAAGCCATCGGCGAGAATGTGCGCTACCTGCCGATCTTCAAGGATTACAGCGGCGATCAGGTGATGGCCGCGACGCGCGAATGCACCGCCATGCTGTCGGACAACGACGGGCTGGACACGGTGCTGACCATCGTCGAGCAGGCGCTGCCGTCGAAGCTGCGCGAGACCGCCTATGCGGTGGCCTGCGACATCGCCGCCGCCGATCCCAAGGCCTCGCAGGAGGAACTGCGGATGCTGGAGCTGATCCGCCACCGGCTGGGGGTCGACCGGCTGTGCGCCGCCGCCATCGAACGCGGCGCCCGCGCCCGCCATATGCGCCTGTGACCGTCTTCCAATCTTTTTTCTGAAAGCTCCGACATGACCGAAGAGACCCTCCGCCCCGACCTCGCCGGCCAGCGCATCGGCTTCATCGGGCTCGGCCTGATGGGCAAGCCGATGGTCCGCGCGCTCGCCCGTGCCGGCGCGGAGCTGGTGGTGACCAGCCGCAGCCCCGACCCGGTCGCCGAGATGGCGGCGGAAGGCATGATCGCCGCCACCGGCCCCGCCGCCGTGGCCGGGCAGTCCGGGATCATCGTCCTGATGCTGACCGACACCGCGGCGGTGGAAACGGTGGCCGAGGCTCTGCTGCCGGTCCTCCGCCCCGGCCATCTGGTGATCGACATGGGCACGACCGCCGTCGCCGCCACCCGCGCGCTGGCCCAGCGTGTCGCCGCCGCCGGTGCGGAGTGGCTCGACGCGCCCGTCTCCGGCGGAACCGTGGCGGCGGAGGGGGCGATCCTGACCATCATGGCCGGCGGGACCGAGGCCGCCTTCGCCCGCGCCCTGCCGGTGCTGCAGGCGATGGGCCGCCGCATCACCCATGTCGGAGCCAGCGGCGCCGGCCAGATCGCCAAGTCCGCCAATCAGGTCATCGTCGCCCTGACCATCGGCGCGGTGGCCGAAGCCCTGGCGCTTGCCAAGGCCGCCGGCGCCGATCCGGCCAAGGTGCGCGACGCCATCCGCGGCGGCTTCGCCGAATCCCGCATCCTCGACCTGCATGGCGGCCGGATGGTCAGCGGCGACTTCACCCCCGGCGGCCGCGTCACCACCCAGGTCAAGGACCTGCGTCAGGCGGAAGAACTGGCTCAGCAATCCGGCATCGACCTGCCGACACTCGGCCTGTCGCTGGAACTGTTCGAGATGCTGGTCGAGCAGGGCGACGGCGGGCTGGACCACTCCGCTCTTTACCGCCTGTTCGCCCGCTGAGAGGATCGTCCGCCGGGGGAGGTGCCGCCAAACTCCACCAAAGTCGTATGCGTCAATATTCCCTATTGCCTAGGAAAATCCTTCGGAGGCAAATGATTGGGGAATGTTACGTTTCTGTGACTCCATGGCTGGGGATTGGCAATGTCGTTGCGCACGATTCTGGTTGGGGTTCTGGCGGTGCTCGGCCTGATGCTGGGCTTCGAGGCGTTCACCGGCATCACCACGCTGGAAACCGCCAACGAGCAGATGAAGTCGGTCTATGAGGACCGGGTGGTGCCGCTGCGCGACCTGAAGATCGTCTCCGACGCCTATGCGGTGATGATCGTCGACAGCTCCCACAAGGTCCGCGCCGGGGCCATGCCCTGGGCCGACGGCACCGCCTCCGTGCGCAAGGCCATGGCGACGGTGCGGGAGCGCTGGCAGGCCTACACCTCCACCTCGCTGACGGCGGAGGAATCCCGGATGGTGGCGGAGACGCGGGCGGCGATGGAGCGGGCCGACGCCGGCGTCGCCACGCTGCTGCGCATCCTCGACAACCGCGACAAGGCGGGGTTGGACGCGTTCGTCGCCCGCGACCTCTACCCGACCGTCGACCCGGTGACGGAGCATGTCAGCAGCCTGATCGACCTGCAGGTCCGCGTCGCCGGCAAAGAGTTCGCCGACTCCCAGCGGTCCTACGAGGGTGAGAATCGCAACTCCTGGTTGCTGGTCGCCGCGGCGGCTGTGTTGCTGGCGGCCGGGATCGCCATCGTCATCCGCCGGGTGATCGCGCCGGTGACGGCGATGACCGCCGCCATGGCCCGGCTGGCCGGCGGCGACGTGACGGTCACGGTCCCCGCCACCGACCGCGGCGACGAGATCGGCCGGATGGCCCGCGCCGTCGCCGTCTTCAAGGACAACGCCATCGAAAAGCAGCGGATCGAGGCCGAGCAGGAGCGGCTGAAGCAGGGAATGGAGGCCGAACGCCGCCGGATGATGGCCGAACTGGCCGACCGGTTCGAACAGGCGGTGCGGGGCGTCGTCACCCAGGTCGGTGGCGCCGCCGGGCAGCTGACCGCCAGCGCGCGCTCCCTGTCGACCCTGGCGGAGCGGAGCCGGTCACAGGCCTCGGCGGTTGCGGGCGCCAGCGAGCAGACCTCCGCCAACGTGCAGACCGTGGCCGCTTCGGCCGAGGAAATGGCGACCTCCATCGGTGAGATCACCCGGCAGGTCGGCGAAACGGCGGACGTCGCCCGCCGCGCCGCCGAACGGGCCGGCAGCACCGACGCCACCATCCGCCAGCTGGCCGACCACGCCAAGGAGATCGGCGACGTCGTGCAGCTGATCAGCGCCATCGCCGCCCAGACCAACCTGCTGGCGCTGAACGCCACCATCGAGGCTGCACGGGCCGGCGAGGCCGGCAAGGGCTTCGCGGTGGTCGCCGGGGAGGTGAAGAACCTCGCCAACCAGACCGCCAGGGCGACCGAGGAGATCGCCAGCCGGATCGGCGCCATGCAGAGCGTGACCGGCGAAGCGGTGGACGCCATCGCGGAGATCGGCCGGACCATCGACGACATCAACCGCATCGCCGCCGTGGTCGCCGCAGCCGTCGAACAGCAGGACGCCGCCGCGCGCGAGATCGCCCGCAACGTCCAGCAGGCCGCCGTGGGGACGGAGGAGATTTCCTCCAACATCGTGGTGGTGCGTCAGGCCGCCGACGATACCGGCACCGCGGCGCATGACGTGCTGGGCGCGGCGCAGACGCTGTCGGTCGACGCCGATCGGCTTTCAGCGGAGGTGGAGCGCTTCATCGGGCAGGTGCGCAGCGCCTGATCGACCGTACCATTCCCATTCCTATTCCCGTCCGTTGCGGCAATGGCCCACTTTCCGCAAGTTTCTTGTCAAAACGGTTGAGGATAAGCGTCGCATCGTCCATTCTCCCGGCTTTCCACAGGGCGGCAAAACACTGCCGGTCCTCTTGTCTTTACAGGTCAGGCGGCGATGACGGGCGAGCGCATCTATCTCTACGACACCACGCTGCGCGACGGGGCGCAGACCCAGGATGTGGATTTCTCGGTCGCCGACAAGATCGCGATTGCCAAGGACCTCGACCGGCTCGGCATCGACTACATCGAAGGCGGCTGGCCTGGCGCCAACCCGACCGACGACCAGTTCTTCGCCGAGGCGCCGGAGCTGACCCGCGCCACCTTCACCGCCTTCGGCATGACCCGCCGCCCCGGCCGCAGCGCCGCCAACGACCCGCAGCTGACGGCGCTGGCGCAGTCGCGCGCCAAGGCAGTCTGCATGGTCGGCAAGACCTGGGACTTCCATGTCGACGTCGCACTGAACATCCCGCGCGAGGAAAATCTCGACCTGATCCGCGACAGCATCGCCGCGCTGCACGCCGCCAAGGGCGAGGCGCTGTTCGATGCCGAGCATTTCTTCGACGGCTACAAGCGCAACCCGGCCTACGCCGTCTCCTGCATCAAGGCGGCCTTCGACGCCGGGGCGCGCTGGATCGTGCTGTGCGACACCAACGGCGGCACCCTGCCGCACGAAATCGACGCCATCGTCCGCGAGGCGGTGGAGACTCACGGCATCCCCGGCGACCATCTCGGCATCCACTGCCACAACGACACCGAGAATGCGGTGGCCAACTCGCTGGCGGCGGTGCGGGCCGGCGCGCGGATGATCCAGGGCACCATCAACGGGCTGGGCGAGCGCTGCGGCAACGCCAACCTCGTCTCGCTGATCCCGACGCTGATGCTGAAGCTGGGCTATGAGACCGGCATCCGGCGCGAGGATCTGCATCTTCTGACCCAGCTGAGCCGCGCCTTCGACGACCGGCTGAACCGCGCCCCCAACCGCCACGCCCCCTACGTCGGCGCCAGTGCCTTCGCCCACAAGGGCGGGCTGCATGTCTCGGCGGTGGAGAAGGACCCGTCCTCCTACGAGCATGTGGCGCCGGAGGCCATCGGCAACCGCCGCCAGATCGTCATGTCCGATCAGGCCGGCCGCTCCAACCTGATCGTGCGGCTGCGCGACATCGGCATGGCGGTGGACGCCAAGGACGAGCGCCTGACCGGCCTGCTCGATCTGGTGAAGCAGCGCGACAGCGACGGCTATGCCTACGACACGGCGGAGGCCAGCTTCGAGCTGCTGGTCCGGCGCGAACTGGGCGAGGTGCCGCGCTTCTTCGAACTGCTGCGCTTCCACGTCACCGACGAGCGCCGCTACAACGCCGTCGGCAAGATGGTGGTGGAATCGGAGGCGGTGGTGCGCGTGCGCGTCGGTGACGTGATGCGGATGGAGGTGGCGGACGGCAACGGCCCGGTGCATGCACTGGACGTCGCCATGCGCAAGGCGCTGGAGCCGGTCTATCCGGCGTTGGCCAAGGTCAGCCTGTCCGACTACCGCGTCCGCATCCTGGCGGCCAAGGACGGCACCGGCGCCATGCCGCGCGTGCTGATCCGCAGCGCCCGCACCGACGGCAGCGAATGGTCGACGCTGGGCGTGTCCACCAACATCATCGAGGCGTCGATGGAAGCGCTGGTGGACAGCTACACCTACGCCCTGATGAAGAGCGACGCGACGCCGGTGTGAGGGCCGGTGTAACGCCAGACTGGCACGCGGCACCTTCCCACCATGGCGATGTTCTGTTAGCTAGAGCGGTTTCGGGGCGCTCGCATTCACGCGGGGTCGGCTCCGGTCATCAGCGCCCGTATTGCCGCGGGTCCGCTCTCGGAGGAACATCGCCATGCTCTGGCTCGCCGCCTATATCGGCAGCATTCTTGCCATCAACTACGCCTTCAGCCTGTTTCCGCACCTGGATCTGGTCTGGTCCTGCTGGGCCGGCCTGATCTTCATCCTGCGTGACATGGTGCAGGTGCGCTTCGGCCATTGGGCGCTCGCCGCCATGCTGGGCGGCACTGTGCTGTCCTATCTGCTGACCGACCCCTTCGTCGCCACCGCCAGCGTCGTCGCCTTCGCGGTGTCGGAGTTGATCGACTGGGCGGTCTTCACCATCACCCGCCGCCCGCTGCGCGACCGGCTGTGGATCAGCGCCGCCCTGTCGGTGCCGGTCGACACCGCCATCTTCTTCGGCATGCTGGACGTCTGGGACCCCACCGTCTGGGCCGCCAGCTTCGCGTCGAAGCTGCTGGGCGTGTCGGTGGTCTGGCTGCTGATGCGCACGCGGGACGGACGGATGCCGGTCGCGGCGTAACCACCTCCCTCGCCCCCTTCCGCGTTCCATGGCGGAAGGGGGCGAAACTGTTCAAGCCACCCCGCGCAATTCCTCGGCGCGGCTGAGATCGACGCTGACCAGCTGCGAGACGCCGCGCTCCACCATCGTCACGCCGAACAGGCGGTCCACCCGCGCCATGGTCAGGCGGTGGTGGGTGATGATGAGGAAGCGGGTGTCGCCCTGCCGCGCGATGTCCTCCACCAGATCGCAGAAGCGGCCGACATTCGCCTCGTCCAGCGGGGCGTCGACCTCGTCCAGCACGCAGATCGGCGCCGGGTTCGACCGGAAGACGGCAAACAGCAGCGACAGCGCCGTCAGCGCCTGCTCGCCGCCCGACAGCAGGGAGAGAACCTGCAGCTTCTTGCCCGGCGGGCTGGCGTAGATCTCCAGGCCTGCGTTCAGCGGATCCTCGGCGTTGACCAGCTCCAGATAGGCCTTGCCGCCGCCGAACAGGCGGGTGAACAGCTCCTGGAAGTCGCGGTTCACCACGTCGAAACTGGCGACCAGACGCTCGCGCGCCTCGCGGTTCAGGCTGGAGATGCCCTGGCGCAGGCGGGCGATGGCGGCGGTCAGGTCCTCGCGCTCGCCATGCAGGCCGGTGATCTGGGCTTCCAGCTCCTCCGCCTCGATCTCGGCGCGCAGATTGACCGGCCCCATGTTCTCGCGCTCGCGCGTCAGCTTGTCGAGCCGCGATTCCACCGCCGTCGCATCGGGCATCGGTTCGGCGGGGTCGAGGTCGGCGGCGGCGCGGGTATCCTCCGG
>CBFGPE010000235.1:0-6454 GCA_965650625.1 uncultured Azospirillum sp. | reverse complement strand
CATGCGCTGGTCATCGCCTTGTACCAGAAGGCAGCGGCGGTGATGCAGAAGCTGCTGGGCCAGCCGATGTTCGCCGATCTGGCGGTCGACGGCGGCGAGACCCGGCTGATCTTCTTCGGTGGCGCCTGGGTGATGGATGGGCTTGCGCTTTGCTATCTGGTGACGGTGGTCGCGGTGTCCGCCCTGACCTACCGCTTCGTCGAGATGCCCGGTCAGGCAAGCTTCAACGCGCTGCTTCTGGGCCGGCGCAAACCCACAATCCAGCCGGCGACCGTGGAAGTCACGTGAACCGGCACACCGGATGCGGAAACCATGGCCCCCGCCGGTGCGCTGGCGGGGGCCGTCGCTCCCCGGCCGGCACCTCCGACGGCGATCGTTGCGGCGCCGGAATAATCACGTCAAGTTTTCGGTAACGATAATTTCCGGAAAAACAGCATAAGGCAATATGCCGCTCGATCATTGGGATTTTCGGGATAGATGTCACAAATTGTCGCGTTCTGTTCGGCCGAAGGTCATCGGCAACAGACTCTCTTCTAACCTATGCCGATATTGGTTACTCTCGGTCACATTCATCCCGAAACTCTCTAAACTTTGATGCAATTTGTAACCTCATGACGATGCCCTTGGCGCAGGACAGTGCAGGACGTTCCTCCCCGGTGATGGCTCCGGTCGTCGGCCCGGTGGTGACGCCGGCTGCCGGTTCGGCGGCGCCGCGCCGTCCGGCGTCGAGCCGCGACCGCGACCGCTTCGTCGGGTTCGCCTTTGCCGCCGCTGACCTGCTGATCGAAACGGACGCGCAGGGAAACATCCTGTTTTCCGCCGGGGCGCGCTGCCGTCTGACCAAGGGCGAGGTCGGCGGGCTGGTCGGCACCAACCTGATGGAGGTGGTGGCCCCCGGCGACCGCAAATACGTCCATGTCCTGTTCGACCGCATCCGGGAGAAGGCGCGGATCAAGCCGTCGCGCGTGCTGTTCCAGGCCTTCGACGGACAACAGTTCCCGGCCCTGCTGGGTGGCTGCCGGCTCGATTCCTGTCCGGGGTCGCTGTTCCTGACCGTCCTGCTGACCGCACCGCCGCGCCATGGCGCCGCCGCCGCCGCCGCGCAGGGCGAGTTGCTGGACCAGAGCGGCTTCGCCGGCATCCTGGAGGAGCGGATCCTCGCCGCCCGCGAGAGGGGGCTCGACCAGGGGCTGACCCTGCTGCTGGTCGAGGGGCTGCAGGCGATGGTGGAGGCAATGCCGGAAGGGGCGGCGGCGGAGGTGCGCGAGGGTATCGACGCCTATCTGCGCGGCATCTCCGCCGACGGCGACAGCGCGGGCCAGCTGACCGGCGACCGGTACGGCATCGTCCATGCCGCCGACATCGACGGGCGCGAGGTGCAGGGCCACATCGCCCAGATCATCGAGGCGGCGGGCGGCGCCCTGCCCGGCGGCATCAGGTCCTGGACGCTGGACATGGCCGACGACCGGCTGGACGCGGCCGATGCGGCTCGCGCGCTGGTCTATACGGTGCAGGCCTTCGCCTCGGCGCAAGGCGGGGAGTTCACCATCTCCAGCCTGGAGGACGGCGCCAACCGGCTGATGGCCGGGGCGGTGGAGCGAATCGGCCAGCTGCGCGCGACCATCGACAACCGCGACTTCATCGTCGTCTACCAGCCGATCGTCGACATCGGCACCGGCGCCGTCCACCATCTGGAGGCGCTGACCCGTGTCGACGGCATGAGTTCGCCGGCCGACTTCATCACCTTCGCCGAGGATGTCGGGCTGATCTATGATTTCGACCTGCTGCTGACCCGGACGGTGCTGGACACCCTGCAGGAGTTCCGCAAGGAGCCGAAGCTGCCGGACGTGGCCATCAACCTGTCGGCCAAGACGCTGATGAGCCCGATTTTCCTCAAACAGTTCCAGTCGGTCGTCGCCCCCTATGGCGATCTGGCCGCGAAACTGCTGATCGAGGTAACGGAAACCGTCGTCGTCACCGACATCGCCAAGCTGAACGAGGTGCTGCAGAAGCTGCGCGGATGCGGGTTCCGCATCTGCCTGGACGATGTCGGCGCCGGTTCGACCAGCTTCCAGTCGCTGTACGGCATCCAAGCCGATTACGCCAAGATCGACGGCAGCTTCGTCCGTGGCGCCGTCGGCAACCCGCGCGACATGGCCATGCTGCGGTCGATGGTCGACGTCTGCCGCCAGCTGGGGCTGGACCTGATCGGCGAGCAGGTGGAGGAGACGGTGCACGCCGACCTGCTGGCCGGGCTGGGGGTGTCGCTGGCCCAGGGCTTCCTGTTCAGCCGGCCGTCGCGGGACTTCGCCTATTTCGCCAAGGACTGGTCGAAGGTGCGCAGCGGCGGAAAGGTGCTGCTTAAGGGCTGAGCCGGGCTGACGGGATGAACTGCCGGATCAGGCCAGCGCCGGCGCACCGGCAAAGGCGCCCATCCCCTCGATGCTGTGGACCTGCTCCAGCCGGTGGCGGGCGGCGGTCAGCAATTGCCGGTTATGGGCCAGCGCATTGGCGCCCGCACAGCCGTCGCGCAGGTGCATGCGGCGCAGCAGCGCTTCGGCCTGATCCAGCGTTTCCATGATGCTCAGTGCGGTATCGGCGTCCATCGTCGCCCTCTTATCTTCTGCGTGGCGCGGGAAGTTCGTCGCGCCGTCTTTCAATGCGTCGACCTTAGACACCGCAACTCGCCATCAGGTAGAGGATATTTGGTCGCACACGCGGAAAATATGGTGGCTTTTTAAATGTTATTTCATCTTGGTTGAATCGTTTCTCTCCAGCCATTGGGTCTGGACGCGGATGACCTTCTCGGTGGCGGAAAAGGCCTGACGGCGGGTAAGAACCAGAACCACGCCGCTGGAGGCCGCGATCAGAGGAATCGGTCCGATCACCCAGACCAACGCCGCCAGCGCGAAGTAATAGGCGCGGATCCCGCCGTTCAGCGCCGTGATCGCCAGGGTCAGGGCCTCTCCGATGGTCCGGGCGATTTCCTTGCGGTCGTCCGGCGGAACCGGCGGCATCGGAGCCGAGCCGATCAGGGCGCAGCAGTAATTGTACTGGCGCAGCGCCCAGGTGAACTTGAAGAAGCCGAAGGTGAAGATCACCACCATCAGCAGCATCTTGATTTCGAACAGCTGGGCCGAGGTCTGGACGGCGAAGGACAGGTCGGAGATGAACTGCTGCGCCCGCTCCGCCGCGCCGAAGGACCCGATCAGGCCGGCCAGCACCAGCATGTTGGTGGAGGCGAAGAAGGTGCAGCTGTGCATGGTGTGGCCGAACAGCTGCGAATCGAGGATGCGGTTGTCGCGCTCCAGCATCCGTTCGATCCAGTGACGGCGCACGATCCGCAGATGCTGATTCAGCACGTTGCGGCCGGTCAGCAGATGATCCTGGGTGACGGTGAAGCCGACCCAGGAGCCGACGAACCAGACGAAGGCGATGATGTCGAGCGTGGTGACATCGGCAGGTATGGCGGCGGGTATGGCGGGAGACATGGCGGCGGGGTCTCGTCGGGAAGCGGACGGCGAGCAAGCGTGTACGCCGGTGGCGGGCGGCTGTCCATCGTGGCAGTCCGCCGAGGTCCTCTCTTACCCCTCCCCCGTCCCGCGCCCCTCCCCGCGTCCCTGCACCGCCTTCAGCACATAGACGCGGATGGCGCTGGAGAGATTGCCGCTGCGGGTCTGGTCGATCTCCTCGATCAGGGCGTTCACCGACAGGCCGCGGTACTGGGCGACCGATTTCAGGGCATCCCAGAACTCCTCCTCGAGGGAGACGCTGGTGGGGTGGCCGGCGATCAGGACCGAACGCTTCTTCATGGTCACGCACGCATCGCAATTGGGGGATGGGGGTGGTCAGAGGAAGGCCGGAACGGCCGGGAACGACACACCCCCACCCTAACCCCAAGCTTAACCGGGACCAACCATCCGTTCGGGGCGAACCCATTGATCGAATTGCTCATCCGTCAGGAGTCCGAGTTCGCGTCCGGCCTCCTTTAGACTTGTCCCTTCCTTGTGGGCTTTCTTGGCGATCTTCGCCGCATTGTCATAGCCGATGTGGGGATTGAGCGCCGTCACCAGCATCAGGCTGTCCGACACCAGTTTGGCGATGCGGTCGCGGTTGGCCTCGATTCCCACCACGCAATTGTCGGTGAAGCTGTTCGCGGCGTCGGCCAGCAGGCGGATCGACTGCAGGACATTGAAGGCGATCACCGGTTTGAACACGTTCAGTTCGAAATGGCCGGTGGCGCCGGCGACGGTTACGGTGGTGTGGTTGCCCATCACCTGGGCGCAGACCATCGTCATCGCCTCCGACTGGGTCGGGTTGACCTTGCCGGGCATGATGGAGGAGCCGGGCTCGTTCTCCGGCAGCGACAGCTCGCCGATGCCCGACCGCGGGCCGGAGCCCAAGAGGCGGATGTCGTTGGCGATCTTCATCAGCGACACCGCCAGCGTGTTCAGATGGCCATGCATGTCGACCAGCGAGTCATGGGTCGCCAGCGCCTCGAACTTGTTTTCGGCGGTGACGAAGGGAAGGCCGGTGAAGGCCGCCACCTCCTCCGCGAAGGCCTCGGCGAAGCCGGGCTTGGCGTTCAGGCCGGTGCCGACCGCCGTGCCGCCCTGCGCCAGCCGGTAGAGCTGCGGCAGCGCGCCCTTCACCCGCGCGATGCCGTAGGAGACCTGCGCGGCATAACCGGAGAACTCCTGCCCCAGCGTCAGCGGCGTCGCGTCCTGCAGATGGGTGCGGCCGATCTTGACGATGTCCCCAAAGGCGTCGGCCTTGGCGTCCAGCGCGCTGCGAAGATGCTCCAGCGCCGGGATCAGGCTGCGCACGATCTCGTCGGCCGCCGCGATGTGCATGGCGGTGGGGAAGCTGTCGTTCGACGACTGCCCCATGTTGACATGGTCGTTGGGGTGGATCGGCGTCTTCGACCCCATGCTGCCGCCCAGCTTCTCGATGGCGCGGTTGGCGATCACCTCGTTGGCGTTCATGTTGGACTGGGTGCCGGAGCCGGTCTGCCAGACCACCAGCGGGAAATGGTCGGCCAGCCGGCCGTCGATCACCTCGTCGGCCGCCTCCATGATCGCGGCGCCGAGCTTCGGGTCGAGCACGCCTAACTTCAGGTTCGCGGCGGCGGATGCCCGCTTCTGGATGCCCAGCGCGCGCACCAGCGGCACCGGCATGCGCTCTCCGCCGATGCGGAAATTCTGGAGCGAGCGCTGGGTCTGCGCGCCCCAGTAACGGTCGGCCGGAACGTCTATGGGGCCGAAGCTGTCGGTTTCGGTGCGGACACCGCTCATGGTCGGACCTTTCCTGATCGCCGCTTTTGGTCACGGATGGGGCGGGTTGCAAATGCTCCCGCCCCGCCTGATCTTTGCGGTGAAGGTGCGGACGGCAAGGGGCGGTTTGAAGGGGCGTTTCGGGGCGGTCTAAGCGGGAGCTTGGGCGACTCGGCAGGAATCCTCGCCTCACCCCCGAATTTGTTCTTGTTGCGTTCGCTGTTCTTCCGTACCCTTTTCCGAGTGACCGGTTGAGCCGCCGCAAGTCCGGCGGTCATGACAGCGACACGGCGACAGCGACAGGGGGAACAGAATGGACGATCTGGCACACGACCATATCCGCGCCTTCATTGCCCGGACGCGCGTTTCGGAGATGAAGAGCCGCGGCTGGCGCGTTCTCGGCCCGGGGGAGGAAGGATCGGTCCTGATGGAAGGCCCGATGCTGGCCGGGAGGGCCGCGGTGCTCGATGCGCCCATCGGCGGGATCTTCGACGATCTGGTCGCCCGCGCACTGGAGCGCGCCGACACCCGCGACCGCCTGAACGCCCGCCGCGCCGCCTGATCCCCTCCAACCGCCAGCATTTCCAGGGAGGTCATGATCCCCAACGGGGTTGACGGGACTGCACCCTTTGGTAGTCTCTCCCTCCAATTCCCTCTGGCGCTCTGAGCAACCTGACATAACGGTACGTGTTGTCATAGTGCAAGACACCTGCCGGGACATCCGACGGTGACCCATCGCAGCAGGGTATCGGGCGTCGATTTCGACGTTCGGGGTAACTCTTCGGAGTGGTCGTAGGCGACGCGACCATAGATCGGAAGTACCCCCGAAGATACCACCTGCTGCATAGTCCCGTTAGGAAGTCTTTAACTGGCCCGATGGCCTAATGATGTCATCGGGAACGCTCAGGCCAAGGGAGATTTACATGATCGGCGCCGTCAACACCAAGAAGATCAACGCGTCATCTGCGGCCCATATCGCGCTTCTCGATCAGTTCATTCGACTGACGCAAGACACCATCGTCGAGCAGGACGACGCTTTCGTTCGTGACAGTCTGGTCGATCTTCTGGCCAACCTGCGCAATGAGCGCGCAGACTATGCCGAGATCATCGGCGCGTCCGCGTTGAACCGCGCCGCCTGATCCCTCGCCTTACTCCTCCCCGGCCAAACCCTCGGCCGCGAG
>CBFGPE010000234.1:0-6584 GCA_965650625.1 uncultured Azospirillum sp. | reverse complement strand
CTGTGATTACAAGAAAGTTGCACTTCAGAATAGAACCTACCCCGCCTACAGACGAGAAACACATAAGGAAGGTTATGGAAAATAAATCTAATGTCGGCCGCTCCGGCCTTGCGAATTCGAAAGCAAGAACCGGATAGCCCGGACAGCACCAGATTCGCGACCCTCGGGCCGTTCATCGCAAGGGAGAATGGCAATGAGACAGCTCGACGGGAAAACTGCAATCGTCACGGGCGCCAGTTCCGGGATCGGGCGCGAGGCGGCGCTGCTGTTCGCCGGGCATGGCGCGAAGCTCGTGCTCGTGGCCCGGCGGCGCGGCGAATTGGAGCGGTTGGCCGATGAGATCCGGGACAATGGCGGCGATGCCGTCGCCGTGGCCGGCAATGTCGCGGATGCCGAAACTGCGCGCGAAGCCGTGGAGGTCGCCACCCGGCAGTTCGGCGGCTTGGACGTCGCCTTCAACAATGCCGGCACGACCGGTGCGACGGTGCAGATTCCGGAGATGACGGCGGAGATGTGGAATGAGGTGATCGACACCAACCTGACCAGCGCCTTCCATGCCGCCAAACACCAGATTCCGGCGATGCTTGCCCGTGGCGGCGGATCGCTGATCTTCACCTCCACCTTCGTCGGTCACACCGTCGGCTTTCCCGGCATGGCCGCCTATGCGGCCAGCAAGGCCGGACTGATCGGGCTGATGCAGGTGATCGCGGCGGAATACGGTCCGCAGGGGATCCGTGCCAACGCGCTGCTGCCGGGCGGGACCGACACGCCGATGGGACGTGCCGTGTCGAACACACCGGAGGCTCTGGCCTTCGTCGAAGGTCTT
Organism: uncultured Azospirillum sp.; assembly: GCA_965650625.1. GTDB lineage: Bacteria > Pseudomonadota > Alphaproteobacteria > Azospirillales > Azospirillaceae > Azospirillum. The sequence continues at coordinate 5,758 of CBFGPE010000234.1, read as the reverse complement.
CATGCGCTGAAACGCCTCGCCATGCCGCATGAGATCGCGCAATCGGCGCTCTACCTGGCGTCGGATATGTCCAGCTTCACAACCGGAACCGCGCTGCTGGTCGATGGCGGCGTGTCGATCACCCGAACCTGACCGGGTAGGGCCGCCTGTCATTGATCGACGCGCGGCCCACCTGCCCTGCCCTATTCCGCCGCCTGCGGCCGCAGCGGCTGGGCCACATCGCCCTTGAGATTCATCGCCTTGGCGAGCGCGTCGATGCGGCGCTGGACCGCTTCACCCGACGGGACACTGCCGTCGTCTGGCAGGGTCAGCACCACCCGGCCGTCGCCGACTTTCAGGCTGGTGCGCTCCAGCAGCGCCGTGGCGCCGCCCGACAGCGTGTGGGCGAGGCGGAGCGCCAGACCCAGCACCAGCGCCTTCATACCCTGCCCTTCGCTCACCAGAGTCCGCACCGGCGCGGTCTGAGGCGTGTCGATGGTTCCCGAATAGCGGGCATGGGCGGCGAGCGCCAGGAAGGCCCGCTCGTCATGGTCCAGCGCTGGGAACGGATAGCGCAGCACGCGCAGGAAAGCGTGCTCCGCACGGTAATCCGGATGGTCGGCCCAGCCGACGTCGCTCAGCAGGCAGGCGGCATGGCGGAGGCGGATGGAATTGTCGTCCTCGCCGGCGAACAGCCCGGCGGTCCAGGACATCAGCAGGGCCGGATCGCCCATCCGCACGAAGCGCCGGGCCCAATCGGCGGCCGACGCCATCAGCGGATCCTCGCGCTGGCCTTCCGGCGAGAGCAGCGAATAGAGATGCCCCTCGCGCAGGCCATAGGCGGAAAAGACCAGCTTGGACGGCTGGGCGATGCGCAGAAGCCGCTCCAGCACCAGCCCGGCGAAGGGCAGCGTGTCGAGCCGGCGGCGCGACCCCGCCATCTTTTCCAGCGACGAGCGGCTCTGCCGCCCAATCAGTCCGGTGAACTCGCGCGCGTCGGCCGAGGCGATGGTGTAGTGATGGATGATGTGCAGCGGATGGCCGGACTGCTCCATATGCAGCTTGGCGATGGCGCGCCAGCTTCCGCCGACCGGGTAGAAGGGCCGTCCCTTCATCGCCGCCAGCCAGGGCAGCGATTCCAGATGCTGGTCGATCAGCTTGGCCGGGCCGCCCTTGGTTGAACCGACTTCCATCAGCCGCAAGGGTCCAAGCGGAAGCGTCACCTGCTTGCCGATCACGCCGCGGTCCAGCGTCACCAACTCCAGGCTGCCGCCGCCGAGGTCGCCGACGAGGCCGTCGGCGCCGGGGGTGCCGGACAGCACGCCCATGGCCGACAGCCGCGCCTCCTCCTCGCCGCTGATGACACGGACGGTCAGGCCGGCGCGGCGGCGGATTGCGTCGACGAAAGCGGCACCGTCGCGGGCGTCGCGCACGGCGGCGGTGGCGATCACGTCCAGCCGGCCGACGCGCATGCCCTGCGCCAGCGTGGCGAAGCGTTCCAGCGCCACCAGCCCCTGGGCGACGCCGTCGGGGTTCAGCACGCCCGACTTCTCCACGCCGCGACCGAGGCCGCACAGCACCTTCTCGTTGAACAGCGCGAGCGGCGACCGGGTCAGCCCGTCATAGACGACCAGACGGATCGAGTTGGAACCGATGTCGATGACGCCGACGCGCTCGCCAGCATTCTCGCCGGTGTAATCGGGGACGGCGGCTATGCCGAATCGGCCGACGCTCGCCTGCCCGAGGTCGCCCGAGATGGCGGCCGCGCGTTTGTCCTTGGTCATAGTCTCGCTCCCGTCACCCGCCCTCAGGACACCGCGTGCAGCATCAGCCGCGGCGGCGTGCGCTTGCTGCTGAGCGCGCTGCCCCTGCCGGACAGGCTGGGGTTGGTCATGAAGTAATTATGGGCGCTGAACGCGTCCGGGCCAGCCTTGATCCGATGGTACACGCCATCGGGTCCCAGCTTCCAGGTGCTTGCGTTGTCCTTCATGTTGGCGACCATGATCTGGTCGAGCACCTGTTCGTGCACGGTCGGGTTTTCGATGGGAACCAGCGTTTCGATGCGGCGGTCCAGGTTGCGGGTCATCCAGTCGGCCGAGGAGATGAACACCTTGGCCTGGTTGCTGGGCATGGGGTGGCCGTTGCCGAAGCAGATGACGCGGCCATGTTCCAGGAAGCGGCCGACAATGCTGCGCACCCGGATATTCTCCGACAGACCCTTCACCCCCGGCCGCAGACAGCAGATGCCGCGGATGATCATGTCGATCTGCACTCCGGCCTGCGACGCCTTGTACAGCTTGTCGATGATGACCGGATCGACCAGCGAGTTCAGCTTCACCCAGATCGACGCCGGACGGCCGGCTGCAGCATGGGCGATCTCCGCCTCGATCAGGTCGAAGAGGCGCTGGCGCAGCGTGATCGGCGCAATGGCGATCTTCTCCAGCACCTTCGGCGTCGCGTAGCCGGTCATGAAGTTGAACATGACGGCGGCGTCGTGGCACAGCGCCGGATCGCAGGTGAAGAAGGACAGGTCAGTGTAGACCTTCGCGGTGATCGGGTGATAGTTGCCGGTGCCGAAATGGACGTAGCTGCGCAGCGCCTTCTTCTCGCGCCGCACCACCAGCGACACCTTGGCGTGCGTCTTCAGGTCGACGAAGCCGTAGACCACCTGGGCGCCGGCGCGTTCCAGATCGCGCGCCCAGCGGATGTTCGCCTCCTCGTCGAAGCGGGCCTTCAGCTCGACCAGCGCGGTCACCGACTTGCCGGCCTCCGCCGCCTCGATCAGGGCGGCGACGATGGGGCTGTCCTTGCTGGTGCGGTAGAGCGTCTGCTTGATCGCCACCACCTGCGGGTCGCGCGCCGCCTGCCGGATGAACTGCACCACCACGTCGAAGGATTCGTAGGGGTGGTGGACGACGATGTCCTTGTGGCGGATCGCCGCGAAGCAATCGCCGCCGAAATCGCGGATCCGTTCCGGGAAGCGGGCGTTGAACGGGCGGAAGACCAGATCCGGCCGCTCGTCGACGATCAGCTGCTTGGTGTCGGTCAGGCCGATCAGCCCATCGAGGATGAAGACGTCGTCCGACGCGACGTTCAGCTCATGGCGCAGGAAATCGCGCAGGTCGGCCGCCATGCGGCTGTCGGTGGCGAGCCGGATGACGCTGCCGCGGCGGCGGCGCTTCAGCGCGCTTTCGAAGGTGCGGACGAGGTCTTCGGCCTCTTCCTCGATTTCGATCTCGCTGTCGCGCAGGACGCGGAAGACGCCGTGCGCCTTGACCTGAAACGGAGGGAACAGGCGGTCGATGAACTGCATCACCACCTTTTCCAGCTGGAGGAAGCGGATGTCCGAGCCGGGCAGGCGCAGGAACCGCTCCAGCTGCGAGGGCAGCGGCACCAGCGCGTCGATGTGCCGGCCCTTGACCGGATCGTGCAGCTGCAGCGCCAGCGAGAATCCGAGATTGGGCAGGAACGGGAAGGGGTGGGCGGGATCGACGGCGATGGGGGTCAGGATCGGGAAGATGTCGTCCAGGAACTTGGCTTCCAGCCAGTCCAGCTCGCCCTCGCTGAGGTCCTTGGGATCGACCACGGAAATTCCGGCCTCCCGCAGTTCGCCCTTCAGCGTGCGCCACATCGTCTGCTGGCTGTCCATCAGCAGGGAGATGCGCTGCTTCACCGCGGACAGCTGCTGGGCCGGCGTCAGATTCTCCGGGCTCGGCGCCTTCACGCCGGCGGCCACCTGCCCTTTCAGGCCGGCGACGCGGACCATGTAGAATTCGTCGAGGTTGCTGGCTGAGATCGACAGGAAGCGCAGCCGCTCCAGAAGCGGGTGATTCGGGTTGGCCGCCTCGTCCAGGACGCGCTGGTTGAAGGCCAGCCACGACAGCTCCCGATTGATGAAGCGTTCCGGAGCGTTTGGCTCGATACCGACCGAATCGAGTTCCTGGAGTTGCGTCACGTCGACCTCTGAAATCTTGAAACCCTGAGCGCCGGCGCCTGCCTTCCAGCGGCGCCGACGACGGTTATATGGTGGGCAGACAGAGTATCCCATATGCGTTACGGTTTCAGGACTCCCATTTGGCTATAGGCTGCGACCTCTCCCTCCCCTTTCCTTCCCCTGCTGCGACCGATTGCCGCCATGAAGACGCTGTTCCTGCTGCGCCACGCCAAATCCTCCTGGGACGATCCGTCTCTGGGCGACCACGACCGGCCACTGAACGCCCGTGGCGAGAAGGCGGCCACCCTCGTCGGCGACTATCTGGCCAAGCATCACGCCCACATCGACCTTGTGCTGTGTTCCACGGCGGTGCGGGCGGTGGAGACGCGCAAGCGCGTGATGGCGGCCATCGGCGCGCCCTATCCGCCGGTGGAGCATGAGCGGGGACTGTACCTGTGCGGCGCCCGCACGCTGCTGGAACGGCTGCGCGATGCGCCGGATTCGGCGACCGGCCTGATGCTGGTGGCGCACAATCCGGACCTGCATGAGCTGGCGAACGCCCTGACCGGCAGCGGCGATCACAGGCTGCGTCATGATCTGGCCGACAAGTTCCCGACCGGCGCCTGCGCCGTCCTGGTCTTCGAAACGCTGCATTGGGCCGACCTGGAATTGGGGGCGGGGCGGCTGGCGGATTTTGTGCAGCCGCGTAAACTCTCTTAACCTGCGGCGGCGGTTGGGGTATCCACGGAACCACCTGAGTCATTCCAGGCCGCTCCGGCCGGATACGGGAGGATGCCGCCCCTTGCCACCCGCAATTCCGCCCCTCAGCCCGTCCGTACTCCCCGATGCGCAAGCCTCCACCCCCGCCGCCTTCCGCGAGGTGGAACTGAAGCTCCATGCCGCATCGGCGGATCTGGCGCGGGTCGCCGCCCTTCCGGCGCTGCAGGCGCTGGCAGATGGTCCGGCTGCGACGCAGCGGCTGCGCACCGCCTATTTCGACACGCCCGACCTGAAGCTGGCCGCGAACGGCGTGGCGTTGCGCGTGCGGCAGGAGGGCGACCGTTTCATCCAGACCCTGAAGACCGTCAACAGCGCCAGCCCCGGCGATTCCGCTGCAGTGGCTGTGCGACGCGAATGGGAGTGGATGGTCGCAGGCGAGGCGGTGGATACCGGCCTGCTGAGCGATCCCGCTTTCGCCGGGCTGGTGCCGGCGGCGGCGCTCGACGCGCTGGATTGCCTGTTCATCACCGATTTCCGCCGCACCACCCTGTTGCTTCGTCCCGATACACTGACGGCGATCGAGCTCGCGGTGGATGACGGCGCCATCTATGCCGGCGGCAACTCTCTGCCGGTCGGTGAGGTGGAATTGGAGCTGAAGGCCGGGAAGGTCGCCAGCCTGTTCGATCTGGCGCTGACCCTGCAAGCCGCCATCCCGATGCGCATCGGCACCGAAAGCAAGGCGGAGGCCGGGCTGCGGCTGGTCACCGGCAAGGCGCCGGGGCCGGTCGAGGCCGAACCGCTCGGCCTCTCGCCGCTGACCACGGTGGCGGAAGCCTATCGCCACATCCTGCGGCAGGCGCTGCGCCAGTTCCTGGCCAACGAATCCTGCGCGCTGGCGGGCGGCGACGTGGAGGGGCTGCACCGCATGCGCGTCGCCTTGCGCCGTCTGCGCATCGCCCACCGATTCTTCGCGCCGCTGGTCGCCTCGCCCGAGGCCGACCGGCTGGTGGAGGAAAGCCGCGCGCTGGCCAAGCGGCTGGGCCCGGCGCGTGGGTGGGACGTGCTGATGTCCGGCATCATCGACCCGCTTCTCGCCGATCCAAAGGCGGCGCCGGGCATCGACCG
>CBFGPE010000233.1:0-6605 GCA_965650625.1 uncultured Azospirillum sp. | reverse complement strand
TCACCGCAAGCCCGCCCTGGATGGTGCCGACCTGCAGCGACGAATAGGGCGGCTCGAACACCGAATCCAGCGGCCCTTGGGTCAGGCGGTCGGCCTGGGCGACGGCGGCGGTCAGCGCCTCGGTCATGGCGTGGATGGCGTTCAGCCCCTGGTCGGGGCGGGAGGAATGGCCGGAGCGTCCGCGGACCGTCAGCCGGGCTGCCGCCTTGCCCTTGTGGGCGCGGACGGCGCGCAGGCCGCTCGGCTCGCCGACGATGACGCCCAGCGGCGGTGCGCACAGATCGGGCAGATGCGGCAGAAGATGCGGCGCGCCCTGGCAGCCGGCCTCCTCGTCATAGGTGAAGGCGAAGTGGATCGGCCGGGCGAGCGGTGCTGCGGTCAGGGTCGGCAGCGCCGCCAGCGCCGCCGCGATGAAGCCCTTCATGTCGGATGTGCCGCGTCCGTAGAGCCGGTCGCCGTCTGTGCGCAGCCGGAACGGATCGCTGGTCCATTCGGGTTCGGTGGCGGGAACCACGTCCATATGACCGGACAGGACATAGCCCGGAACCATCGCCGGACCGATGGTGGCGAACAGGTTGTACCGGTCGCCCTCCGGCCCCGGCAGAACCCGGACGCGCACCCCAGCCTCTTCCAGAATGCCGCGAATTCCGTCGACGATGCTGCCGTTGGGGGTTCCGACCACGGAGGGAAAAGCGATCAGGTCCTTGAGGATGTCGATCACGGTCATGGCGGCCTCACCTTGTCCCATGCTGCGCGCCATGGGCGCGGGGAGTCGTTTTGGGTTCGCTGCGGTGTGCGGAGAGGGGCGGCGGCCTTGGCGGCTGCGACAGTTACGATCTTAGCGGGCGCGCGCTCCATTCCATGCTGAATGCATGGGCGATTTGGAGGATTGTTGTGTCGAGCCGGTGCTTTGCGGTGATTTGTGCGGTGGGTGCCCCGGTAGTCTCAGGCGACGGTGGGTGGCTCAGGCATATCGGTTGACCCAAAGGCGCACCGCCTCACGCTATGGAAACTCCAGGGAGGAGGCAGCTTTGAGCGAACGCGGGCTTGCGGACGGATCCGGTGACGGTGCGTTACCGCCCTCCCTGACGGTCGACGCCTTCGACGTGCGGATTGCCGATGTCGCCGACATCGATCTGGAACGCTTGCAGGCTCTGTCGATCTCAGTCGGCTGGCCGCATCGGGCGGAGGATTGGCAGTTCGCGCGCGAGGTCGGTTACGGTGTCGTCGCCCTCGACGAAATCGACCGGGTCCTGGCGTCGGCGATGTGGTTTCCCCATGGCGACGATTTCGCGACCATCGGCATGGTCATGACATCGCCCCGGCTGCAGTCGCTGGGGGTCGGCGAATGGCTGATGAAACGGGTGCTGTCGGCGTCGGCGGGGCGAACCTACCGGCTCAACGCCACCCGTGCCGCGCTGGCGCTGTACCGCTCGCTCGGCTTCATCGGCCATCGCACCGTGTTCCAGTGCCAGGGCACGGCGCGGCGCGGCGACCAGACCGCCTCCGATCAGCTGGTGCGGCGGCTGGAGGTGGCTGATCTGGCGGCGGTGACAGCTCTGGACGAGCGCGCCTTCGGAATCTCGCGCGCCGGGCTGATCGCGCGGCTGTTCGAGCAGTCGGTCGGCTATGGGCTGGAACGCGACGGCGTGCTGGTCGCCTTCGCTCTCTGCCGCCCCTTCGGTCGCGGCCATGTCGTCGGTCCGGTGGTTGCCGGGCTGGACGAGGATGCCGTCGCCGTGGTTCAACCCCACGTGGACGAACATGACGGCGATTTCCTGCGTCTGGACACCCATCTGGACGAGGGAGTCTTCCCGCTGTTCGTCGCGCGATCTGGCCTGCGGATCAAGGACACGGTTCTGACCATGTCGCTGGGCGCGCCGCTGACCGATCCGGCGACGCGCGGGGCGGACCGGCCCATCACCTTCGCACTCGCCACCCAGGCCCTGGGCTGAGCCACAACCGGCTTTACAATAAGGATGCGCCGATCATGCCGGGACAGACGCCGGAACCTTCCGCCGGCCCCCAGTCCGTGTCTCCGCCCGAACCTCTGCCTGAGCCGCCGCCCGAACCTTCCCCCTCCAGCATCCGCAGCGGCGTGCTGCTTCGGCTGGTGTCGGCCGGGCTGTTCGTGGTGATGTCGCTGTTCGTCCGGCTGGCCACCGTCGAGGCGCCGATCGGACAGATCGTCTTCTACCGCAGCGCCTTCGCCCTGCCGCCGATCATCGCCTATCTGATGTGGCGCCGGCAATTCCCCTCGGCCCTGAAAACGCGGCAGCCGGTGGGTCATCTGAAGCGCAACCTGTATGGCGGCGCGGCGATGGTGCTCTCCTTCATTTCGCTGGCCTATCTGCCGCTGGCCCTGGCGACGGCGCTGGGGTTCCTGGCGCCGCTGTTCGCCGTGCCGGCCGCCATGCTGTTCCTGCGGGAACGGCCGGGGGCCGTCGCCATTGGTGCGGCGCTGACCGGCTTTGCCGGGGTGGTCCTGATGCTCGCTCCTGCCTTCGAAGGGCCGACGCTGGATCACAACACAATCATCGGGGTGGCGGCCGGGCTGGCCATGGCCGTCGCGACCGCCGCCGGGCGGGTCGAGATCAAGACGCTGACCGCGACCGAAGCGCCGGGGACCATCGCGTTCTACTTCGCCCTGCTCTGTGCGTTCGGTGGTCTGGCGAGCTTGCCTTTCGGCTGGAGCACCCCGACGGCCCATTCGATGGCCTTTCTCGTCGGCGCAGGCATCACCGGCGGCTTGGCGCACATCACCATGACGGAAGCGATGGCCCGCGCCCCGGTGTCGACCCAGGCGCCCTTCGACTACACCGCTATGCTGTGGGCGTTGCTCCTCGACGCGGCCATCTTCGGCCTGCTGCCGTCCCCGGCCAGTCTGGCCGGCGCCTTCGTCATCGCCGCTTCGGCGCTGGTGGTCCCTCTGGCCGGCCGGTTCACCACCCGCTCCGCAGCCCTGCGGCCCGCGCGCTGAAGCGCGGGCCGGACCGGTTCGGTCAGGTCGGCTCTATCGGGGCTGCCCCGCTTCCAGGCCGACCGGCTGGCCGGAAGTCTGGAAGCGGTCGATGCGGAAATCCTGTAGCGGCGTGTCGGTGCGCCCGGTGGCGATGATCTCCGCCATCACGTCGCCGACGCCGGGGCCGAGTTGGAAGCCGTGGCCGCTGAAGCCGAAGGCGTGGAACAGTCCCGGCGTCGTCGCCGACGGTCCCATCACCGGCAGCTTGTCGGCGACATAGCCCTCGCAGCCCGACCAGGTGCGGATCACCGTGACATCGGCGATGGCCGGCAACAGCCGGACCAAGCCCCGCAACTGCCCGGGCAGCCGGGCCGGGTCCGCCTTGGCGTGACCGGGGTCGAGCGGCACCGCCACACGTTCGGCCGCGCCGCCGAAGACGATGTTGCCGCGCTCCACCTGACGCAGATACCCGTCCCCGCCCCCCCGCGACCACATGCCCACCACCGGCAGGATCCTGTGCGGCAGGGGTTCGGTGACACCCATCTGCGGTCCATAGGCCGACATCGGCACAGGTTCGCCAAAGCCGGCGGCGACGCGGGCGCCCCAGGCGCCGGCGGCGTTCAGCAGGCAGTCGGCGGTGAAGCGGCCCCGCTGCGTCACCGCTTCGAAGCCGGAGCCGGTCGCCGAGACCTCCACCGGACCGCAGTCTTCCACGATCTCGGCGCCCAGGCGGCGGGCGGCGTCGGCGAAGGCGGGGGCGATCAGGCGCGGATTGCCGCTGCCGTCCTGCGGCGAGAAGGAGGCGGCGATGGCGCCCGGCCCCAGCCCCGGAAAGCGGCGGCGGATTTCCGGTGGCGACAACTCTTCCAACTCCAGCCCCCAGGGCCGCGCGTCCTCACTGTAGCGGCGCATGTCGGCGAGACCGTCCTCGTCGAACACCAGCCGGAGATGGCCGGTGGCGCGGAACTCCACGTCACGGCCCAGCAGCCCTTCCGCCTCGCCCCACAGTGCCCGCGAGCGGTGGGCGAGCGGCAGTTGCGGCAGATAGCGCCCGCTGCGGCGGATGTTGCCGAAGGACGCCACCGTTGCGCCCGAACCGACGCGGTTGCGCTCCAGCAGTGTGACGCGCAGGCCGCGCCGGGCCAGGAAGAAGGCGGCGGCCGATCCCATCAGCCCGCCGCCCAGCACGATAACCTTCATCGACCTCTCCCACATGCGGGCGGACGCGGCTCCGCCCCATCAGTCAGGCTGCCCAGGACGGGCGGGCGGGTCAAAGACGGGTTGCGCATGCGCCCATAAGGCCGGGCTATGGATCGAGCATCCAGAGGCCCGGTGCATAAGTCCGCCTTATGCGTTTGCTTTCATTGGGTCTTAGACCGTCTGCGCCCCGCCATGTCAGTTTTTCGCCCAACACAGGCTGATTTGCGGAAGGGAGCCAAAATGGACGGGGGCATGGGTGAGGCCGACTGGAAGGTCGGCGTCGACATCGGCGGGACCTTCATCGATTTCTGCGCGCTGGACACCCGGTCGGGCCGGGTGGCGTCGCTGAAAGTACTGACGACGCCGGACGATCCCGGCGCGGAGCTGATGACCGGACTGACCCTGCTGGCCGAGCGCGAGGGGATGGAGCCGGGCGCCGTCACCCGCTTCGTGCACGGCACGACGGTGGGGATGAACACGGTCATCCAGCGCAAGGGCGCGCCGCTGGCCCTGCTGACCAACGCCGGGTTCGAGGATGTGATCGAACTCGCCCGGCTGCGCATGCCCGACACCTATTCGCTGTTCTGCTCGCGACCCGACCAGCTGGTGGCGCGCGACATGATCTTCGGCATTCCCGCCCGCCTGCGGTCGGACGGGACGGAGCGGCAGGCCCCCGACATGGCGGCCGTCGCCGACGCCGTGGCGACCCTCAAGGCCAAGGGTGCGCTGGGCGTGGTCGTCTCCTTCCTCCATTCCTGGCGCGACGGCGGCCATGAGACCGCGGTGAAGGAGGAGATCGCCCGGCTGGCCCCCAACCTGTTCGTCTTCACCTCGGCCGAGGTCTGGCCGGTGATCCGCGAGTATGAGCGGACGACGACCGCGATCCTGAACGCCTATGTCCATCCCCGCATCTCCGGCTACCTGTCGGCGCTGGAGGAGCGGCTGGCCGGACGCGGGGTGCCCGCCCGCCCGCTGCTGACCAAGTCCAACGGCGGCGTGATGAACGCGGCGGAGGGCAAGCGGTCCTGCGTCCACATGCTGCTGTCCGGTGCCGCCTCCGGCGTCAACGGCGCCGCTTGGCTGGCCCGGCAGGCGGGGGAGCCGCGCATCCTGACGCTCGACATCGGCGGCACCTCGGCCGATTTCGCGCTCATCATCGACGGTCAGGCCCAGTTCGGCACAGGCGAGATGATCGGCGAGTTTCCGCTGCACATCCCGTCGGTGTCGGTCAGCTCCATCGGCATCGGCGGCGGGTCGATCGCCAGTGTCGACGGGCAGGGCGTGCTGCGCGTTGGCCCTGAATCAGCCGGATCGACGCCGGGTCCGGCCTGCTATGGCCGCGGCGGTGACTGGGCGACGGTGACCGACGCGATGGTGGTGTGCGGCTGGCTCGGCCACAGCCAGATGGCCTACGGGCAGCTGCGGATGGACGTCGATCTTGCCCGCGCTGCCGTCCGGCGGCTGGCCGATGAGCTGGGCCGTTCGGTGGAGGCCACCGCCCAGGCCATCCTCGACGTCGCCGTGTCGGAAATGTTCGCGGAGGTCGAGAAGATGGCGGCGCGCGCCGGCGTCGATGTGCGGGACTTCGCGCTGATGCCCTTCGGCGGCGGCGGGCCGATGCTGGGGGTGTTCCTGGCGCGCGAACTGGGGATGCCGCGCGTCGTCGCTCCGCGCTGGCCGGGGGTGGTGTCGGCGCTGGGCGGTCTGGTCGCCGACCTGCGCGGCGATTTCGTCCGCACCCTGTTCGCTGAGCTGTCGTCCGGTTTGATGCCGGTCCTGCGCGAAGCCTTCGCCGCGATGGGCGCGGAGGGGCGCGACTGGCTCGCCGCCCAGGGCCATTCCGGCGCGGCCGAGCTGATGATCGTCGCCGACATGCGCTATGCCGGCCAGAGCTATGAGATCGAGACGCCGCTGGACCCCTCCTGGCTGGACGGCGACGATCCCGGCGCCATCGCCGATGCCTTCCACGCCGCGCACGCCCGGCTCTATGATTTCGACGACCCGGACGGGCGGATCGAGATCGTCAATCTGCGCCTGTCGGCCATCGGCAACGGTCCGGCGCTGCACTTCCCCACCGCGCCGGAGGAGCCGCGCGCCGCGTCGGCGGAGCGGACGGTTCCGGTCTTCACCGGCGGCGCCGTGAACCAAGTCGGGCTTTACCGCCGCGCAGATCTCCAAGCTGGCGCGCGCTTCCAGGGGCCGGCCATCGTCGCCCAGGAGGACACCACCTTCGCCATCCCGGCCGGGACCGATGCCCGCGTCGATGCGCACCTCAACCTCCACCTGACCTTTGCGGAGTGATGCCTGTGTTTGACCGGATGAAGCTTCAGGTTCTGGCGAACCACGCGCGCTCGGCGGCCGAGAACATGGCCCACACGCTGCAGCGCACCGCCCATTCCGCCTTCGTCAAGGAGACGGAGGATTTCACCGTCATGCTGCTGAA
>CBFGPE010000232.1:0-6688 GCA_965650625.1 uncultured Azospirillum sp. | reverse complement strand
TTGCACTGAGCCAGATGCTCCTACACCACGTCAGGGGGTACCACCGACCCGTGCGGCAGTCAGAAGGCGATGCCCACCCCCTATTCCAGGACGATCCGAACTCCGCTCTCGCCCACCTTCGGCGCCATGCATCGATCCGCCGGGAACATTGCTTTTACATCGGGCAGGTCGTAGGTCAACCAGACCATGTAGTCATGCTCCGCCGGGGGGCGTGCCTCCAGCAGCATTTCCAGAGTTTCCTTGTGCGGGTTGGGAAACTTCACCCTGTCGCCTGACACGACATAATGGTCTGCCGTCACCTTTCGGAAAAAATCCACCGTGACGTTGTTGCGGCTGCCATGGTGCGGCAGCTTCAGGAGATTGACATGCACGCTGTCCTTTCCGTCGAACAGGCCCGCACCCTTCATGCCTTCCAGGACGTCGTCGCCGCGCGCGTCGCCGGTCAGCAGCATGCTCCAGTCGTCCTTGCGGGCAAGCAGCACGATGCTCGACAGGTTGTAGGGTGACTTGTCGGAATAGGCGGCGGTGGCCGCCTCGTTCTCGGCGCCGGGGGTTCCCTTCGCCTTGCGCTTCTCCAGATCCGTGCGCCATTTGTCCCGAAGCGTCTGCAGCCGTTCGTGCGAGGGCGCCAGGACCAGGATGTCGACACCGCCAATCTCCATCTCCGCACCGGCCAGGATGGGTGCGACTGGCCCGCCCATTCCATCCCCGTTATTGACGGGGATTCCCAGCACCTGCGCGGCGGCGCGAAGCCGCTCTCCCTGCCTGAAACTCGCCAGGACACGCTCACGGGCAGACTCGTGGTCGGGAGCCGCTCCGGCGCCGAGCGAGGCGAGCACGCTGGCCGGCCCGCCGGACGGCGGGGCAAGCCCGACCAATTCGTCGATGGCGTTGTGCCAGAGGCGGTCGATGCGGTACTTCTGCTGCCTCTTGGCATGGTCGCTTTCCATCGCGTCCATAAGGTCGAGGATACCGGCGATGTGATCATCGTCGATGTGCGACACCACCACCAGCGGCAGACGGATCGGCGCGCCGGGCTTGGGCCTGCCCAACCTCGGTTTCAGAACCTCGGCCCAGGTGTCGGCCGGCCCGCCGTCGATCAGCACTGTGGCGTCGGGGTCGGCGCCCTCGCCGGACAACAGAAGCAGACAGTCCCCATGCCTGGCCTGCAGGGCTTCCAAAGCGAACATCGTGTGCGTCCTTTATCCGGTTCCGGTCAGGGTTGGGTGAACAGGTCCTTGGCCGTCTGGCGCTGGCGGTCGAGCTTGCGGTCGATGTGCTTGGGCGGCTCAATGGTCGGGTGGTGTATCTCCTCGGCAGTCTGTGCCGGCGTCAACCACGGCAGGAAGTACACCGCCGCCGGCACCTCGTGACGGAAGCGCTCCAGATCGTCCTCGCCATGGAAGAGGAGCATCAACATCCATGCCTCGCCGAGGAGTTCGGTCACCTTGGCAAGCCCGCGCGCCATCGTCGTCGCCGTCAGCTCGTCCATGTTCTGAAGCGGATCGTCGAAGACGAGCAGGTGCAGCGGATTGCCGATCCGGGGCGCGCACAGCAGGAAGAGCGCGACCGTGAACAGGTTCAGCTCCGCCGTGTTCAGGCGCAGATCGGCGCGCGATGCCCCGCCGTGGTGCATGCCCAGGCACTCCCGGCCATTGTCGTCGACGAGGCGGGTCAGCTCGAAGTCGGCGTAGGCCCAGCGGGCGGGCGTGAACAGGGCAATCAGTTCGTTCAGCGCGTCGATCAGGCCCGGATCGGTGGGCTTCGCCCCCGGCGCCGGGAAGAAGCGATCCAGCAGCGACCGGCTCATCGCGTCCTCCGCGCGGCGCAGGGCGACCAGTGCCTCCCGCAATCGCCGGATGGCGGCCAGTCGCGCCGCCGAACGCGGCACCGCACCGTCGCGCGACATGACGGACACCAGGGCGTCGCGCAATTTCACGACACGCTCATGCAGTAGGTCTGCCCACTCATCGTCTCCAACCAGGACGTCGCCGATGCGCAAAGGCTTGTCCTGCCGGATCGCTTCCTGGATGGTCCGGCCGAGGCTTCTTGATGGGCTTTCCTGAGTTTGGAGCAGCCAGGGGGTCATCGCGTCGAAGCTATCCACCTGCGCTGCCGAAAGGGTCGGGCGGGTCGCCGGAGGCACCGACTCAAACCCATTGGCCGACCGCCTGCGCCGGGTGGAACCCTGCAACCGCTCCTCCTCCTCCGCCGACCATCGGGTGAGCTGCTCGTTCAGCTCGCCCACGACCTCCGCCGGCAAGCCCAGAATGCGGAAGAGTCCGCGCCTGGCCCCCTTGCCGCGCTTCCATTTCGCCTTGTCCGCTCCGTGCAGGCTGCGGAGGATTGCCAGTTGGCGGCGGGCGAGGTCGGCCAGCACTGCCGACTCCAGCCAGTCGTTGAGTGCCTGGACCCCGTCGGTTGGCGGGGCTTCGCCGCGCGGCTGCCACTGTCGCAGCGATTCCTGCGACAGTGCGTCCGACACGGTTCCCAATTGCGTCACCAAGTCCGAAGCGCGGTTCGACAGCCGGTCGAGCGCGTCATCCAAGACATTCAGATGCTTTTCGACCTCCGTCAGGGGCAATGCGGCACCGCCGACCAGATCCAGGATGGCGCCGACCTCGGGAACGAGCGGCAGAAGGACGCGGAGCGAGTTCGTCGGCATCGGCAGCAGGTCGCGCGCCACCTCCTCCGTCAGGCGAATCTCGGTGGCGTCCACCCAGGCGGTGCGGTTCAGCAGTGCGTCGGTCGCCGGTACGCCATCCGTCGCGGAAAAGTCGCTCCACTCTGTGTCGGGGAAGTCCGCCAGCGCCTTCGTCACCGCGTCCTTGGCCCGCCGGTGTTCGTCACGGACCCCCATCTCGTCGGGAAAGAAGGCTTCCAGCAGGCACAGGGCACGATCCGTGTCGCTGCTGCCGGCCAGCCGGTCCATCGCCCTCTGATCCAGGCGGAAGGAGGCGGCGTTGGCCGGTGCGCCGGGTACCGGTTCGGGCGCCTTTCCCGACCGGGTCGAATAGGTCCAGTTCCAGGGTTCCCGGAAACTGATGATCGCGGGCGCTGTGGCGGATCCGCCGGGCGGGTGGTATTCGACGATGTCGGCGATGGATTCGCCGGCCAGCCGATCCGCCCGGCCGGTCATCGCGAACTCGATGGCTTCGACGAGTGACGACTTTCCCGAACCGTTGCGACCGTGCACGAGATGCACCCGTGCCTTGTCGTCCAGCACCAGTTCCCGCCGGCCCGGCAAACGCCAGTTCTCCAGCGAGAAGCCGGTGAAGCGGAGCGGGTCACCGGGCCGCAAGGCGGGCCGTCCCGCCCCGTCGAACCATGCGCGCGTCGCGGTCAGCAGCCAGCAGAAGGCCCGGCGCAGCCGGCGCCCGTCATCGGCCGAGGTGGCTTCGCCGAACTCCAGCAGATTGACGCCGATGCCGTGCAGCAGGGCGACGCTCCGCGCGATATCCCCCAGGACTCCGCCGAGCGCCGCGCGCATCGGGTCGTCATCCGGTGGGATCACCAGGACCAACTCGACAGTCAGCGGCAGCGGCCGTTCGGAGCGTGTCTTTGCCTGAACCTCCCTGCCCTCCGGGCGCCACTGGGTCAATGTCAGGTGGCGCAGATAGGCCGCCTGTTCGACCAGCCGACAGACCGTGTCCGGTTTCGATTTCGCATCCCGCTCCACCACATGGACCAGCCCGACCGTGCCGAGCCGGGGGTCGAGGACCAGCAGATGCGGGGCCACGTCGAAATGCCCGGCGCCGACCAGCGTCTTCTCGCGCAGCGACGCAGGCTTGTCCGCCGCCAGCAACGCGGCGGCATCGGGCATCGGTGCGACGGCGAACCGGGTTTCCAACTCGGCCTGGAGACGCGACAGCAGGCGATCGGTCAAGTTTCGCTTGGTCATGCGGCGTCCTCGAAGAAATGGCCGATCGGCTCACCATCGTTCCCGGTGGGAGGTTCCGTGGCGTCCAGCGGCAGCGAGGCCCAGCGCCACAGGTCGCCGGCGGACGGCGTGCGCTGGTCCGCCGCCGTCCAGGGCAGTTCCTGCATCAGCAGGTTCCAGAACACGCGGTGCCGGTACAGTCCTTCCACCGGCACCGGCCGGGCGGCCCGACCGAAGCCTTCGAACCCGATGGTCAGGCACAGCGGGGCCGGCTTGTCCTCGCCGGGCGACAGGGCCACCGAAGGCAGCACGCAGGCCGTGGGTTCCAGTCGGGGCGACGGGTTCGACCATGGCTCGGGATCGCTCCATGCCAGGGGGGTCTTGGCGAAGGCCGCCGCCATGCGCCGCAGCGCCACCTCCACCACCACGCCCCAGGCGGTCCAGCCGTAATTCTCCCCGGCCGGGTAGTACCAGGGTTTGCTGCGCAGATCGCCCAGACCCGGGTCTGGCCCGCCCCGCCGCAGGACCAGATCGGCGAGTGCCAGTTCGCGCAGCAGGTGGGGATGGAAATGCTCGGTCCAGGCCGTCACGCGCTCACAGCAGCGATGGCGCCGGAGGTTTTCCGAACCGTCGTCGTCAGCGCCGCCGAACCAGCCCCGCGCCGCATCGCATTCACGCTCGCGGATGCGTTCGAAGTTGCGCAGCACCGCCTCCACCTCCGACTGCCGGGGTGGCCTGTTCAGGACCAGCGTGGCGATCCCGCGGAGATCGGCGTGCAGAGCCTGCGTCTGCCGTTTGCGGTATACGCGGTGAAAAACCCAGGCCAGCAGTTCGTCCAGCTGCGGGAAGCCGCGCTTGTCGTGGGTGCGCAGGAGGAATTCGATGTAATTCGGGTGGCGGGTCAGCGCCGGGTTGGACACGCCCACCGCCCGGCTGGCGGCGCGCAGCACCTCCAGCGCATGGAACTCGCCGCTTTCGCGCAGCCCGAAGAAGAAGGCCGGTGCGGCGGTGCGCGGGTCCACGCCCGCCTCTGCCGGGGTGGGCACCGCCGCCGATGCGGCAAAGCGCCGGCTGCGCTCGGCCATCTCCTCGTAGACCGTGCGCAGGGTATCGTGCAGCACGGGATCGGCCGTCGAATAGCCGCAGAACACGATGGTGCGCGTGCGCAGCAGCGTGTGCAGCAGGTCGCGCGACCAGGAATCCTCGCGCCAGTTCTGCACCTCGCGGAAGGTGAAGACCAGGGAGGGCAGCACCGCGCGCAACTTTTCCGATCCGGCGTCGCGCGCACGGCGGTAGGTATCCGCGCAGCCGTGAATCTTGACGATGGTCGCCGTCTGTTGCCCTCCACGCCCGGATCGTCGCGTGCGGATCCGGTTGCGCCCGTAGTAGAACTGGGCGGCATTGGTGATGCGCGCATAGTCGGGATGGCGGGTCGGCGGCAGGTCGTCCTGGTCCGGGTGGTCTTCGTCGCGCGGGAGGAAGCCGGACAGGCGATAGGCCCCCTCGACCAGCAGGTCGAAGTTGGTCGTCACCAGCGTCGGGCACAGCCCCTCCCGGGCCAGCCGGGCCAGCGCGTGGTGGCGGCGCAGCAGCCGGTTGCGGAAGCTTGCCGCCACCTCCGCCGCCATCGGCAGATCGGGGGCGCCGGCCATGATCTCCTCGTCCAGGAAGCCCTGGGTGTCGAGGAACAGCGCCTTGCCGCGCTCGGCCGGTTCCAGCCCGTGCAGCCCTTCGAGCCGGATTTCGGGAAGTTCGACCTCCTCGGACGGGTTGAGGGCCTTGAGGCAGCGGTTCTCGGCCTTGCTGATGGCCTCGATGATCCGCCGGCTGGCGTTGGGCGTCACGCCCTCCCCCGTCAGAAAGCCGGCGATCTCGCCGAAGGCGCTGCACGTCCAGTCGTTGATCAGGTAGTAGTTGGTCCCCTGGGTCAGCGCGTGCAGCACCTCGGTGTAGCGCTCCTGCCTGAACCAGTCCGTGTGCTTGTCGGCCTTCTTGTCCTTCAGCCCGAAGGTGCGGACAAGGCCGTTGTACAACTCCTCCATCCCTTCGCGGACGCGGTCGGCATCGCGCAGCAGGACGCCTGGCTTGGTCAGCACCTCGTGCATGCCGAGGAAGCGCGCCAGCAGCCGGCTGACCATCCGCCAGCCGCTGTTGCCCTCGCTGTCCAGCGAGAACCCCGCCCCGACGAGAAACACCACGTCACCAGCCAGCAGCCGGTCGGACAGGTCCTCCAGCCGATCGAAACCGTCCGCGCTCATGACGACGGCAGCGCCCCGCCGCCAAGCAGGAGATCCGGAAGCGCTTCGGTCAGCTTCGCGATGGCATCGGCCTGCGTCTCGTGCATCCATGCAACCCACAAGGGATTGGGTTCGGCACCCGGATACTTCTGGCGCAGATCTTGAACCATTTCCACGAGGTGCTCTGGCCTGTATATGGGGGGGGCGCTTAACGCGAGCGTGCGACCGAGCGCATATAGTGTCGGTTTCAGGAGGAACTGGGATGGAAGGCGGTGTTCGAGGACCAAAAGAAAAACGAACTCCAGAATGTCGACATCGATTTTGGCCATACGATATTTTGGTACGAATAGAAGAGTATTATTACTAATTAAATCATAAGAGACGATTTCGGGGTAACGTGCCCAAGTTACCAAGCATGATTCTGGGAGCCTTTCTGGAAAATTAGGCTCGCGGGATAACATAAAAACATGTCCTAGTCCACTTAGCATTTTTCTTATCATGCCTATATCAATTCTACTGTAGATAATATTGCGTATATAATCATTCAGCACCAAAATACGATTGACCCTAA
>CBFGPE010000231.1:0-6797 GCA_965650625.1 uncultured Azospirillum sp. | reverse complement strand
CTGCGCGCGCGGGTGGCGTCCGGCAGCTATTCCACCGTGCTGCTCGACGGCGTCACCGGGTCGGGCAAGACGGAGGTTTATTACGAGGCGATCTCCGCCGCGCTGGAACAGGGCAAACAGGCGCTGGTGCTGCTGCCGGAAATCGCGCTGTCGGCGCAGTGGCTCGACCGCTTCGCCCGCCGATTCGGCGCGCCGCCGGCGGAATGGCATTCGGAACTGACCGGGGCGCAGCGCCGCGACACCTGGCGCGCGGTGGCGAAGGGCGAGGTGCCGGTGGTGGTCGGCGCGCGGTCGGCGCTGTTCCTGCCCTACCCGGATTTGGGCGTCATCATCGTCGATGAGGAGCACGACTCCGCCTACAAGCAGGAGGAGGGGGCGATCTACCACGCCCGCGACATGGCGGTGGCGCGGGCGCATCTCGGCGGGCTGCCGATCGCGCTGGTCTCCGCCACGCCGTCGCTGGAGACCAAGGTCAATGCCGACAGCCACCGCTATGCCCGCATCGAGCTGCCGGCCCGCCATGGCGGCGCCGTGCTGCCCGATGTCGAGCTGATCGACCTGCGTCGCGACCGTCCTCCCGCCCGGCACTGGCTGGCGCCCAGCCTGCGCAAGGCGCTGACCGACACGCTGGCCGGCGGCGAGCAGGCGATGCTGTTCCTGAACCGCCGCGGCTACGCCCCGCTGACCCTGTGCCGCGCCTGCGGCCACCGCATGCAGTGCCCGAACTGCACGGCCTGGCTGGTCGAGCACCGGCTCGCCCGCAAACTGCAATGCCACCATTGCGGCCTGCAGCAGCCCTTGCCCCACGCCTGCCCGGAATGCGGGGAGGAGGGCACCATGGCCGCCTGCGGTCCCGGCGTGGAGCGCATCGCCGAGGAGGTGGCGGAGCTGTTCCCCGACGCCCGCGCCGCCATCATGGCGTCCGACACCCTGCATGGCCCGCGCGCCATCCAGGAGATGGTGGAGAGCATAGGCCGGCATGAGCTGGACATCATCATCGGTACCCAGGTGATGGCGAAGGGCCACCATTTCCCGATGCTGACGCTGGTGGGGGTGGTCGACGCCGATCTCGGGCTGAACGGCGGCGACCTGCGGGCGGCGGAGCGCACCTATCAGCTGCTGCATCAGGTGGCCGGGCGCGCCGGGCGCGGCGAGCGGCCGGGGCGGGTGATGCTGCAGACCTTCATGCCCGAACATCCGGTGATGCAGGCGCTGGCTGCCGGCGACCGCGACGGCTTCTATCAGCTGGAAGCCGAGATGCGGCTGGAGGCCGGCATGCCGCCCTTCGGCCGGCTGGCGGCGCTGATCGTGTCCGGCGAGGATCCGACGCTGGTGGAACGGGTGGCGATGGCGCTGGGCAGGGCCGCACCACGCAGCGACTCGGTCCATATATTGGGGCCGGCCCCGGCGCCGCTGGCCCTGCTGCGCGGACGGCACCGCCGCCGCCTGCTGCTGAAGGCGCCGCGCAGCACCCAGGTGCAGCCGCTGATCGCGGAGTGGCTGGACCGGGTGGAGATTCCGCCGGCCATCCGGGTGCAGATCGATGTGGACCCCTATAGCTTCCTTTAGCCGGCGTTAGCGCGGGCAGGGCAGGCTGCGGCGAATTGACACGATCCGGTCGTGGGAGGGCACAGGAATGGCACCTGTGACGTTTGGTCCATTGCGCGGCGCCGGTCATGGTATTACCACGGCCGGGATGGTTCCGAATCCAAACTTCCTTCCCGGAGCCAAACGTCACAGGCACAGGTTCAGGCTGATGGTCGGCATGCTCTCCAAGCTTCGTCTGCGGGTTCAGCGGCAAACGCTGCTGACCGTCCTGCCTGTCCTTCTGCTGCTGGTGGTCATCGCTTTTGCCGCCGGCGCCCCGGCCCGCACCCGCGGCACCGATGCCGAAGCGCTGACGATGATCGACCGCGCCGAACAACTGCTGGAGCGGATCGGTCCGGACGCGGCGGCCGAAGCCTTTGCCGCCCATGATAGCGCTTTCACTGACCGCGACCTCTACCCGATGCTGCTGGACGACAAGGGTGTGATGGTCGCCCATGGCTGGACCGCGACGCTGAACGGGTCGAACCTGAAGGAGCTGCGCGACGTCGACGGCAAGCCCTTCATCCGCGAGGCGCTGGACGGGGTGGCGCGCGAGGGCCGCACCGACGTCACCTATCAATGGATCGACCCGCTTACGGGCCAAGTCGCGCGCAAGACGATGCATGCCCGCCGTCTGGTTCTGAACGGCAAGCCCTACATGCTGGCGGTCGGGGTCTATCGTTGAGGCTTTTGTGAAACCCCTGCGGCGGGATGCCGCAGGCCGCTTTTTTACATGGTGAAAATTACCGCGGCCAAATCCCGGCACCAAATCCGAGGGGCCAAATCCAAAAAGAGGTCAGGGCGAGCGCGGGCGGCGCGGGCGCCAGATCGACAGGCATTCGGCGGCGTTGTCGCCGGCCCCGATGCCGTACCAGCCCGAGCGGTCGTGGAAAGACAGGCTGTAGCGTCCTTTGACGTCGCGCTCGAAGCGGAAGACCGGGCGGTCGACCTCCGGCAGCAGCACCAGAAGCCGGTCGTGGGTGCGTGCCGACTCGCGCAGCACGCCGACCCAATGCCCGTCGCGAATCTTCGGTTCGGCCACGGCGGCGAAGGCGTCCAGATCGTCCGGGGTAAAGCGGGCGCGGCTGAACTGGATGACGTTCGGCGCGCGCTCCTCCAGCCGGGAACCGGCGCCGGCGTCGCTGTCCGCAGAGGTGTCGGTCGTCGGCAGGATGGTCATGGCGGATAAGGCCTCTGGTCTCTCGGGACCGGCTGCGGCGGGGCAAAACGACAGCAATACCAAGGTCGGATCGGCCGCCCGCGCGGTTCAGGGCGACCGTGGATCAGATTGGTTAACCTTGAATTAAACCGGGAATAGGGCCACATCGAAGTCACAGCCGGTATGACCAGTCGAGCGTCGCCCGAGTCCTCGGCGAACGCAGTTGCGACCAATGATTCCGCAGTTGCTCAAAACGCCGCAGCCAAATTGTCCAGACCCCGTTGCGTGGTGGCGATTCCTGTGATATTGGACCGCTCGCTTTCGCGGCCGGGGTGTTTGTGCCTCGGGTTGACACCCTATAAGGCCGCCGAATTCACCGTCTACCGAACTCAATTCGAGGGATCAGGTGGCATCCGAAGGAACAGGCGTATCCGAACTCGCCGCGCGTTACTCCACCGCGCTGTTCGAGCTTGCGGACGAAAACCAGGCGTTGGACACGGTCGCGAGCGATCTTGCCACGCTGAAGCAGATCCTGGCCGAGAGCGCTGACCTCCGTCGCCTCGTCCGCAGCCCCGTCATCAGCCGCGCCGATCAGGGCAAGGCCATGGCCGCTGTCCTGGACAGCGCCGGCGTGTCCGATCTGACCAAGCGCTTCATCGGGCTGGTGGCGGCCAACCGCCGCCTGTTCTCGATCGACGGGATGATCGACGGCTTCCTGGCCGAACTGGCCCGGCGCCGCGGCGAGGTCACGGCGCAGGTCACCTCGGCCCAGCCGCTGAGCGACGCCCAGCGCAATGCCGTCATCGACGCGCTCAAGGCGTCCATCGGTTCCAAGGTGTTGGTGAACACCTCCGTCGATCCGGAGCTGATCGGCGGCATGATCGTTAAGTTCGGCTCGCGCATGGTCGATACCTCGGTGCGCACGAAGCTGAACAAATTGCAACTCGCCATGAAGGCCTCAGGGGGATCAGTCTGATGGATATCCGCGCCGCAGAAATCTCTGCGATCCTCAAGCAGCAGATCGCGAATTTCGGGACCGAGGCGGATGTCGCCGAGGTTGGTCAGGTCCTGTCGGTGGGTGACGGCGTCGCCCGCGTGCACGGCCTGGACAACGTCCGCGCCGGCGAAATGGTCGAGTTCCCGGGTGGCCTGCAGGGCATGGCGCTGAACCTCGAGACCGACAATGTCGGCATCGTGATCTTCGGCGACGACCGCGGCATCAAGGAAGGCGACACCGTCAAGCGCACCGGCACCATCGTCGACGTTCCGGTCGGCCGTGGCCTGCTGGGCCGCGTGGTCGACGGCCTCGGCAACCCGATCGACGGCAAGGGTCCGCTGGTCGACGTCGAGCGCAAGCGCGTCGAGGTGAAGGCCCCCGGCATCATCCCGCGCAAGTCGGTGCACGAGCCAATGCAGACCGGCCTGAAGGCCGTCGACAGCCTGGTTCCGATCGGGCGCGGCCAGCGCGAGCTGATCATCGGTGACCGTCAGACCGGCAAGACCGCCGTCGTCATCGACACTTTCCTGAACCAGAAGCCGATCAACCAGGGCGACGACGAGAGCAAGAAGCTCTACTGCATCTACGTCGCCGTCGGCCAGAAGCGCTCCACCGTCGCCCAGATCGTCAAGACCCTGGAAGACGCCGGCGCCATGGAATACTCCATCGTCGTCGCCGCCACCGCGTCGGAGCCGGCTCCGCTGCAGTTCCTGGCGCCGTACACCGGCTGCACGATGGGCGAGTATTTCCGCGACAACGGCATGCACGCCCTGATCGTGTACGACGATCTGTCCAAGCAGGCCGTCGCCTACCGTCAGATGTCGCTGCTGCTCCGCCGTCCGCCGGGCCGCGAAGCCTATCCGGGCGACGTGTTCTACCTCCACAGCCGCCTGCTGGAGCGCGCCGCCAAGATGGGCGACGCCCACGGCAACGGCTCGCTGACCGCCCTGCCGGTCATCGAGACCCAGGCCGGCGACGTGTCCGCCTACATCCCGACCAACGTGATCTCGATCACCGACGGTCAGATCTTCCTGGAAACCGGCCTGTTCTATAAGGGCATCCGCCCCGCCATCAACGTCGGTCTGTCGGTGAGCCGCGTCGGCTCCGCCGCCCAGATCAAGGCGATGAAGCAGGTCGCCGGCACCATCAAGATGGAACTCGCGCAGTACCGCGAGATGGCCGCCTTCGCCCAGTTCGCCTCGGACCTCGACGCCTCGACCCAGCGCCTGCTGGCCCGCGGCGCCCGTCTGACCGAACTGCTGAAGCAGGGCCAGTTCCAGCCGCTGCCCGTCGAAGAGCAGGTCGTTTCGATCTTCGCCGGCGTGAAGGGCTACCTGGACGCCATCCGCGTCGAGGACGTGAACCGCTTCGAGGCCAAGTTCCTGTCGGAAATCCGCGCCAAGGGCGCCGATATCCTGGCGGCGATCCGCACCGACAAGCAGATCACCTCGGCGACCGAAGAGAAGCTGAAGGCGTTCCTCGACGGCTTCGCCAAGGTCTTCGCCTGACCGACCGCGCGCGGGGGCGGGAAACCGCCCCCCACCGTCTTGTAGAGACGGGCACGGAACGACCTCGAGCGGAATTGAAGGGCCGGCATGCCTAACCTCAAGGACCTAAAGAACCGGATCGCGAGCGTCCAGTCGACGCGCAAGATCACCTCGGCCATGAAGATGGTCGCGGCTTCCAAGCTGCGCCGCGCCCAGGAGCAGGCGGAAG
This sequence comes from uncultured Azospirillum sp., assembly GCA_965650625.1. Taxonomy (GTDB): domain Bacteria; phylum Pseudomonadota; class Alphaproteobacteria; order Azospirillales; family Azospirillaceae; genus Azospirillum. The sequence continues at coordinate 1,338 of CBFGPE010000231.1, read as the reverse complement.
CCAGCGGTCCCTACGCGGAGCGTATGGGCCGCATGCTGTCCTCCCTGGCCGCCAACGTGCAGGACAGCGGCAACGGCCCGAAGCTGATGACCGGTACGGGCGCCGATCAGGTGCATCTGCTGGTCGTCATCAGCTCCGACCGCGGTCTGTGCGGCGCCTTCAACGGCTCCATCGTCCGCGAGGCCAAGCGCCAGATCACGCGCCTGCAGGGCGAGGGCAAGACCGTGAAGCTGCTGACCGTCGGCCGCAAGGCCCGCGACCAGCTGAAGCGCGAGTACGCCTCCCTGATCGTCGAGAGCTACGAGGATGTCGGCCGCCGCCGGCTCGGCTTCAGCGACGCCGACATGGTGGCGACGAAGGTGCTGTCGATGTTCGACGCCGGCGAGTTCGACGTCTGCTCGGTCATCTTCAACAAGTTCAAGTCGGCGATCTCGCAGGTCGTCACGGTTCAGCAGCTCATCCCCTTCGCCGTCGCCACCGAGGCCGCCGAGGCCGCCGGCGCCGACGCCAAGGCGATGTACGAGTTCGAGCCGGACGAGGAGCAGATCCTCGCCGAACTGCTGCCGCGCAACCTGTCCATCCAGATCTACCGCGCCCTCCTGGAGAGCGCCGCGTCCGAACAGGGCGCCCGGATGACCGCGATGGACAACGCGACGCGCAACGCCGGCGACATGATCAACAAGCTGACGATCACCTACAACCGGACGCGCCAGGCCTACATCACCAAGGAGCTGATCGAGATCATCTCCGGTGCCGAGGCCCTGTAACGGCCGCATCCGACACGTAGCGTCCAGCCTATTTGCGCCGGCGACGGCATACCGACACTTACCGAGTTCCTAGGGAGCTTTACTCCATGGCCACCACCAATTCTGTCGGCAAGATCACGCAGGTCACGGGCGCCGTCGTGGACGTGCAGTTCGACGGCGACCTGCCGGCGATCCTGAACGCGCTGCACACCCAGAACGACGGCAAGACCCTCGTTCTGGAAGTGGCGCAGCACCTGGGCGAGAGCACGGTCCGCACCATCGCCATGGACAGCACCGACGGTCTGGTGCGTGGCGCCGAGGTGACCGACACCGGCGCCCCGATCGCCGTGCCGGTCGGCCCGGAGACGCTGGGCCGCATCATCAACGTCATCGGCGAGCCGATCGACGAGCGCGGCGCGGTCAACGCCGCCCGCTCGCTGCCGATCCACCGTCAGGCCCCGGACTTCGTCGACCAGTCGACGGACGCCGAAGTGCTGATCACCGGCATCAAGGTCATCGACCTGCTGGCCCCCTACGCCAAGGGCGGCAAGATCGGCCTGTTCGGCGGCGCCGGCGTCGGCAAGACCGTGAC
>CBFGPE010000230.1:0-6818 GCA_965650625.1 uncultured Azospirillum sp. | reverse complement strand
TGGCCTGGCGGATCCACCAGGTGGCGTAGGTCGAGAACTTGTAGCCGCGGCGGTATTCGAACTTGTCCACCGCCTTCATCAGGCCGATGTTGCCCTCCTGGATCAGGTCCAGGAACTGCAGGCCGCGGTTCGTGTACTTCTTGGCGATTGAGATGACGAGACGCAGGTTGGCCTCGACCATTTCCTTCTTGGCGCGGCTCGCTTCCTTCTCGCCCTTCTGGACGGTGGAGACGATGCGGCGGAACTCGTTGATCGGCAGGCGCGCTTCCTCGGCGACGTTGGAGATCGCCTCGCGCGTCTTGCGGATGTCGCCGTCGTACTTCTCCGCGAACTTGCCCCAGGTCTTGGGGTTCAGCCCACGGATGCGCTCCAGCCAGTTCGGGTCCAGCTCGTGGCCGAAATACTGGTTCAGGAAGTCCTCGCGCTTCACCCGGCACTCGGTGGCCATGCGCAGCAGGCGGCCTTCGAAGCCGGTCAGCTTGCGGTTCAGGCCATAGAGCTGCTCGACCAGCTGTTCGATGCGCTGGTTGTTCAGGCGGACGGTGTTCATCAGCTCGACCATTTCGAGCTTCAGCTTGTCGTACTTCTTGTCCGTCTGCTTGCCGACGTCCTCGCCGCGCTGCATCGCGCCCATGCGGGCCTCGTGCAGCTTGTGCAGCTTGTCGTAGGTCGCCTTGATGTTCTCGAAGGTCTCGATGACCTGAGGCTTCAGCGCGGCTTCCATCGCGGACAGCGACAGGCTGTTCTCGCCCTCTTCGCCTTCCTCGCCCTCGTCGCCCTCGCCTTCGGCGCGCGGGGGACGCGGCTCGTCGCCTTCCTCTTCGGCCGGCGCCTCCGCAGCGGGAGCGGCACCGGGAGTGCCGGCGGTCTCGACTACCTCGGCCAGCCCCTCCGGCATCTCCTCGCCGTCCGGGCCGCCGCCATAGGTGGCGTCCAGATCGATGATGTCGCGCAGCAGCATCTTCCCTTCCATCAGGGAATCATGCCACTCCAGAATGGCGCGGATGGTCAGCGGCGATTCGCAGATCGCGCCGATCATCATCTCGCGGCCGGCCTCGATCCGCTTGGCGATGGCGATTTCGCCTTCGCGCGACAGCAGCTCCACCGACCCCATCTCGCGCAGATACATGCGCACGGGGTCGTCGGTGCGGCCGATGTCGTCGTCGTCGAGATTGCCCGACGAACGGCCTTCGCCCTCGCCTGCCCCCTCGCCGCTGTTCTCCGAATCCTGCTCTTCCGATTCGACGATGTTGATGCCCATTTCGGACAGCATCGCCATCGTGTCTTCGATCTGCTCGGACGAGGACGAATCCTGCGGCAGCGCTGCGTTCAGCTCGTCATAGGTGACATACCCGCGCTCCTTGCCGCGGGCGATCATCTTCTTGACGGCCAAACCCATGCCGTCCATCAGAGGACCGTCTGCGGATTCCTCCCGCGTTTCGGAAACTTCCACGCTGTTCGCAGCTTTCGTGGCCATGCGATCGGTGCCCCCGCATTACCCCAGTGAATAAAGACGAAAGGAGCGCCCGGTCCCGGTTTCCCGGCCCGTCCGCCCCACCCCCAACCATGTATCTACCCAGAACCCGCCATCACAGAAACTGTCATGCGGCCCCGTCCTGTTGCCCTCAGTCCCATCAACCGATGCCCGATTGGCGACGATCTGCATCATCAACCGTCAGACATCGTCAAAGTCACTGTCGTCCGCGATACCCAGACCGGACCTTATGACCTCCTGCTGAAGAGCCACGACCCTCGCGAAGTTGGCCTCGCTGTTGTCACGGGTCAGAGCCGCCTTCGCTTCCCTAAGATCGTCGAGCACCCGCTCGTGATGCAGATGCCGCCACGCAGGCCACCATCCCTTCCGGGCGTCCTCCGTAGAGGCGTCCGGACGGGCGAAGCCGGCATGGACATAGGTCGACTCGCCTAGCAAAGCACCGACCATCGTCTCATGGCCGGCGGATGACAAGTGGCGACAAAGCGCAGCGGCGTCAAGTGTCGAGTCGTGATTGCGCTCGTCTGAAAGGCATTCCATGACCGCCCAGCGCAGTTTTTCCAGCTCCGGGTCACCGAACGGCAACAGCCCCAGCGGCTCGGCCAGTTCGCCGAACAATTCCGGATGATTGATGATCGTCGCCAGCAGGATCCGCTCCCGCATCGAGGCGAGGCGGGAGGCGCGGCCGCGCCCCTCCCCCACCGGCTTGGAGGTCAGGCGGCCCGGCGTCCCCGGCACATGGCGGCGCGGCGCCTCGCCGAAGCGGCCCCGCCCCTGCCCCGGCACCCAGGGTCCGCGGTTGTAGCCCTGGCGCACCGGGGCGAAGGCCTCGTCGACGCGGCGGCGCATCTCGGTGCGGTAGAAGCTCTGGACGTCGCGGTCGGCGATGGTAGCGACGCGGGCCTCCAGCGCCGCCTTCACCGCGGCCTTGGCCTCCGGCGTGTCGGTCGGCCGGCCGTCGCTCTCCATCCGCCACAGGGCGTCGGACAGCGGGATGGCAGCTTCCAGCACCGCCCCCATCGCCTTCGGCCCCTGGGCGCGGATCAGGCTGTCGGGGTCCTCGCCCTCCGGCAGGAAGGCGACGCGGGCCGACTGGCCGGGGGCGAGGTGCGGCAAAATGCGCTCCACCGCCCGCCACGCCGCGCGCCGGCCGGCATTGTCGCCGTCGAAGCACAGGAAGGGCACCTTCTCCGCCGCCGGGATCAGCTTCCACAGCTCCTGCACCTGGGTCTCCGTCAGCGCGGTGCCCAGCGGCGCCACCGCGCCCTCGAAGCCGGCGCGGACCAGCGCGATGACATCCATATAGCCTTCGGCAACGATCACCGGCTTGCCGTCCGCCGCCGCCTGCCGCGCCCGCGACAGGCCGTAGAGCAGCGTGCCCTTGTGGAAGAGCGGGGTGTCGGCGGTGTTGACGTATTTCGGCCCGTCGCCCTCCAGGATGCGCCCGCCGAAGGCGACCACCTGCCCGCGCCGGTCGGTCACCGGGAACATCACGCGGTTGCGGAAGAAGCTGTAGGGAGACCGGCCGTCGTCCGGCCGCTTCAGCAGCCCGGCATTGACCATGTCCTCGTCGGAAAAGCCCTGCTTGCCGAGGTAGGTGCGCAATGCGTTCGAATCTCCGGGGGCATAGCCCAGCCGGAAGCGGGCGATTGTCTCGCCGTCCAGCCCGCGCCGCATGAAATAGTCCAGCCCCGGCCGTCCGGCGGGCGTGTGCAGCTGCTGTTCGAACCAGCGCGCCGCCTGCTCGACGAGGTCGTGCAGGGTCTTGCGCCGCTCGTAGCGCTGCCGGTCCTCCTCCGTCGGGCGCGGAACCGGCAAGCCGGCCTCGCCGGCCAGATGCTCGACCGCATCGGGAAAGCCGAGATTGTCGTGGCGCATGACGAAACCGATGATGTCGCCATGGGCTCCGCAGCCGAAGCAATGGAAGAAGCCCTTCTGGTCGTTGACGTAGAAGGACGGCGACTTCTCATTGTGGAAGGGACAGGGGGCCTTGTACTCGCGGCCGGCGCGGATCAACCGCAGCCGCTTGGAAACCACTTCCGACAGGGTCAGCCGGGTGCGCAGTTCTTCCAGGAATTGGGGCGGGAAAGCCATGGTCGAACGGTCACCGGGGTACGGAGGATGATGGGCGCTAGGCTATAGCAGAGGCATAGTATGGGAACCAGCGCCGCCGGCCCCAAGGGTGCAGATGGCGCAGGCGCACTGCGTCAGTCCGGCTGCCTGACGAGATGCGTGCCGGCATAGAGTGGGGGCCTGATAGCCGATGCTGTCCAGGGTCAGCGCCTCGTCTCCGACGATCACCTGCGGACTTTCCGGCCAGCTGCCATCCGCCTGCCGCCGCAGAAGCTCCGCACCGACGCCGGCAGTCCACAGCACCAGGATCTCGCGAACCGACGGCAAGGTGGTGTAGGTCCAGACATTCTCCCAAGTCTCGGCCTCGTTGCTGGGCGAGAGGATCTCGATCAGCAGGACCGGATCGGGCAGCGTGCGCAGACCCCGTTCGTCCGGGGTGCAGGTCACGCCCAGGTCGGGAATCCGCATGTTGTGGCTGGAGCGGACGCGGGGCTGCACGCCCGGCGCGGTCACGACATGGCAGCCGGGCGCGCGGTCGGCCAAATGGTTGCCGATCAGGCGGGCGACGGTGCTCTGCAGGATGCCGTGGGTGATGCTCGTCGGCGCCATGGCGCGCGGTTCGCCGTTCACTAGCTCATAGCGCGTGTCGGTGCCGTCGCCGTTCCAGTCCAGGAACTCCGCGACGGTCATGCCTGAGAAGGTGGATTTGCGGATCGCGACCATTCCACTGTCCTCCTGCCCGTCTGCCGCGCGGGGGATCAGACCTCAGCCTAGCCCGAGTCGCCGCGCGGCGGCCAGTGCGCCTTGTTTGCCGGCCCTTACTTCGCCGAAAACCGCGCCTTCACCAGAGCGCCGGCCTTGGCGAAGTCCATCTGGCCGGCATGGCGGGCCTTCAGCTCGGCCATCACCTTGCCCATGTCCTTGATGCTGGAGGCGCCCAGTTCGGTCACGATGGCGTCGATGGCGGCGGCCGACTCCTCCTCGCTCATCTGCTTGGGCAGGAAGCGTTCGATGACCGCGATCTCCTCGCGCTCCTGCTGAGCCAGTTCGGGACGGCCGCCCTGATCGTACAGCCCCGCCGATTCGTTGCGCTGCTTCACCAGGGTCTGCAGCATCGACAGGATCTCCGCCTCGTCGATGCCGTCGGTCACGCCGCGGGTGCGGGCGGCGATGTCGCGGTCCTTCAGTCCCGCGAGGATCATGCGGATGGTGGACACCGCGCGCTGGTCCTTCGCGCGCATCGCATCCTTGAGGCTGTCGTTGAACTGCGTGCGCAGCGTCATGTCCTGTCTTCCTTGGTTCGTCGGGCCGGGAGCGGGCCGGGATCGAAAGGCTCCGGGCCGGACAGCCGACTATTCCGAAAATGGCCGCCGATTTCCATGGCAAAAGCCCCATCCAGCGAAAGGGCGCCCCGGGACCCTCCGACCTTGTCGGCGGATCAGGGCCGCCTTGCAAAGCTATTGCTGGAAATCCGGCAGCCAATCGTCATATAGGATGTCCGGCCCACCCGATCAGCCCACTCGATCCCACGTCGTCGTCCTCCAGGGCGGATATGGGGTGCGAGCGGTTGCGTGTGCGCGCCCGGCGGGACGCTAGGCCGTCGCCGTTCCGCCGATCACCCGATCCGTCGCCGGCCGCGGTTTTTGGGAAGGTTCACAGGAATGACTCTCGCCACTCCCCCCTCCGACAATGCGGTTCACACCGGCGTCCTGGTCCTGGCCGACGGCACGGTGTTCCGCGGCCGAGGCATCGGCGCCACGGGGGATTCGGTGGGCGAGGTGTGCTTCAACACCTCCATGACCGGCTATCAGGAGATCCTGACCGATCCCAGCTATGCCGGCCAGATCATCACCTTCACCTTCCCGCACATCGGCAACACCGGCGCCAACCTCGAGGACATCGAGACGGTGACGCCGGCCGCGCGCGGCCTGATCCTGCGCGCCGACATCACCGACCCGTCGAACTGGCGCGCCACCCGCCACCTGGACGACTGGCTGAAGAGCTACGGCCTCGTCGGCCTGACCGGCGTCGACACCCGCCGCCTGACCCGCCGCATCCGCGACCTGGGCGCGCCCAACGGCGTCGTCGCCCATGCCCCGGACGGCAAGTTCGACATCGAGGCGCTGATCGCCAAGGCCAAGGGCTGGCCGGGTCTGGAAGGCATGGATCTGGCCAAGGACGTGTCCTGCCGCCAGACCTATGACTGGACCGAGGCCGGCTGGACCATCGGCGGCGGCTACGCCACCCAGGACAAGCCGCAGTACCATGTCGTCGCCATCGATTACGGCGCCAAGCGCAACATCCTGCGCTGCCTCGCCGCGGCCGGCTGCAAGGTGACGGTGGTGCCGTCGACCGCCTCGGTGGAGGACGTGATGCGCCACCAGCCGGACGGCGTCTTCCTGTCCAACGGCCCCGGCGACCCCGCCGCCACCGGCGAATATGCCGTGCCGACCATCAAGGGCCTGCTCGACACCGGCGTGCCGATGTTCGGTATCTGCCTGGGCCACCAGATGCTGTCGCTGGCGCTGGGCGCCAAGACCACCAAGATGCCGCTGGGCCATCGTGGCGCCAACCATCCGGTCAAGGACCTCGCCTCCGGCCGGGTGGAGATCACCAGCCAGAACCACGGCTTCGTCGTGGTGCCGGAGACGCTGCCGGCCGACGCCGAGGTCACCCATGTCAGCCTGTTCGACGGCACCAACGAGGGCATCCGCCTGAAGGGCAAGCCGGTCTTCTCGGTGCAGTACCACCCGGAAGCCTCGCCTGGCCCGCAGGACAGCCATTACCTGTTCGACCGCTTCGTCCAGCTGATCGCCGAGAAGAAGGCGGCCTGACCTCCAACCTTCGGCAGGTCGTGAAAAGGGGGGAGCCGTTCGCGCGGCTCCCCCCTTTTCCTATTTGGGGGTGCGGTCCTTGTCAGGGGCCAGCGTCGCGGCGGTCGCCGTGCGCGGCTGGACCCGCTGGATGCCGCCGTAGCAGCTGGTGCCGCCACGCCCGCCGGGCGATCCGGCGGCCTGGCCGTACTGGGTGCAGTCGGCAGCTTTTTCGTTGCCGTTTTTCTGGTCACGAGGCTGTGATTTGGGATCGTCCACAGTGGCCTCCCGGAGGTTGCGGACCATATGGAATATGGCCTCTCCTAGATTGCCAACATGGGCAGCGATCAGCGGTTCCAACAGATATGCGTCTTCCGGATCATCCGTTTTCCCCCAAGCCCCCGCCCGCTGCCGAGCCCGACGGCCCCACCTGCCCGCTC
>CBFGPE010000229.1:0-6957 GCA_965650625.1 uncultured Azospirillum sp. | reverse complement strand
CGCATCGTCCTCTCTCCGACCGCACCCTGTGTCAGCAGAGAGAATCACGAGAGCCCGCCACAGCACAGCCTTTTTCCGCGTCCTGCTAAGCCTTTTCCTGCGCAGCCGATCTCAGAATTTTGCCAACAAAAAAGCCCGCCTCTCCCCCGAGAGCGGGCTTTTTTGAATGGCTTGTCGACCGGTCAGGCAGCGCCGACGTTGCGGTCTTCCTCACGCTTCTTGCCGCCCGAGGCGGGCTGGTAGGCCAGCGCGGCGTGTTCCGCGCAATAGGGCATGCCGGGCAAGGCGTTCTTGCCGCAGAAATGGAAATCCTGGTGCTTGGGGTCGCCGACCGGCCATTTGCACATCCGCTCCGTCAGAGCAAGGATGGTGGCGCCGCGCGTCGGCTTCTTCTTGATTGGCGACGGCCGGCCCGACAAGCCCAGGCGATGGGCCTTGCCGATGACCGCGTTGCGGGTGATGTCTCCCAGAATGTCGGCGATCTCGCTCGCGCTCAAACCCTGGGACCAGAGATCCTTGAGCTGTTGAATCCGCTCGTCCGTCCAACTCATCCCCGAGTACTCCCGATCCGGTGTCCGGTTATGCTGTGGCAAACAGGTCACGGTCTAGTGCCGTTTTCCATAAGCCGCAACATTTTGTGCCAGCCGGTGAAGAAGCTACCAGATGACGGCCGCAGACGATAGGGGGCGCGGCAACATTCCTGTTGATAAGTCCGTGGGCAAACTCATGAATTCAGGGCGCCATAGACCTCTTCGGCCACGCCGGACAGGGTATCCCGATCGGCTTCTCCGGCGACGGCCAGCGCCAACCCATTGTCTTGCCAATACAAAGCGCGCACACCGCCATCCTGGGCGAAGCGGAACGCTGAACCGGAGGTATTGGGAGAGGGGCGGATATACAACGTGATGCGACGCCCAGCCGCATCCTCGTACATGTACATTGCAACAGGTCCAGCGGAATCGGCCAAAAGCCGCCCGCCGATCAGCTGGTAGCCCCCTCTTGTGACTTTTGGGCAACGCATGTTCTTGCCCAGCCGCTTGGACAGCCAGTTCACCAGATGGGCCTCCTCATCGACGCCGATCTCGACCGGATGGCGGACCTCGACGGAGAAGACGCGATGGGCGGCGACGGCATCGGCGATGAAGGCGGCGGTCAACGGCTCGGCCCGCCAGCCGACGCGGTCACGCAGCAGCCAGCCGCCGGCACCACCGGCAACAAACATCAGAAGGGAGGCGGCGATCGCCATTCCCCACCAAGCCCCCCTGCCCCGGCGTTGCGGGACCGGAGCGGCATGGTCGCGCGCAGCGAAGGGCGGGGTCAGGCGGTCGGGCAGCGGCTGGTCGATCAGCGGGCCGAAGCTCTGGCCCAGCAGCGAGCGCTGGGCACGGTAGCGGTCGAAGCGCTGGGCGATCTCGGGATTGTCGGCAAGGTGGCGCTCGACGTCGGCCAGCCGTTCCTCCGGCAATTCGCCGTCCAGCCAGGCATGAAGCTCGGCCTCGGTCATGGGATTGCGGGTGCCGCTCATCACTTGATCCTCCTGACGACCTGCTGGGTTCCACCGTCCAGCAGGACCCTCAATTTTTCGCGCGCCCGGGCCAGCCGCGACATCACCGTCCCGATCGGCAGTTCCAGAACCTCCGCCACCTCGCGGTAGGACAGCCCTTCCATCCCCGTCAGCAACAGGATGGTGCGATGCTCGTCGGTCAGCTGGGCGAAGGCGCGGACGAAGTCGCGCACCGCCCCGCGGTCGGCCGGCGGAGCGCTGAGCGCCAGATCGTCGGCCAGATCCTCCACCGGCACCTCCGCGCCGCGCCGGCGCCGGCCGCGCTGACCGGAGATGTGCAGGTTGTGCAGGATCGTCATCAGCCAGCCGCCGAGCTTCGACGGGTCGCGTAGCGCATGGCGGTTGGCCAGCGCCTTTTCCACGCAGTCCTGCACGAGATCATCGGCGTCGGACCGGTTGCCCACCAGGGCGGTCGCATAGCGCCGGAGCCGCGGAATATGCGCGGCGATGGCGCGGTCGTCGATGTCTGGCGGGGGGGTCATGTCGGGTCCGGGCAGGGCGTCGTCACCTGTCATGACGCCCTGCCCTGCCGCTTTATTCCCGCCACGGCCATGGGGTCACAGGCCCGGCGAGGAGAAGCCGGCCTTGCCGTCGAAATTGCTGAGATTTTCGGTCTGGGTGAAGTCGATTCCCGCCGCGGCCAGCCGGCCGAGCAGTTCGACGATGGCGCCATGCTGCACCGGTCCGTGCTGCGACAGGAAGCGGCAGCGCCAATGATCGGTGCAGAAGACGTCGGCGTTGCCGTCCGGCCAGACCCGCTGAGAACGGTTGGAGATGCTGGTCAGCTTCAGCGCGTCGGTCGACAGCGGCAGCACCAGCTCCGCCAGATCGTCGGGCAGCCCGCCCGACCATTGCAGGAAGACGTCGACGCCGACCAGTTCCTTCAGCGCGCGCACGCGCGGGGCCAGCCGGTTGATGCCGTCATAGGCCGGACGCGCGGTCGAATAGCCGACCGGCGGCATGGTGACCGGGGTCTGGCCCAGCCGTTCCACCACCGCCTCGGCGAAGGCGGCGGTGCCGGCACGCACGCGGCCCAGCCCGCGGGCATAGATGTCGGCGGTGTGGATGCCGTCCTCGATGGTCTTCAGCCACGCATTGTGGATGCGGGCGGCGATGTCGCCCTGGCCGATATGGACCAGCATCATCACAGCGGCCATCAGCAGGCCGGACGGGTTGGCGATGCCCTGCCCGGCGATCATCGGGGCGGAGCCGTGGATCGCCTCGAACATGGCGCAGGTCTCGCCGATGTTGGCGGACCCGGCCAGCCCGACCGAGCCGGTCAGCTGGGCGGCGATGTCGGAAACGATGTCGCCGTAGAGGTTCAGGGTGACGATGACGTCGAAGCGCTCCGGCTGGTCGGCCAGACGGGCGGCGCCGATGTCGACGATCATGTGGTCGGCCTTGATCTCCGGATAATCGGCCGCGATCTCGTAGAAGATTTTCAGGAACAGCCCGTCCGTCATCTTCATGACGTTGTCCTTGACGAAGGCCGTCACCTTTTGCCGGTGGTTGGAGCGGGCGAAGTCGAAGGCGTAGCGGACGATTCGCTCCGACCCCGGCCGCGAGATCAGCTTCACCGACTGGATCACGTCGTCGGTCTGGCGATGCTCGATGCCGGCGTAGAGGTCTTCCTCGTTCTCGCGGATGATGACCACGTCCATGCGCGGGTGCCGGGTCCGCACATAGGGGTGGTAGGACACGCAGGGACGGACATTGGCGAACAGGCCGAGCGTGGTGCGGGCGACCACGTTCAGCGACTTGTTGCCGTATCCCTGGGGCATGGTGATCGGCCCCTTGAGGAAGACCCGCGTCCGGCGGATCGACCCCCAGCCGGCGGCATCCAGCCCACCGGGATGGCCCCGTTTGTAGACGGCCTCCCCGGCCGGAACCTCTTCCACCTTCAGCCGCGCGCCGGCCGCGTTCATCACATATAGCACCGCGTCCGTGATCTCTGGGCCGATGCCGTCGCCGCGTGCGACCGTGACGGGGGTGATATCGCGCATGCACTCACTCCAAGGGGACGCGCGACCGTAGACGCAAACAGGGGCCTTTTTCAATGGTTGGAGGCAGCGACGGATCGCAGCAACGGGCGGAGCGCACTCCCTACTCCCCGGCTTGTGGGGGCAGGGAGTGCGCGACCGGTCAGTGGTGGGCCCCGGCGACCCCGCCGCGGCCATCCGGCACGCCGATGCTGACATTCTGCATCATGCCCTGGTCCTCGTGGTCGAGGATGTGGCAGTGCAGCACATACTCGCCGATGAAGCGCTCGTAGCGGGTGCGGACAGTCACCTTGTAGACGCCCTTCGGCGGCTGGGCGGTGGTGAGCGCGCTGCTGTTGTCGCTCTTCACCCAGATGGTGTCCTTCCACACGCCCTTCATGCCGGCATAGTCGGGGTCGCCCGAGCCGGGCTCGCTGACGTCACGCCCGTCGGGACCGATGATCGAGATGATCTCGAACGGATTGACGTGGATGTGGAAGGGGTGGCTGACGAAGTAGGATTCCAGCTCCCATTGCTGGGCGGTGCCCAGCACCACCGGCCGGTTGACCACGCTCGGCTGGTAGGCGGCGGCGCCCTTCGGACCATAGGTGCCGTCGGGATTCTCCACGACCTCGAAGCTGTTGGCGACCTGGAACAGCGGGTTGGTGCGCTTGCCCCCTTCCGGCGGCAGGTTGATGAAGAAGGTCAGTTCCTGCTTGGGCTGGTGCATCACCTCATGCTCGGTGATCGGCCGGTGGGCGGTGAATTTGCTGAAGCGCGGGCAATAGGGGGTGTCGACCATCGTCTTGCCGAAGCAGCGGGCGGTCAGCCCGTCGATGACCTCCTTGGCGACCGACGGCGCGTACTTCGTCGCGTTGACCGTCAGCTGGCGGATGGTCTCCTTCACCGGATCCTTGACCACGCGGTCGCCCTTCACACGGACGAAGCCAAGCACGCCGGTGGAGGTGGCGGTCTGGTCCGGGCTGGCGTTGGCGGCCGCCGGCTTGTTGACGACGCAGTAGATGCCGGGTTCGGGGAAGTTGACCAGCAGGTCGTCACGATAGCCCGGCTGCATCGGCACGCTGGTGCGCACCTGCCCTTCGTTCATGGTCAGGCCGTCGGAGGCCGCCAGGATGTAGGGCACCGGCTGTCCGGTGCAGCGTTCCTTGGCGAAGCGGTCCTGGTCGGCGGCCGACAGGGTCTTTTCCCGCTGGAGGAAGTCGGTGATGTCCAGCTTGCGGAACTCCACCGTGATGGGGGAGCGGACGCCGGCATGGATCAGGCGCCAGCGCTCGGCCTGCCCGGTCTTGGCGTTGGCGAAGATCGGGCGCACGCGGCCGTTGACGGTGGTGAAGCGCCCGGACTGTTCCCAGGTGCCCGGCCCGAACTGCTGGTAGGACACGATCTCGCCCACCTCGCCCGGCGCGCAGCTCCAGTCGATGGAGCCGTCGGACTTGGTCTTCAGCTTGCCGTCCTTGGTGCAGGCGTAGGGGATCTGCTCGAACAGCAGGACCCGCTCGGTCATCGCCACGCCCTTGGGGCTCTTCAGCAGGGTGTCGAGGTCGCCGTTCGCCTCCGGCGTCGGCGGGCGGTCGCCGTGGATGATGAGCGCGCCGGCCATGCCGCTGCCGACCTGCAGAGCGGTCGAGCCGTGGCGGTGCGGGTGGTACCAGAAGGTGCCGGCCGGATGATCGGCCGGGATGTTGTATTCATATTCGAAATCGACGCCCGGATTGATCGACACCAGCACATTGTCGCTGTTGCCGGTCGGGCTGACCCAGACGCCGTGGCTGTGCAGGTTGGTGCCGTTGAAGCAGTGCGGCGTGTTGATGTCCGCCGCAGCCTGATTGGCGCAGTCCGGATCGTCCGGCAGCTGGTTGTGCAGCTTGATGCGGATGGTGTCGCCCGGCGTCGCTTCGATGGTCGGCGCGACATAGGGATGGGCGGGATCGACGTTGGTGCCGCGATAGCTGCGCAGCCGCACGGCATCCGGACGGCCTTGGGCCGGGTTGCGGATGTAGCCGTCGGTGAAGGAGACGAACAGGTCGTAATTGCGCGCCTGCCCGGTGTGCGGACGGGCGGTCGCCTGCGGCTGGCGCATCAGCAGAGAACCGACGCGCGGCGATTCGGAGTTGGTCAGCAGCGGCGGGTTGCCGAACGCCTCGCCGGCCGTTTCCGGATTGTCCTTCGCCGCCGCGGCGGTTGCCGCCATGGCGGACGGTACAGCGCCCAGCGCAAGGGGCAGCAGCAGGCCGATCAAATATGCATGCCTCATGAATCACTCCCTCTGAAAAGACATATGAGGGTCGATATGATTCCTGATAATTGATTTTTTCAACGGCAATACACGTTTGTTCGCGGTGGTGCCGCCGGCCGACGCGAGGTCGCCGGCGACGGCGGATGGAACGTTTGAAACGCCGTGAACCGGTTTTCCGGGAGCGTTCCACTGTTCCATCGCTCTACCGGCGCCGGGTGAAGGCACCCTGCCCGCCCCGCCGCTCCAGGGCGGAGCCGAGGTTGGGGAACTGGTCGTCGGGATTGAAGGTCCAGGGATAGACGCCCTTCGGCCCCTCCGCCTCCGGCCGGGCGAGGATCGCGGCAACCGCCTGCGGGTTGGGCGGCGTGCGCTCGCGGATGGCGCCGGGGACGCTGTCGTCGTCGAGGGCGGCGGGCGCGTCATCGTCGGGGGCGGTCTGGGGGACGGCTTGGGGTTGGGGGACCGGAGACTGCGCCGGGGGAGCGGCGGCGGCGCCCTTGCCGTCCCGACTGTCGAGGGCGTCGAACTCCCTGAACAGGCCGAGCCGTTCGGCCAGCCAGCGCACGGTGGAGGGATCGCCGGAGGAGACCAGCCGTTCGATCTGCTCCGTCACCAGGGCGCGCAACGAGGCGAGCCGGAGATCCGATTCGCGGTTCAGCGCCTGCCTCTCCCACCAGACGCGATGGCGGAAGGGCTGCGAACCGTAATAGGCCCGCCACAGCGTGGTGCGGCTGCAGCCCATGGCACGGGCGACCTGCTGGAACGAGGCCCCGCGCGCCAGCATGCCGGCGGCCATGATCCACTGTTCCTCATGAAAGCGCGAACCGGGGACAAGCGAGCCTTCGGGCGGCACCGGCGGCTCCTCGGCCCAAACCGGGAAGCTGTCGGCGGGGCGGCTGGTGGGGGGCAGGCAATCGGGCATGGGGCGTCTCCGGGATCGGGTGGGTGGACGCTCCTATTTCAGCGGGAAAATTGGCGGGTTGGTAGGATAATTTTCATATTCTCGCTGACATGGCCTTCCGGCGGTCGAGGCGCGCGGTCTTTGGACTGCGGCAGGTCCACTTGAGTGCCGTTGCCAAAAGTACGGCAATGCCGCATACTGAGCGTGATGGACATCGAACTCGACACCGAGAAAGACGCCATCAACCGGGCCAAGC
>CBFGPE010000228.1:0-7069 GCA_965650625.1 uncultured Azospirillum sp. | reverse complement strand
AGTGCCGGCTCAGCCTTCCTGCGACAGCAGGGCCACCGGCAGATCGACGAACAGCGTCGCCGCCATCACCGTGTCTCCGCCTTCCACTTCCGCCCCGGTCAGCCGGTTGCGCCAGCGGGTGCCGCGCGGCAGCGGGATCGCGGTGTTTCCCCAATCCGGGCTGTCGCCCAACTGTGCGGCCAGCCGCGGCACCGCCACCAGCACCGTATCGTCGCCGCTGCGGCGGGCGTAGGCCACCACATGGTCGGCGCGGTCGCCGGTCGCCTCCAGCGGCAGATACTCGCCGGCACTGAAGACCTCCGGCATTTCCGCGCGAACCGCCAGTGCCTGCCGGGTCACCGCCAGCTTCACCGCACCGTCGGTCCAACGCTCCAGCAAACCGGGCACGGCACCGCGCTCCACCAAATCCTCGACCTCGTCCAGCAGCTTGCGGCAGGCGTCGTAATCCACCGGCAGCCGGTTGTCCGGATCGACGAGGCTGAGGTTCCACAGCTCGCAGCCTTGATAGATGTCGGGCACGCCGGGGCTGGTCAGCTTCAGGAGGGCCTGGGACAGCCCATTGACCATGCCGATGCGGGCCAGCGCCGCCTGAAAGGGCAGGAAGGCCTCGAGGAAGGCGTTGCGGCGGGTCACGTCCAGCGCATCGTGGATGAAGCTGACGACCGCCCCTTCATAGACCTCGTTCGGCGCCGCCCATGTCGAATGCAGCTTGGCCTCCCGCATCGACTTGGTCATCGCGCCGACGATTCGCTCGGCGAAGGTGGTCATCGCCGCCTGATCGATCTGCTCGACCGAGGCGCCGGTCAACTCCGCCGGCCAAGCGCCGAGCAGAAGCTGGTAGAACAGGTACTCGTCGTTGCGGTCGGGCGGGGCGGTGCCCTCCACGTCGCCGCGCCGGGCGCGCAGCAGGCGGCTCCAGGTCTGCACCTGCCGCTCCCATTCCTCCGGCATCTCCGACAGAGCGTAGAGCCGGGCACGGGTGTCCTCACCGCGCTTGGTGTCGTGGGTGGTGCTGGCCAGCATGTTGCCGGACCAGTTGCGGGCACGGTCCTGGTTGGCGCGATGGAAGGCGGAGATGCTGACGCCGAAATGGTCGGGATGGCCGCCCACCTCGTTCAGCGCCACCAGCCGGTTGTAGCGGTAGAAGGCGGTGTCCTCCAACCCCTTCGCCATCACCGGCCCGCTGTACTGCTGGAACCGCATGGCGAAGCGCGTGACCTGCTGATGGCTGTAGCCGCTCTTGGGAGCCGCCACCAGATCGGTGGTCAGCAGCCGCTGCAGGAAATCATAAACCGAGCCGTCCGGCCCCTGCTCCGCCCGCCGCGCCTGGGAGATCGCCCAATCGATGTCGCGGCGGTCGAGGTCGCTCGGCACGCCGCCATCGACATAGGTGCGATAGACCGGGAAGCGGGCGATGGTCTCCTTCAGCGCCTGATGCAGGATGTTGGCGGTGAAGTCGGCGGTGGCTGGGTTGGAGCGGGCGATGCGCGACGCCTTGCGCGACAGCACGTTCAACTCGCTGGCCATCTCACTTTCCATGATGCGGATCTTGCACTGCCGCACCACCTCCTCGAAATCGTCGCGCCGACCGATGAAGTCGGCGTAGAGGCGGGTGAAGGCCTCCTCCGCCTTGGGATCGACGAACAGACCGCCCATCAGGTTGGCATATTCGTAGCCGGTGGTTCCGTCGATCGGCCAATCCTCGCGCAGCCGTTCATGCCGGGCGAGGATCTTCTCCACCACCAGATAGAAAGGTTTGGAGGAGGCCGCGACCAGCCGCTCGCAATAGCCCTTGGGGTCGATCAGTCCGTCGATGTGGTCGATGCGGATGCCGTCGAGCGTGCCGTCCGCCACCATGCCCAGCACCATGCGGTGGGCGACGTCGAACAGCTCCGGCTCGTCCATGCGCAGGCCGGCCAGCTCGTTGATGTTGAAGAAGCGGCGATAGTTGATGTCGTCGGCCGCCACCTTGAAATAGGCGACGCGCCAGTTCTGGCGGCCGATCAGCTCATGCAGATGGCCCCAGGTGTCGATCTCCCCCTGGTAACCACGAAATACCGCCAGCCGCTGGTTGATCGCGTCGGCCATGTCCGGCCGGGTCGCAACCAGAGCCGCCAGCTCCGCCTTCAGGTCGGATGCGCCGCGAAGCTGGTGGGGGCGGGCATCCATCAGATGGGTGAAGGCGTCGGCGATCCGCTCCAGATCGGGGTGGTCGCTGCCCAGGATGATGCCGTAATCCTGCGGCCGCACCGGCAGCTTGTGGCTGCCATAGGCCCAGACGGCGAAGCTGCCGGTCTCGTTATCGAAGCGAAGCTCCAGCCCACCCGACACCAGAACCGCGCCATACTGGTCGCCCAGGAACGGCACCAGGACCTTGCCCTGGAGATAGCGGTAGTCGGATTCCCATTCGATGTCGAAATACCCGGCATACGGGCTGTCCGGCCCCCACTCCAGCACATTCAACCACCATTCGTTGTCGCTGCCGCCGACACCCATGTGGTTGGGAACGAAGTCCAGAATCTGGCCCAGATTGTTGCGCTTCAGTGCCTCCACCAGATCGCTGAAGTCGTTCTGGTCGCCGACCTCCGGGTTCAACTCGTTGTGGTTGACGATGTCGTAGCCGTGGGTGCTACCCGGCCGCGCCTTCATGTAGGGGGACGCATAGAGATGGCTGACGCCCAGACGGGCGATGTAATCGGCGATGGCGGCGGTGCGGTCGAAGCCGAACTCGCCATTCAGTTGGACCCGGTACGTCGCACGAGGGATGGGCTTGCCGGCGGCGGGGGCCATGGATGTTTGCTCCTCGGAGTAGGGAAGGGCGTTTTTCGATCAGCGGCGGGCAGGGGGAGATGACTGGCGAGCCGCGGCCAGAATGTCGGCGACCGCCGCCGGCTCCGGCGCATCGGCCAGTTCCTCCAGCGTCATCGACAGCTTACGGCGCCAGTTGGGGTATTGGTCGGTGGTGCCCGGCAGATTGACCTGATCGCGCTCGCGGGTCAGGTCGTCCAGCTGCGCCACCGCCAACGCCGCGTTGGTGCGGGCGAGGAAGGCATGCACCGCATGGTCCAGCGCCTCGTCATAGGGGCTGTCCGCGCCGAAACCGGCGGGCAGGGCGATGTCGGCGGCGCGCAGGGCATCGACCAGGGCACTGCGGTCGGCGGAGCGGCGGGCCTGCTGCTTCTCCGCCTCGTCCTTCGCCGGATAGAGGCCCTTCTCCGCCTTCAGCACGATGTCGTCGCCCTCCCACCAGCCGCGCAGCGTGGCAAGGTCGTGGCTGCCGACGGTGGCGAGCGCCAGTTCCGGATACTCGTCCGGTCCCTTGAAGGCGCCGCCGTCGGTCCATTCGAAGAAGACGACGCGGTAGCTCAGCACCCCGGCCTCGGTCATCCGCTCGCGGAAGCCGTCCGGCACGGTGCCCAGATCCTCGCCCACCACCAGACAGCGGTGACGCTGGCTTTCCAGCGCCAGGATGCCCAGCAGATCCTCCATCGGATAGGCGACATAGGCGCCCTCGCCCGGCGGGTGGCCGTCCGGGATCCAATAGACATGCTGCAACGCCATGGCGTGGTCGATGCGCAACGCACCGGCATGCCGCATGTTGGCGCGGACCAGATCGATGAAGGGCTGATAGCCGGCCACGCGCAACGCCTGCGGATGGAAGGGAGGCAGCCCCCAATCCTGGCCGGCCGGGTTGAACAGGTCGGGCGGAGCGCCGACATGGGCGGCGTCCACCACCGCCTGCGGCGTCATCCAGGTCTCCGCCCCGCTGGCGTCGGCCCCGACGGCAAGGTCGCGGTAGAAGCCGATGGTCATGCCGAGTTCGGTCGCCCGCTCCGCCGCCACGCGCAGCTGGTCATCGGCCAGCCATTGCAGCCAGGCATAATAAGCGACACGGTCGGAATGCTCCTTGGCGAACCGCTCCACCGCCAGTGCGGTGGCGTCGTGGTAGTCCGCCGGCCACTGGTGCCAATCTGCCTTGCCTTCCGCCGCGAAGCGTTCTCGCAACGCCTGGAAGGTGGCGAACCGCTCCAGCCCTATTCCGCTTTCGGTCCAGAAGGCGTCGAAGGCGGCACGCCGCTCCGGCTTTCCCGAGGTCTGGAAATCGGCGAAGAGCTTTTCCAGGATCGGCAGCTTCAGCTTGGCGACCGCGGCGTAGTCGACGTGGGAGGTGGACCGAGCCGTCTCCAGCGCCTGCCGGAACTCCGGCGAAGCCACCCTCTTGCGCATGTCGGCATCGTCCAGGAACTCGGGCATGGCGGTGATGTCGATGTAGAGCGGATTCAGGAACAGCCGGCTGGCCGGGGAATAGGGGCTGGCATGCTCGGGATTGTCGAGGAACAGGGCATGCAGCGGGTTCAGCCCAATCACCGCCGCCCCACGCGCCGCCGCGATGTCGGCAAGCGTCCGCAAATCGCCGAAATCGCCGATGCCCCAGTCCTTCCCGCTACGCAGGGTGTAGAGCTGCGCCGACAGGCCCCACAGCTTCTCCCCCACCAGCATCGGTGTCGGCAGATGGCAGCGGGCGGGCGCCAGGATCAGGCGGGTTTCCGCCACGCCATGCTCCGTCTCCACCCGCAGCGTGTGGTAGCCGGCCTTGTCCAGTTTGCCCAGCGGCAGGCGCCGCTCGGCATAGGTCACGTCGCCGGCGGTGATGCAGCGGCAGCGCGGCAGGCTGCCGAAACCGACGACGCCGCTCTGCGTCTCCCCGCTTTCCAGCGTCAGGGTATAGCGCAGGGTCCGGGTGCCGTGGGGCAGGGTGACCGGCACGGTGACCGCCGCCCCGGCGCGGCGAACCACCGCCGGGGGCAGGGCGCAGCCATACTCCTCCTCGTCCAGGCGGTCGAGATGGGCCAGCGCGGCGGCCTCGTCGCCCGCCTCCACCCCCATCGCCGATAACAGGGCGCGGATGGTCTCCTCGCTTGCCGTCACCGTCTCGCCGGCGGCATTGTCGAAGGAGCGCTCAACCCCCATGCGGTCGGCCAGCCGGTCGAGCGCCGAGGCCTCCTCAAGCCACAGCACCACCGACCAGGGCGCCAGCGTGTCGCCCGTCAGCCCGTCGCCTTCGGTCCACAGCACGCGGCCCGACGCCTCCGGAAAGCCGGCGGCCGGCGTGTCGCCGAGGTTGGCGAAGGCATGCAGGCGGCTGCCGTCGCCCAGCTTCCAGCAGACCGTCAGCCCGGTCTTGCCGACCGCCTTATGGCTCGACGCACCGCCGGGAACCCCGTCCAGCCGCGGCACGATCTCCGTCCGGCGCAATGCCAGCGCCCGGCGATACCAGTCGAGCCAGCCGGCATGCTCCGCCTGTCCGCGGGCATCCCAATCCAGCTTCGCCGATTCCATGGTCCCCGGCGCAGTGGGGTCGGGGATGCGGGCGCGGGCGTCGGGGTTCTGGAATTCGGGGAATTTGGCGAACTCCTCCGCCCGGCCCTTGCGCACCGCCTCCGCCAATTCCTCGCCGAAGTCGCAGAAGAAGGGGAAGGGCTTGGCCGACGCCCATTCCTCGCCCATGAACAGCATGGGGATGCCGGGACCCAGGAGATAGAGAATGGTGGCGGCACGCACCGCCTCCGCCTTGGCGATGTGGGTGATGCGCTCGCCGAAGGCCCGGTTGCCGATCTGGTCGTGGTTCTGGATGAAGGTGACGAAGGCGGTCGGCGGCAGATGGGCCGACGGCTCCCCGCGCAGTTCGCCGTCGCGATAGGCCGACGGATCGCCCTGGAAGGCGAAGCCCTCCGCCAGCGCGCGGCCCCATTTGGCCGGGTCGTGGGCGTAGTCGGCGTAATAGCCGCCATCCTCGCCGGTCGCCGCGCTGTGCAGGCAGTGGTGCAGATCGTCGTTCCACTGGGCGGTGTGCCAGCGCGGATCGCCCTCGCGGTGGCGGGCGAGGAAACGGGCCTGATTGGCGTCGTTCTCCAGCACCAGATGGACATGGCGCTGGTTCTGGAAATGACCGTGCACCCGCGCGGCCAGTTCCTCCAGCACATGGCGGTCGCTGTCGTCGATGATGGCGTGGACCGCGTCCAGCCGCAGGCCGTCGAGGTGGTATTCCTCCAGCCAATAGAGCGCATTGTGGACGAAGAAGTCGCGCACCGGCCCGCTACGCTCGCCGTCGACGTTGATCGCCGCGCCCCAGGGGGTCTTGTGGCGGTCGGTGAAGAAGCTGTCGGCAAAGGCGTGGAGGTAATTCCCCTCCGGTCCGAAATGGTTGTAGACGACGTCGAGGAAGACCATCAGCCCACGGGCATGCGCCTCCTGCACCAGAGTCTTCAGATCCTCCGGCCGGCCATAGGCGCTGTCCGGCGCGAAGGGCAGCACGCCGTCATAGCCCCAGTTGCGCGCGCCGGGGAAATCGGCCACTGGCATCAGCTCGATCGCGGTCACGCCCAACTCGACCAGATCGTCCAGCCGGTCGATGGCGGACAGGAAGGTGCCTTCCGGGGTGAAGGTGCCGACATGCAGCTCGTACAGCACCGTCTCGTGCCAGGGGCGTCCGGTCCAGGCGGCATCGGTCCAGGCATGCACGCCGGGGTCGATCACCTCCGACGCGCCATGCACATCGTCCGGCTGGAAGCGGGAGGCCGGATCCGGCACCGCCAGCCCGTCCGGCAGGACGAAGCGGTAGCGGCTGCCCGCCTGCGCCCGCGCGGTGGTCAGGCTGAACCAGCCGTCCTCCTGCCCCTCCATCGCCAGCGGCGGCCCGCCGTCGTCCAGCGACAGCAGGACGGACGCCGCCGTCGGCGCCCACAGGGAGAAGCGCACGGCCCCGTCGGCCTGCACCTCCGCCCCGAAGGGCATGGAATGGCTGCGGCGGCGCTCGTCCACCGGCGGAATGCGGTCACGGTCGCGGCTGGCGATCTCCGGCCCGGCATCGGCGCGGATGATGGCGGTAACGCCGGCCAGCGGGATCCCCACCCAACCCGGCCGGTTGGCAAGCTCGTAGCCGACCTCGTACAACGCCTTTTCCAGCAGGAACAGCTTCAGCAGCGGCGCGGCGGCTTGCGGGTCGCGCGGGAAGCCGGGGCAATCGCCGATGGCGCCGCGATAGTCGTCGAGGAAGGCCGCCGACGCG
>CBFGPE010000227.1:0-7384 GCA_965650625.1 uncultured Azospirillum sp. | reverse complement strand
ACGCCGCCCTTCTTCACCCAATCCTCGATGTCCTGCACCTCGGTGCCGGTCAGGGCGCCGATGTCGGACAGGATCAGCACGGCCAGATCGCGCTTCAGCAGGTCCAGCGTCTCGCCGCGCCGCACCTCGTTGTAGGGCGACAGCGCGCGTTCGAGGTAATAGAGGTCAGACAGCAGCGGCTGGCTTTCCCCTTCCGACCGGCCGGAGACGAGACCGACGGGACGGCGGCGCCAGCGCTCATCCAGCAGGACGGTGGCCCCGGCGGTGGTGTCGCTTTCCACCCGCAGGCTGGCGGCGTCGTTGCGCAGTTCGGTCGGCACGTCCAGCCGGACCTCCCGCATTTTCTGGCCGGGTTCGAAAGCGACCGTCTGGCGGGTCAGCAGCCGGCCGTCGGTGGCGGCGAGGCGGACGGTCACCGGCTCCGGCTTGGACGGATCGGCGCGGACAATGCGGGCGGTCAGGGCGGTCCCCTCGCTGGACGGCGGCAGCAGCAGGTGTGGCGGATGCTCGGCGGAATCGTCGAGGACGTCGGCGGACCCCAGCCGCTGCAATCCCGCGGCCAGTGCGGCAGCCTGGTTGTCGCCGACGCCGTCGCTCAGCCACACCGCATGAATGGAGCCGCGGCCGTTGGCCTGCGTCGCCACCGCCTTCAGCGCTTCCAGCGCCGCAGCGCGGTCGGTCGGCCAGGGCAGGGGGACCATCGCCTGGGCCAAACGGCGCGCCTCCTGCGCCGGTACGACGGCGCTGGCATGGATCGGCTGGCCATCGGCCGGCGGTGCGGTGGGCAGCAGGATCACCGGGCGCTGCTGGCGGTCGGCCTGGGCGATCAGCTCGTCCATCGTGCGCTTGCGGGTCGGCCAGTCACGTCCGGCGGCCCAGCCATTGTCGACCACCAGCAACAGCGGCCCGCCGCCGGGCAAGGCGGCCCGCGGGTTCAGCAACGGCCCGGCCAGCGCCAGGATGATGAGCGCCGCCACGATCAGCCGCAGCAGCAGCAGCCACCAGGGGGTGCGGGCCGGCGTCTCCTCCTGCGCGGTCAGGTCGCGCAGCAGGCGGATGGCCGGGAACTGGATGGTGCGCGGCGCCGGGGGCGTGACGCGCAGCAGCCACCACAGGACCGGCAGGGCTGCCAGTGCGGTCAAGACCCAGGGGGCGGCGAAGGCGATCGGTCCTAGACCCAGCATTGGCGCGTCTTCACGAGGGGAAAGGGCAAGAGGATGACGTGGTCGGCCGGTGCGTCACACCGCCTCCATCGCCATCGCACCCCACAGGGTGAGCAGCGCGGATTGCGGCGAACGGTCGGTGCGGTGGACGGCGAAGCTCCAGCCGGCGGTGCGGGCCAGTGCCGCAAGCCCGTCCTGCTGCGCCTTCAGCCGCTCGCGGTAGGCTTGGCGGACGGCCTCCACCCGGGGGACCAGAAGGTTCTGTTCACCCTCCATACCGTGGAAATCGACGCGGCCGTCATAGGGCAGCGTCTCTTCCGCCGGATCGAGGATTTGGACCAGATGACCGCGCAGGCCGCGGCCGGTCAGCCCGGCGACGGTGGCGTGAATCTCCGGCAGGGGGGACAGCAGGTCGCCGAACAGAACGGTTTGGGCGTGGCGGGGCAGGGGCTCCACCCGCGGCAGCGGGTCGGGCGCGGCGGCGGCATGCGGGTCGGTCATCAGCCGGGCGATGCGGTCGATGGCGGTCTTGCCATGGTCGGGGCGCACGCCGCTGTTCAGCAGCGCCACCCGCTCGCCGCCACGGGCCAGCAGCACGGCGGTGGCGAGCGTCAGCAGATCCGCCCGCTCGCGCTTGGTCGGCAGGCCGGAGGCCGAGCGGAAATCCATCGAGGCGGAGCGGTCGCGCCACAGCCAGACGCTCTGCGCCGCCTCCCATTCGTTCTCGCGGACGTACACAGGCTGGGTCTTGGCCGACTGGCGCCAGTCGATCATCGACGGCGCGTCGCCTGGCTGGTAGCGGCGGAACTGCCAGAAGGTCTCGCCCAGACCGACGCGGCGGCGGCCGTGGACGCCCTGGGCGACGGTGGCGGCCACCCGTTCCGCCGCGACCAGAAGCGGCGGCAGGGCGGATGCCAACTCCTCCGCGCGATGGCGCGCCAGCAGGGTGTTCGACAGCTGACTCGTTTGCGGGGAGGCTGGGCTTCGCGGCATTGCGGCTCCGCTCTGGAGGGTCACATCAGGGGGGCGCAGAGGCGGTCGATGACGTCGTCAAGCGTCACCCCATCGGCCCGCGCGGCGAAGTTCAACGCCATGCGGTGCTTCAGGATCGGCTTGGCGAGCGCCACCACGTCGTCCAGCGACGGCGACAGCCGGCCGTCGAGCACCGCGCGGGCGCGGGCGGCCAGCATCAGGGATTGGCTGGCGCGAGGTCCCGGACCCCAGGCGACGTGCTGGCGCACCTCCATCAGCTCGGAGGTCTCCGGCCGGCCACGGCGGACGAGGTCGAGGATGCCGTCCACCACCCCTTCACCGACCGGGACGCGGCGGACGAGGCGCTGGGCGATCTGGAGGTCGGCGGCGGACAGCACCGTCACCGCGCGCTCGTCGATCGAGCCGGTGGTGGCGATCATCATCCGCCGCTCGGCCTCGCGGTCCGGATAGTCGACGTCGATCTGCATCAGGAAGCGGTCGAGCTGGGCTTCCGGCAGCGGATAGGTGCCTTCCTGTTCCAGCGGGTTCTGGGTGGCCAGCACGTGGAAGGGCTGGGGCAGGGGGTGGTATTGGCCGGCGACCGACACCCGGCCTTCCTGCATCGCCTGGAGCAGGGCGGACTGGGTGCGTGGGCTGGCGCGGTTGATCTCGTCCGCCATCAGCAGCTGGCTGAACACCGGGCCGGGCAGGAAACGGAAGGACCGGCGGCCGCTTTCCCCCTCCTCCAGCACTTCGGAGCCGAGGATGTCGGCGGGCATCAGGTCGGGCGTGCACTGGATTCGCTTTTCGGCGAGGCCCAGCACGGTGCCCAGCGTTTCCACCAGCCGCGTCTTGGCCAGGCCGGGAACGCCGATCAGCAGGACATGGCCGCCGGCCAGCAGCGTAACCAGCGTGCGGTCGATCACCTCATGCTGGCCGAAGATCACCCGGCCGATGCGGTCGCGGACCGAAGCGAGCCGGTCGCCCAGCGCCTCGATCTCCTCCATCAGCCGTTGCGGGTCCTCCGGCACGGGAGGCTGCCCCCTCAGGATGTCCTGTGCGCTCAAGGTCTGCTGCTCCCCGATGATGGGCCGGTCGGTGTCGTCGTCGCGGCCACCCTTGGTAAGGGTGCCGTGACGTGAAACACGGGATCCGCATGGTTGGCCCTGTTCCTGCGCGTTGTCGACACCCATTTTCCGAATCCCGCCGCCCGATGGGTGGAGGCGCAAGGACCAACGGGGTGGACCTAGCGGTCGAGTGTGGCGAAAATGCGCATGTCCGGGGACAAAACGGCTCCCAACTCCATGAAGGTCGGTAACGCGATGGCGAATGACAAGCGCTCAGATGGGCAAACCGCTTCCGCAACGCCGCCGGACCTGCCGGCCGCGCTGGGCCGGACGCCGACGCTGGAGCAGTACGACATCCGCATTGCGCGCGACGGTACCTGGTTCCACAATGGCGATCCCATCCGCCGCATCGAACTGGCGAAGCTGTTCTCCACTGTCCTGAAACGCGACGACGACGGCGATTACTGGCTGATCACGCCGGTCGAGCGCGGCAAGATCGTCGTGGAGGACGCTCCCTTCGTCGCGGTGGAGATGACGGTGGCGGGCAGCGGGGCCGATCAGGTGCTGTCCTTCCGCACCAACCTGGACCATTGGGTGGAGGCCGGCCCCGAACACCCGATCCGCGTCGCCGTGAACCCTGAAACCGGGGAGCCGGCACCCTACATCGAAATCAGAAGCCGGCTGGAGGCGCGAATCCTGCGGGCCGTATTCTACGACATGGTGGAGCGCAGCGAGACGCGCCGCACCGAAACCGGCGAGTCCGAGGTGGGTCTATGGAGCAACAAGGTCTTCTTCGCGCTGGGCAAGCTGCCTGGCGACTGAGCCTGGACGAGGTTCGCCGGCGCTTTCCGGCGATGAGCACCGACGCGGCCGTCGAAAACGCCGTTCATTCGAACCGGATGCCGCCCAGGGAAGCGGCCAAGATCAGGGGCGACCACGACCTCAATCCGGAGATGGGGCCGCCCTCCACCCTGCGCGAGGCGGCGGTTCTGGTCCCGCTGGTCGACCGGCCGGAGGAGCTGACCGTCATCTTCACCCAGCGCACGGCGACGCTGAGCGCCCATGCCGGCCAGATCAGCTTTCCCGGCGGCCGGATGGAGCCGGAGGACGGCAGTCCGGAGGAAACGGCGCTGCGCGAAACGGCGGAGGAGATCGGGCTGGAGCGCGGCCGGATCGAGATTGTCGGCCGGCTGGACACCTATGTCACGCGCACCGGGTTCCGGGTGACTCCGGTGGTCGGGGTGGTGACGCCGCCCTTCATGCTGACGCCGGACCCGACCGAGGTGGCGGAGGTGTTCGAGGTGCCCTTGTCCTTCATCCTCGACCCGTCCAACCCGCAGCGCCACAGCCGCGAATTCCTGGGTAAGCCGCGCTGGTTCTACGCCTTCCCTTATCCGCAGCGCTACATCTGGGGGGCGACCGCCGGCATGCTGGTGAATCTGCGCGACGTGCTGGGCGCTGCCGTGCGGGAGGCGGGGGAGGGGCCGAACTGACGGTGCCGAACTGACAACCGTGGAACGGGAAACGGGAATCGGATAGCGTCGCGCGCCATGACCGTTGCCGCACGCCTGTCCCCCCAACCCTGGATGACCGCGCCCGAAAGCCTCGCCGTGTTCGATGCCCTGGCGTCGGGCGGTGCCGACGCGCGATTCGTCGGCGGCTGCGTGCGCGACGCGTGGCTCGGCCGGCCGGTGAAGGACATCGACATTGCCACCCACGCTCCCCCGGAACGGGTGATGGAGTTGCTGGAGGGCGCCGGGATCCGCGTCATCCCCACCGGCATCACCCATGGCACCGTCACCGCGCTGTGCGGCGGCAAACCCTATGAGATCACCACGCTGCGGCGCGATGTGGAGAATTTCGGCCGCCATGCTCGCGTCGAGTTCACCGACGACTGGATCGAGGACGCCGCCCGCCGCGACCTGACCATGAACGCGCTGAGCTGCACGCCCGACGGCTCCATGTTCGACCCGTTCGGCGGTCTCGCCGACCTTGCCGCCGGCCGCGTCCGCTTCGTCGGCGAGGCGCGGCGGCGGATCGAGGAGGATGTGCTGCGCCTGCTGCGCTTCTTCCGCTTCCAGGCCCATTACGGTCGCGGCGATCCCGATGCCGAGGCGATGGCCGCCTGCCGCGAGCTGGCGCCGCGCCTGCCGACCCTGTCGGGCGAGCGGGTGCGGGGGGAGCTGTTCCGCCTGCTGACCGCATCCTGCGCCGCGGCGGTCTGGCGGCTGATGATGGGGCAGGGGATCATGGTCCACCTGCTGCCGGAAGCCATGGACACCGATCGGCTGGAGCGGCTGATCGCGGTGGAGCGCGACCTGGGGGCGACGCCCGATCCGACCCGCCGGCTGGCGGCGGTACTGGACAGCGACCGGCCGGGTGCGCTGCGTGCCGCCGAGGCGCTGCGCCTGTCCAACCACGAGCGCGACCGCCTACTGGCCATGGTCGAGCCGCCGGTCGCGCTGGCGCCGTCCGATGACCGCAAGGCTCTGCGTCAGGCGCTCTACCGCCTGGGCGATGCCGAGCTGTTCGGCGACCTGCTGCTGATCGCCGCCGCCATCCATGACGGCCCGCTGGACCTGACGGCGCTACGCCGGGCGCTGGAGGTGGCCGAAGATTTGCCGGGCTTGAAGCTGCCCATCGCCGGCCGCGACCTGCTGGAACTGGGAGTCCCGCGCGGTCCGGCGGTCGGCGAGACGCTGAAGCGCATCGAGGAATGGTGGATCGCCGAGGATTTCCAGCCAGACCGCGACGCCTGCCTGGAAATGGCGCGTGGCCTTCTCAGTCAGCCGTCAGGGCGTTCGGCATAGCGGCGGCAGTGCTCCAGATAGGCTGCCTCGTGGACGACGATAAGATCGACGATGCTGGACCACAGCCAGGACGGCGCGTCCAGGCTCTTGGTACGGTTGCGCGCCAGCTCGTTGTGCCATGATTTGCGCGTCGCCTCGTCCATCTGGCGGGCATGCGCCTTGCCGACCACGGCGGCCAGGAAGAAGGCGGCGCGGGTCGCTTCCTCGCGCGTCAGATGGTCGAAGTCGAGCTTGATGTCCTGCGGCAGCAGTTCGCGCAGGAAAACCGCGCGGTCGAGCAGGCGGGCAGGGCGCATGCGGTCGCCGAGGTAGGGCGAGAGATTCTGCGCGCCGGTAACCACGCGTTCCGCGTTGTCGCGCGGCATGCCATTCTTCGTGGCGCGGGGAGCGGCGGCCTGCACCGCCTCCTTGATGTCGATCAGGCTGAGACCGCCCTCGTCATAATGACCTTCGCCGACGCCGAGCAGCACCGCGATCCGCAGCCGGCCCAGCGAACTGCAGCCCTTCACCCAATATGCGGCGTCCAGAAGCTCGATCCGGTCATCGTCGTCGCGGGAGTGCAGGGCGGTCACCAGACGGCGCACCTGGTCCTTGGCGAACAGTTCCTGAACCGCCGCGCGTTCTTCGTCGGTCAACGGCCAGAATCGCTTTCCGAGCGGGATGGTCGGGCGGATGTCCTTGATGCGGTCCTTGGCCAGATGCTTCCAGGTGCGGCCGATGGCCTGACGCATGCCGACGCGGACGACCGACGGCTTCTTCCGCAGCGTCTCGCCGCCGAGGTCGCCGTCGAGGGTCATCATGTAGCCCTCGATCATCTGCTCCAGCATCAGCGCCGTGGTGACGCCGGGCAGGTCCGACCCGCGCGCCGCGGTGGCGAGCGACAGGCCGAGGCGGATCAGGTCGTGGGCGGGGTTGCCGGCCACCGTCTGGTCGACGTCGCGAATCTGGATGTCGATGCGGCCCTTGGCGTTGGCGACCGGCCCGAGATTGCCGACATGGCAATCGCCGCAGATCCAGACCGGCGGCCCATCCGGCACCTTTCCGCCAGACTGCTCAAGCCATTCGTAGAACTTCACTGTGCTGCCGCGCACATAGGCATGGGCGGATTCAGCCATCTTGAGGTTGCGACGCTGGGACAGAACAGCCTGACGCTGGTCGGGCGGGGTGGGCTGGTTTTTCGACGACATCATCCATCCGGGTCAGAAGGTGCGACGCCGGAAATGGGCAATGCACCAGCCATCCGCCACGCCGCAACCGGTCAACCCACAACGACCCAGCCATGCACGCTTACGGAGGAACGCCGATAAGGGCGAACAATGTTGCGACTGTTTAGAAGTGTCAGGAGTTGGCGCAAAGTAGGAGTGTCAGCGGG
>CBFGPE010000226.1:0-7420 GCA_965650625.1 uncultured Azospirillum sp. | reverse complement strand
CGGCGTGTTGCAGGGATAGTCCGAGTTGCCGAACCTGGGCTCATTGGGGTAGGCGGAGGTCCCGCTTCCTGTTTCGTTGTTCCCCATGCCGCACAAGGCCAATGCCGCTCGTCGCCGTCACATTCCCCGGCCGAAACGTACGATCACAACGGCCTTGATGCTGAGGGCGGTGTTCCGGCTGGCACTGCGCCAGACCGAGGGCCTGCTCGCTTCCATCCTTCAGTTGCTTGGCGTGGAGCTGCCGGTGCCCGATCACTCCGCCATTGCCCGCCGCGCCCGGGCAGTGACACTGCCCTCAGCGTCGCGCTCGGGCGCTGGGCCCATTCACCTGCTGGTGGACAGCACGGGGCTGAAGCTGTGCGGGTCGGGCGAGTGGCTGATCGAGAAACATGGGACGAAGAGGCGGCGCTCCTGGCGGGCTCTGCACCTTGGCCTGGACGCAGGCAGCGGTCGGATCGTCGCCGCCACGCTGACTGACCGCGGTGTCGATGATGCTTCTCAAGTCGCCCCGCTGCTCGATCAGATCTCCGAGCCGGTGGCCACTGTGATCGGGGATGGTGCGTATGACCGCACGGGGGTCTAGACCGCACGGGGGTCTACACAGCCGTGCACGAGCGCCATCCCGACGCCGCAGTCGTGGCGCCGCCCCGCCGCGATGCCGTGTTCAGCGACACCGCCGAGATGGCGCCCACCCAACGCGACCGGCACATCCAGACCATTGCTGAGAAGGGTCGGATGGTCTGGCAGCGGAGCAGCGGCTATAACAAACGCGCCGGCGTGGAGAGCCAAATGGCACGCTGGAAAGGTGTCCTCGGCGAGGCGCTGCGCTTCCATTCCGCTCAGGCGCAGGCCACCGAGGTCGCCATCGGCGTCGCGGTCCTCAACCGCATGCTCGACCTCGGACGCCGGAACTCCGTCTGCGTCGCCTGATCATCAAGCGGGCTGGGGCGACCTCTTGCCGCACTCGCCTCGCTGCAACACGCCGCCCCATGTGTCAATGCTTAGGCTCGGCGGTATGAGGGGAATCCGCTCTAGCCGATTTTGGTTGGGCTATTGTACCTTTGGCATAGCCTCTATGCGGGTATGACCATGGCCCAAGACAAAAGCCCCATTGGGGGATCCTCCGGGATCTCCGGCCTGCCGACCATCCGCACCAAGCTGGCGACAGTTGTCCTTGCCTGCATCCTGCCGTCCCTGCTGGGCCTGGGTTTGCTGACCTACCAGTCCTACCAGCGCGAACGTGCCCAGATGGAAAGGGATGCCGTCCAGACGGCGCGGGCACTGTCGATCGCAGTCGACCGCGACATCGACGTCGTGGAGAACGCGGCAAAGGCGCTCGCAATCTTCCCCTCGCTGGCGGAGGGCAGCTTCGCAGCGTTCGATGCGCATGCCCGGCAATTGCTGAGCGGCGATTTTCCCGGCACGGCTGTCGTGGTGATGGACGAGGCCGGGCAGCAGCTTGTCCACACGCTGCACCCCTTCGGCACGGCTCTGCCGCGCACTGGCAACCTCGACCCGATCCGCCGGGTGTTCGGGAACGGCCGGCCGGTGATCTCCGACCTCTTGTACGGAACCACCTACAAGCAATACGTCACCGCCGTCTATGTCCCAGTCTGGCAGGGCGGCACGGTGAAATACGTCGTCGACATCGTTGTCCTGCCGGAACGCTTCAACCGCATCTTCGTCGAGCAGTGCCTGCCTCCGGGACGCATCGTCTCCATCTTCGACAGCCAGGGGGTTGCCGTCGCCCGCACGCATCTGGCTGAGAAGTTCGTGGGTCAGAAAGGCGTTCCCTCTCTGGTGAAGGCCCTCCAGGAGTCCTCCGAAGGCTTCATCGAGACAAACACGCTGGAGGGCATCCCTGTCTTCGTGGCGTTCAGCCGTTCCGAGAAGACGGGATGGAGCGTGGCCATCGGCATCCCGCGGTCCGTCGAGACGGCCGAACTCCTGCGTTCCGTGGCGCCCACCATTACGGGCGTCCTGATCCTTTTGTGCATGGGGTTCGCCGCCTCCTGGATATTGGGCGGGCGCATCGGCCGGTCGGTCAGGGAACTGGCCGCTCCGGCCCTGGCCCTGGCCGAAGGCAGACCGTTGCAGGCGCTGGACAGCGGCTTCAGGGAAGCCGTCGAGGTCGAACATGCGTTGAAGGCGGTCGAACGGGACCTCAACGCCCACCGCAACCATCTGGAGGCCATGGTCGCCGAACGCACCCTGGCCTTGCAGAGCGCGACCGCCCGCCTGGAGCAGGTGCTGGAGTCGGCGGGCGAGGGCATCTACGGCGTCGACGGCGACAACCGGCTGGTTTTCGCCAACAGGGCCGCAGCTGAAATTCTCGGCTGGCCGGACCCGCAGAGCATGATCGGCCTGCCGGGAACCAAGGTCGTCCGACACCAGCTGGCTGATGGGCGCCCATGCACGGAGAGCGGCTGCTCCATCGTCCGCACCCTCGAAGACGGCGAGACGCGGCGCATCGACGACGAGTATTTCTGCCGCACGGACGGCAAGCGCATTCCCGTCGAATATGTCGTTGCCGCCCAGCGGGTCGACGGGGACGTCTCCGGAGCCGTGGTGATCTTCGGCGACGTCACCCAGCACCGGGCTGCGGAAGCGGCGCTGCGGGATCGGCAGGAACTGTTCGAGCAGATGTTCGCCGCCGGGTCGGCCATCAAGCTGCTGATCAACCCCGAGGACGGCGGAATCGTCGATGCGAATTCCGCCGCGGCGGAATTCTATGGCTATGGGCTCGACGACCTGCGTGGGATGACGATCTTTGAGATCAACCCGAAGCCCGAGAGTGAGGTCCGCGCCATGATGGCGGAGGCCCGGGAAGCCGAAAAGGGATACTTTCTGTTCCAGCACCGTCTTGCGGACGGGAACCTCCGTTGGGTGGAATCCTACGCCAGCCCGATCCGTCTCCAGAATCGTACGCTGGTGCTGTCGATCGTCCACGATGTCACCGAACGCGTCGAGAACGAGTATAAGCTGGCGGAGGCCCACCATCTGCTTCGGGAGCAAAGCGCCAGCATCGAGGCAAACCGGGATTTCATCACCTCCATTCTGGATTCCGTCGCCTCGCACATCGCCATCCTCGATGCCGACGGCACCATCGCCGAAGTGAACCGCCCCTGGCGGAAGTTCGCCGCCGGCAACGGCATGTCGCCCGGATGGGCGGGGGTGGGAGACAGCTATCTCGCCGCCTGCATGGTTACCCAAGAGGATGAGCAGTCGCTGGCACTGGCCGCGGCCGACGGGATCGGCGAGGTGATGACGGGCAAACGGATGGAGTTCGTCATGGAATATCCCTGCGATGCGCCCGATCAGAAGCGCTGGTTCCAGATGCGGGTCACCCCGCTGAGGGATGGCAACGGTCGTGTCGTCGTCAGCCACGACGACATATCCAAATTGAAGATCGCCGAAATCGAACTCGCCAAGGCGAGGCTCTTTCTGGACAACATCTTCAACAGCGTTCCGGATCCCATATTCGTCAAGGACCGCGAGCATCGCTGGGTGTTTCTCAATGATTCCTTCTGCTCCTTCACCGGAACGGGGCGCGATGCGCTGCTCGGCAAATCCGATTACGAGTTCTTTCCCAAAGAGGAAGCGGACATTTACTGGGCCAAGGACGAGGAGGTCTTCACGTCGGGACGGGAATGCCTCAATGAGGAGCCCTTCACCGACCTCGAGGGCAAGACCCACACCATACTGACCAAGAAGACGACCTTCGCAGACGTCGACGGAAACCCGTTTCTGATCGGAACGATCAGGGACATCAGCGAGCGCAAGCAGATCGAGCTGCGGCTGAACGAACTGCTCGACCTCAATCAGAAGATCATCAACGAATGCCCCGTCGGCATCGTGGCCTTCAAGGCCTCCGGCGAATGCGTCCTGGCCAACCGGGCCTATGCCGACATCGTGGGCACTGGCGAGGAGGCCGTCCGCGCCAGTAATTTCCGGGAGTTGCGGAGCTGGGAGAAGAGCGGATTGCTGGCCGCCGCGCAGCAGGCCCTCGCCACCCACGAGATCGTCCAGAGCAGCGTCCACCACGCCACCCCTCACGGGCAGGAGGTCTTGGCCGACGTCTTTTTCGTCCCCTTCGCCAGCGGTGGCGAGCCGCATCTGCTCTGCATCAAGAACGACGTCACCGAACTGCTGAACGCCCGCGACAAGGCTGAAGCCGCCAGCCGGGCCAAGAGCGAGTTCGTCGCCAACATGAGCCACGAGATCCGGACGCCGATGAACGCCATCATGGGGCTGTCACGGCTGCTGGAGGATTCGCCGCTGGGCGAGCGCGAGCGGGACTACGTCGCCAAAATCCAGCGTTCGGCTCAATCGCTGCTTGGCATCCTCAACGACATCCTCGACTTCTCGAAAATCGAGGCCGGGCGAATGGAACTGGAGAAAATCCCGTTCTTCCTGGAGGAGGTGCTGCGCAACACGTCGACCGTCCTGTCCACCACGGCGCGCGACAAGGGGATCGAGACCGTCATCGCCGTGGACGCGGAGGTTCCCTTCGGGTTGGTGGGGGACAGCCTTCGGCTCCAGCAGGTCCTGCTCAACCTTACCGGGAACGCAGTAAAATTCACCGAACATGGCGAGGTGGTGCTGTCCGTCCGAAAGCTGGCGGAGGACGAGACGGGGATTACGCTCGAATTCTCGGTGCGGGACACCGGCATCGGCATCGCCGAGGAGCAGCAGAAGGAACTTTTCGCCGCCTTCTCGCAAGCCGACAGTTCGACCAGCCGCAAATACGGCGGCACCGGCCTCGGGCTGGCCATCAGCAGCCGGCTGGCCACCCTGATGGGCGGATCCATCACGGTGACCAGCACACCCGGCCAGGGCAGCGACTTCCGGTTCAGGGCCCGCTTCGAACGGGCCCCCGAAGGGTCCTTCGCACGCCCGTCCTTCACCGGCCTGGAAAAGCTGGCCGTCCTCGTCGTCGACGACAACGAGACCGCCCGCGAGGTCCTGGTTCACACCTGCCGGTCCTTCCGCTGGATACCCGATGCGGTGGCGTCGGCGGAAGACGCCCTCGACCTCCTGCGCCGCCGCACGGCGGACGGATCCGACCTGGACGTCCTTCTTCTCGACTGGCGCATGCCGGGAATGGACGGCATCGCCTTGCTCAAGGCCGCCAAGGCGGATCCGGGAATTCGCCTGCCGCCGGTGATCCTGATGTTCACCGCCTATGGAAG
Organism: uncultured Azospirillum sp.; assembly: GCA_965650625.1. Taxonomy (GTDB): domain Bacteria; phylum Pseudomonadota; class Alphaproteobacteria; order Azospirillales; family Azospirillaceae; genus Azospirillum. Next base: position 2,228 of record CBFGPE010000226.1, on the reverse strand, counting down.
CGAAGGCGTGGCGCGCCTTTGCGACGACGTGCGGATCGACGGAATCCTGGGCAAGCCGATCACCCCGTCCTCGCTGTTCGATGCGGTCGCCCGCGTACGCAGCGACAATCCCATGGCAAGCAATTTCCCCGCTCTGCCGCCGCTGGCCGGGCGTTTGACCGGGTTGCGGGTGCTGCTGGTCGAGGACAACGAGATCAACCAGGAGGTCGCCCGCGACATTCTGGTCCGCACCGGGGCGGCCGTCGAGGTCGTGGGCGACGGACGGGCGGCAGTCGCCGCCCTGGCGGCGGACCCCAGCCGTTTCGACGCGGTGCTGATGGATGTCCAGATGCCCGGCATGGACGGCTACGAGGCGGCGGGCATCATCCGCGGGCAGTTCGGCCTGACCGCCCTGCCCATCGTCGCCATGACCGCCAACGCCATGGAGGCCGACCGCCAGAAGGCCTTCGCGGCCGGAATGGATGCCCATGTCGCCAAGCCGATCGACGTCGACCAGTTGATCATGACGCTGACGGCCCTTGTCCCTGGTATTTTCCCTGGCATCGGCGCGACACCCGCACCGCCCGCCGGGGAAGCGGCGCTGGAAGAGGCGGAACTGCCGGAACTCCCCACCGACCTGCCCGGCCTGGACCTGCGCACCGCCCTCGTCCGCCTGGGCGGCGACAAACGCTTGCTCGTCTCTCTGCTGACGAAGTTCATCGAGACCCAGGACGGGACGACTGAAGAGGCCCGCCGGCTCATCGCGGCAAGGAATGGTGAGGAGGCTGTCCGCCTCCTGCACCGCCTGCGCGGCGTCGCGGCGAATCTCGGGGCGGTCGAGGCGGCCGGCCTTGCCGCGGCATCGGAAGCCGCCCTGAAGGAAGGTCGGGAGGCGGAGGTGCCCGGGCTGCTGGCCGAGTTGGACGCGGCTCTGGCGGCGGTCGGAACCGCCGTCCAAAACGCCGCCCAGGATGCCGCCCGAAAACCGGACCAGCGGCGGACGCCGCCGCCTTCGGCATCCCACGACGCTCCGTCGGACATCAGGGAAAGACTCGACCGGCTGCTGACCCTGCTGAAAGCCAGCAACCTGGCGGCGGAGGATATGTTCCAGGCCCTCAGGCCGGCGCTCGAGGCGGTTGCGCCCGAGGATGCCTTCGCGGAGTTGGCGCAGGCGATCGAGAACCTGGATTTCGCGGCGGCTCAGGAAAGCGTTCTGCGCCTGTTCAGCAGCCTCGGTGCGGGGAGGGAAAATGAACCAGGTTGAACTGTCCGGCAAGGGCCGGATCCTGGTGGTGGACGACGCCATCGAGAATGTCCGTATCCTGCGCGCCGCGCTGAAGGACGAGCATGACGTCGTCTTCGCCCTCGACGGGCAGAGGGCTCTGCAGGTGGCGTGCGACCAGCGTCCCGACCTCATCCTGCTGGATGCCATGATGCCCGGAGTGGACGGATGGGCGGTCTGTTCGGCGCTCAAGGCTTCCGTGCATACGGCAAACATCCCGATCCTGTTCGTCACCGCTCTCAACAGTCCGGAGGACGAGACCCGGGCATTGGAGGCCGGGGCGGTGGACTTCATCACCAAGCCGATCAACACCGCAGTGGTGCGCGCCCGCGTCCGCACGCACCTGTCCCTGAAGCGCGCCAACGACCTGCTGCGGCAAATGGCGACAAGCGACGGACTGACCGGGGTGGCGAACCGCCGATACTTCGATGAAACACTTGACAAGGAATGGCGCCGGTGCGAGCGGGCGCAGCAATCCATCGCCCTCATCATGGTCGATGTCGATTGCTTCAAGGCCTACAACGACCATTACGGCCATCAGAAAGGGGATTCATGCCTGGCCGCCGTCGCGGAGGCCATTGCGGGCTGCGTCCGCCGCCCCTCCGACTTGGTCGCCCGCTATGGCGGCGAAGAGTTCGTCGTCCTGTTGCCGGATGGAGATGAGGACGGCGCCCGGGTGGTGGCCCAACGCATTCTCGACCGCGTGCGGGAACAAGGCATCCCCCATGCCCGGTCATCATGCGCTCCGCATGTAACCGTCAGTCTGGGGATGGCGGCGACGGTGCCCGCCAGGGACAAAACCCCGGCCGGATTGCTGGCTGATGCCGATGCCCGCCTGTATAAGGCAAAGGTGACAGGTCGGGATCGTTTCCACGGAAGCGCAGCTTGATATTCAATCACGCCATTTGATTGTGCATCCTATCCCCAGGAATGGGGGGCGGCGTGTTGCAGCGAGGCGAGTGCGGCA
>CBFGPE010000225.1:0-7493 GCA_965650625.1 uncultured Azospirillum sp. | reverse complement strand
GCCCGCCGACGGCGGAGGCGCTGATTTACGACATCCTCCAGCTCCAGAAGAAGATCAAGCGCGGCAACCGCATCGCCCGCTGATCCCAGCGGACCGGACCGGCCGGGGCCGACAAGGCTCCGGTCCCGCGGCCGGAAGAGAAGCGCGCTGAAGACAAGTAGGAAGGCAGGGTCCCACCCATGTCCGAACAGGCGTTGAAGGAACTCGGGGACGTCATCGCCGCCAAGATCGGCGGTGACGTCCTGAAGGTCGAGGTGAAGCTCGGCGAACTGATGGTGACGGTCAAACGGCCGGCCATCCTGGCGGTGCTGACCGTGCTGCGCGACGATCCGGCCACCCGGTTCGAGCAGCTGACCGACATCACCGCGGTCGATTACCCGGATCGCCCTGAGCGGTTCGAGGTCGTCTACCAGCTGCTCAGCTACACCCACAACCGGCGCATGCGCGTGAAGCTGGCCACCGACGAGGACACGCCCGTCCCGTCGGCCGTTGCCGTGTTCAGCGCCGCGAACTGGTTCGAGCGCGAGGTGTGGGACCTGTTCGGCATCTTCTTCGAGAACCACCCGGACCTGCGCCGCATCCTCACCGACTACGGGTTCGAGGGGCACCCCTTCCGCAAGGACTTCCCGCTGACCGGCTACGTCGAAGCCCGCTACGACGAGGACCAGAAGCGCGTGATCTACGAGCCGGTCCGTCTGACCCAGGATTTCCGCGCCTTCGACTTCCTCAGCCCGTGGGAAGGCATGACCAACGTCATGCTGCCAGGCGATGAGAAGGCGGCCCTCCAGGACGGGAGCAAGAAGCCGTGAGCATGACCGTTTCGACCGAATCGGCGACCGGCGTCGTCTCGACTGGTCCGGCAATGACTGGTCAGGGCGGGGCGATCAGCGCCTCCGGTCCGGAGACCAAGACGCAGATCAAGCCTTACACGATGAATTTCGGGCCGCAGCACCCGGCCGCCCACGGCGTGCTCCGTCTGGTGATGGAGTTGAACGGCGAGGTGGTGGAGCGTTGCGATCCGCACATCGGCCTGCTGCACCGCGGCACCGAAAAGCTGATCGAGTACAAGACCTACATCCAGGCCGTGCCGTATTTCGACCGCCTGGACTATGTCAGCCCGATGTGCATGGAGCACGCCTATGTGCTCGGCATCGAGAACCTGCTGCAGATCAAGGCGCCGCTACGCGCCCAGTACATCCGCGTGCTGTTCTCGGAAATCACGCGCATCCTGAACCACATCCTGTCGATCACGACCGGTGCGCTGGACGTCGGCGCGATCACCCCGGCGCTGTGGGGCTTCGAGGAACGCGAAATCCTCATGGAGTTCTACGAGCGCGTGTCGGGTGCGCGCCTGCACGCCAACTATTTCCGGCCGGGCGGCGTCGCCTGGGACATCCCGGACGGTCTGCTGGACGACATCTGGGCCTTCACCGAGCGTTTTCCGAAGTTCATGGACGACCTCGAAAGCCTGCTGACCGAGAACCGCATCTTCAAGCAGCGTACGGTCGACATCGGCATCGTCACCAAGGAACAGGCGCTCGACTGGGCCTTCACCGGCCCGATGCTGCGCGGCTCCGGCGTCGCCTGGGACCTGCGCAAGTCGCAGCCCTACGAAGTCTATGACCGCATGGAGTTCGACGTCCCGGTCGGCCTGACCGGCGACTGCTGGGCGCGCTATCTCGTGCGCATGGAGGAGATGAAGCAGTCGCTGCGCATCATCCGCCAGTGCTGCAAGGAGATGCCGGCCGGTCCCTACAAGATCGAGGACCGCAAGGTGTCCCCGCCGCCGCGCGGCGAGATGAAGCGTTCGATGGAAGCGCTGATCCACCATTTCAAGCTCTTCACCGAGGGCTTCCACGTTCCCGCCGGCGAGACCTACACCGCCATCGAGGCGCCCAAGGGCGAGTTCGGCGTGTATCTGGTGTCCGACGGCACCAACAAGCCCTACCGCTGCAAGATCCGCGCGCCGGGCTTCGCCCATCTTCAGGGCCTGGACTTCATGTCGAAGGGTCACATGCTGGCCGACGCCGTCGCCAACATCGCCTCGATGGACATCGTTTTCGGAGAAATCGATCGATGAGCGCGCCCGCTTCCGATCACGGCCACGCCGAGCCGACCAGCTTCACCTTCACCCAGGAAAACCTGGAACTGGCGAAGCGCATCATTGCCAAGTACCCGGAAGGCAAGCAGGCTAGCGCCTGCATGCCGCTGCTGGACGTGGCCCAGCGCCAGCACGGCGGCTGGCTGCCGCGCGTCGCCATGGACGCCGTGGCCGACCTGCTGGGCATGCCGCGCATCCGCGTGTACGAGGTTGCGACCTTCTACACGATGTACAACAAGACCGCGGTCGGTAAGCACCACGTCCAGGTCTGCACCACCACGCCCTGCTGGCTGCGCGGGTCGGACGAGATTGTCCACACCTGCAAGAAGAAGCTCGGTATCGATGTGGGCGAGACCACGGCCGATGGCCAGTTCACGCTGGGCGAGGTCGAATGCTCGGGTGCCTGCGTCAACGCGCCGGTTGTGCAGATCGGCGACGATTACTACGAAGACGTGGCCCCGGAGCATATGGAGCGCATCCTCGACGCGCTGGCGCGTGGCGAGACGCCGAAGCCCGGTTCGCAGATCGGCCGTCAGTCCTCGGAGCCGGTCGGCGGCCCGACGACGCTGAAGGCTTTCACCACCGCGCAAGCGGACGATTGAGGGGGAGGGGACAGCGATGCTTCGCGATGAGGACCGCATCTTCACCAACCTCTACGGCTACCAGGACTTCGGTCTTGAGGCGGCCCGCAAGCGCGGTGACTGGGACAACACGGCGTCCTTCCTGGCCAATGGCCGGGACTGGATCATCGAGCAGGTGAAGGAATCGGGGCTGCGCGGCCGCGGCGGCGCCGGCTTCTCGACCGGCATGAAGTGGTCCTTCATGCCGAAGAACGTGACCGACAAGCCCGTCTACCTCGTCATCAACGCCGACGAGGGCGAGCCCGGCACCTGCAAGGACCGCGACATCCTGCGCCACGATCCGCACAAGCTGATCGAAGGCTGCCTGATCGCCGGTTTCGCCATCGGTGCCAGCGCCTGCTACATCTACATCCGCGGCGAGTTCTACAACGAGGGCTCCAACGTCCAGCGCGCCATCGACGAGGCGTATGCGGCGGGGCTGATCGGCAAGAACGCCTGCGGCACCGGCTACAGCTACGACGTCTACATCCACCGGGGTGCGGGCGCGTATATCTGTGGCGAGGAAACCGCGCTCATCGAGTCGATCGAGGGCAAGAAGGGGCAGCCGCGCAACAAGCCGCCATTCCCCGCCCAGGCCGGTCTCTATTCCTGCCCGACCACGGTGAACAACGTCGAATCCATCGCGGTTGTTCCGACCATCCTGCGTCGCGGCGCCTCCTGGTTCGCCGGCCTTGGCCGTCCGAAGAACTCGGGCACCAAGCTCTTCTGCATCTCCGGGCACGTCAACAAGCCGTGCAACGTGGAAGAGGAGATGGGCATCCCGCTGAAGGAGCTGATCGAAAAGCATGCCGGCGGCGTGCGCGGCGGCTGGGACAATCTGCTGGGCATCATCCCCGGCGGCTCGTCGGTCCCGGTCCTGCCGAAGTCGATCTGCGACACCGTCCTGATGGATTTTGACAGCCTGCGCGAAGTGCAGTCGGGCCTCGGCACCGCCGCGGTGATCGTGATGGACAAGTCCACCGACATCGTGAAGGCCATCGCCCGCCTGTCGCAGTTCTACGCGCATGAATCCTGCGGCCAGTGCACGCCGTGCCGCGAAGGCACCGGCTGGATGAACCGCGTCATGCAGCGCATGGTCACCGGCAACGCGCGCATGGAAGAGATCGACATGCTGCTGCAGGTCACCAAGCAGGTCGAAGGCCACACCATCTGCGCGCTCGGCGACGCTGCCGCCTGGCCGATCCAGGGCCTGTTCCGCCACTTCCGTCCGGAAGTGGAGCGGCGCATCCAGGCCTACCGCAACAGCGCCCCGCTGGCGGCCGAGTAAGGAGTTCCCGTTCCCATGCCGAAACTCACCATCGACGGGATCGAGATCGAGGTCGAGCCGGGCACCTCGATCCTCCAGGCTTGCGAGCAGCTGGGGATCGAGATTCCGCGCTTCTGCTACCATGAGCGCCTCAGCGTGCCGGCCAACTGCCGCATGTGCCTCGTGGAGATGGAGCGCGCGCCCAAGCCGGTCGCGTCCTGCGCCATGCCCTGCGGCGACGGAATGGTCGTCCGCACCAACAGCGAGACCGTCCTGAAGGCCCGCAAGGGCGTCATGGAGTTCCTGCTGATCAACCACCCGCTGGATTGCCCGATCTGCGATCAGGGCGGCGAGTGCGATCTGCAGGACCAGGCGATGGCCTATGGCTTCGACCGCGGCCGCTACGGCGAGAACAAGCGGGCGGTCAAGGACAAGTATATGGGTCCGGTCATCAAGACCATCATGACCCGTTGCATCCATTGCACCCGCTGCATCCGCTTCATCAACGAAGTGGCCGGTGTTCCCGATGTCGGCGCCGTCTATCGCGGCGAGCACATGGAGATCACCACCTTCGTCGAGAAGGCGATCGGGTCCGAGCTGTCGGGCAACCTCGCCGACGTCTGCCCGGTCGGCGCGCTGACCCACAAGCCCTACGCCTTCACGGCCCGTCCGTGGGAGCTGCGCAAGACCGAGACCATCGACGTCCTCGACGCCGTCGGCTCGAACATCCGCGTCGACGCCCGTGGCGCCGAGGTGATGCGCGTCCTGCCGCGCGTCAACGACGACATCAACGAGGAGTGGCTGAACGACAAGAGCCGCTACTCGTACGATGGCCTGAAGCGCCAGCGCCTGGACCGCCCCTACATCCGCCAGAACGGCAAGCTGGTCCCGGCCAGCTGGGCTGAGGCCTTCACCGTCGTCGCGGCGCGTCTGAAGGGCCTGTCCGGCAACCGCATCGCCGCCATCTCCGGCGATCTGGTCGATGTCGAGGCGCAGTTCGCGCTGAAGGAGCTGCTGTCGCGTCTGGGTTCGACGAACCTCGATTGCCGTCAGGACGGTGCGCGGTTCGACACCTCGGTCCGCGCCGGCTACCTGTTCAACTCGGGCATCGCCGGCATCGAGAAGGCCGACGTGATCCTGCTGGTCGGCACCAACCCGCGCTGGGAAGGCACGCTGGTCAACGCCCGCATCCGCAAGCGCTATCTGGCTGGCGGCGTCACCATCGCCTCCATCGGCGAGCAGCGTGACCTGACCTATCCCTACAGCGTGATCGGCAACGGTCCGGACGCGCTGCAGCAGCTGGTCGACGGCAGCCATCCGTTCGCCGAGACGCTGCGCGCCGCCAAGAACCCGATGATCATCGTCGGCATGGGCGCCTTCCAGCGCGCCGACGGTCTCGCGGTCCAGGCCGCCGCCCGTCTGGTCGGCGAGGCCTACGGCATGTTCCGCGACGACTGGAACGGCTTCAACGTCCTGCACACCGCCGCGGCGCGTGTCGGCGGCATCGAGGCCGGCTTCCTGCCGGGCGAGGGCGGTCGTGACGTCCACGGCATCCTTGACGGCGCGTCGAAGGGCGAGATCGACTTCGTCTACCTGCTGGGTGCCGACGAGATCGACATGGCCAAGCTGGGCAACGCCTTCGTCGTCTACCAGGGCCATCATGGCGATGCCGGCGCCCACCGCGCCGACGTCATCCTGCCGGGTGCCGCCTACACCGAGAAGAACGCGGTCTACGTCAACACCGAGGGCCGTCCGCAGCTCGCCCGCCTCGCGGTCTTCCCGCCGGGCGAAGCCCGCGAGGACTGGAAGATCGTCCGCGCCCTGTCGGAAGTCCTGGGCACCACGCTGCCCTTCGACACCCACGGTCAGCTGCGCCAGCGGCTGATGGCGGCGAACCCGATCTTCGGTGCGGTCGGCGAGATGACCCCGGCCAGCTGGGCGCCGTTCGGCGCGCAGGGCCCGGTCGACGCCGCTCCTTTCGTCACGCCGATCACCAACTTCTACATGACCGACCCGATCAGCCGGGCCTCGGTGACGATGGCCAACTGCACGGAAGCGCTGGTGGGCCCTGCTCAGGAGAGGACTGGCACCCATGGCTGAGTTCTGGAGCGGCTTCCTCCTGCCGCTGATCATTATGGTTCTGGAGATCCTGGCGATCACCGTGCCGCTGCTGGTGGCCGTCGCCTTCATGACCTATGCAGAGCGCAAGATCATGGGCGCGATGCAGCTGCGCCAGGGCCCGGCGATCGTCGGTCCCTTCGGCCTGATGCAGCCCTTCGCCGACGGCCTGAAGCTGTTCGCCAAGGAGCAGATCCTGCCGGAAGGCGCCAACCGCGTCGTGTTCTACGTCGCGCCGATGCTGACCTTCTTCCTGGCGCTGATCGCCTGGGCGGTCATCCCGTTCGATTACGGGGTGGTGCTGTCCAACATCAACGTCGGCGTGCTGTATCTGTTCGCGATCTCCTCGCTGGGCGTGTACGGCATCGTGATGGCCGGCTGGGCCTCGAACTCGCGCTACGCCTTCCTCGGTGCGCTCCGCTCCGCGGCGCAGATGGTGTCCTACGAGGTCTCGATGGGCCTCATCATCATCACCGTGCTGCTGTGCGTCGGCTCGCTGAACCTGACCGACATCGTGCGGGCCCAGGAGACGGTCTGGTTCTGTATCCCGCTGCTGCCGATGTTCGTGATGTTCTTCATCTCGGCGCTGGCGGAGACCAACCGCGCCCCCTTCGACTTGCCGGAAGGCGAGTCGGAACTGGTCGCCGGCTTCATGGTCGAGTACAGCTCGGCTCCCTTCGCGCTCTTCTTCCTTGGCGAATACGCCAACATGATCCTGATGAGCGCGATGACGAGCATCCTGTTCCTCGGCGGCTGGCTGCCCCCGCTGCCCTTCGCGCCCTTTACCTGGGTGCCGGGCATCGTGTGGTTCGCGCTGAAGATCGCGTTCTGCCTGTTCACCTATGTCTGGGTTCGCGCCACCGTGCCGCGCTACCGCTACGACCAGCTGATGCGGCTGGGTTGGAAGGTCTTCCTGCCCCTGTCGCTGTTCTGGGTCGTGCTGACCGCCGGCGTCCTGGTGACCTTCGGCTGGCTGCCGAAGTAAGCGACGGCGAAAGCCGGCAACCGAACCCACCACGACATGTCGATTTGAGTGCCGGCGAGCCGCCCAACCAATGGGCGGCCACCGGCGAGGAAGGAGACGAAGAGGCCATGGCGTTCCTCGACCGCGCGGCGCGCAGCCTGTTCCTGACCGAGCTGCTGGGCGGCATGGCGCTGACCTTGCGCTACATGTTCAAGCCCAAGGTCACGATCAACTACCCCTATGAGAAGGGCCCCATCAGCTCCCGCTTCCGCGGCGAGCATGTGCTCCGCCGCTATGCGAACGGCGAGGAGCGCTGCATCGCGTGCAAGCTGTGCGAAGCGGTGTGCCCGGCTCTCGCCATCACCATCGAGGCCGAACCGCGTGACGACGGCAGCCGCCGCACCACGCGTTACGACATCGACA
>CBFGPE010000224.1:0-7549 GCA_965650625.1 uncultured Azospirillum sp. | reverse complement strand
GCCCAGTTCGGCGGCAAGTATTTCTGCCACGACGTCCGCGTCATCCGCCTGCCGCGCCACGGCGCCTCGATGCCGATCGGCATCGGCGTGTCCTGCTCGGCCGACCGTCAGGCGGTGGGCAAGATCACCAAGGACGGCATCTTCCTGGAGCAGTTGGAGACCGATCCGGCCCAGTATCTGCCGGAGATCGGCGACGAGCATCTGTCGGGCGAGGTCGTGAAGATCGACCTGAACCAGCCGATGGAGCAGATCCGCGCCACGCTGTCGCAGTATCCGATCCGCACCCGCCTGTCGCTGACCGGTCCGCTGATCGTCGCCCGCGATCTGGCCCACGCCAAGCTGCGCGCCCGCCTGGACGCCGGCGAGCCGCTGCCGGACTATTTCAAGAACCACCCGATCTACTATGCCGGCCCGGCCAAGACGCCGGAAGGCTATGCCTCGGGCTCCTTCGGGCCGACCACGGCGGGCCGTATGGACAGCTTCGTCGACCAGTTCCAGGCGGCGGGCGGTTCCATGGTCATGCTGGCCAAGGGCAACCGCAGCGCGGAGGTGACGGCGGCCTGCAAGCAGCATGGCGGCTTCTATCTCGGCTCGATCGGCGGCGCCGCTGCCCGTCTGGCGCAGGATTGCATCAAGAAGGTGGAATGCGTCGAGTATCCCGAACTCGGCATGGAAGCCATCTGGCGCATCGAGGTCGAGGACTTCCCGGCCTTCATCATCGTCGACGACAAGGGCAACGACTTCTTCAAGGAGTTGAAGCTCGCCTGATCCGGGTGAACTGGATGTGAGAGGGGGCGCGGCGCCTTGCGAGAGGCCCGCGCCCTTTTTCCTGCCTGATTGCCGGAGCGCACCGGGGGCGCCTATCTTCAGTGCATGGGATCGGTGGAGGGCTTTCAATGGACGGTGTCTATGACCGGTGCGCGCCGAAACTCGAAGAAAAGCCGTTGCCTGACAGGTTTGCAGCGGCGGAGCGTGAACATCGCCTGGATGCCGTGATTAAGGCATGGAACGAGTTTGACGAGAAGCACGGCTCCTTCGCGGATGACTATGTCAAAGACATCCTATAGACCTCCTGATCTTCCGCACCTGGGGATGAGTAGCCCGTGACACCCGCCCAAATCCAAGACCGCATCCTGTACCGTGACGGGCTGATGCTGATCCTCGACAAGCCTGCCGGGCTGCCGGTCCATGCCGGTCCCGCCGGCGGGCCGAACCTGGAGCGGCATTTCGACGCGCTGCGCTTCGGCTTTCCCAAGCCGCCGTCGCTGGCCCACCGACTGGACCGGGACACGTCGGGCTGCCTGATCCTCGGCCGCCATGCCAAGGCGCTGCGCAAGATCGGCATCCTGTTCCAGAACGGCAAGGTCGATAAGACCTACTGGGCGGTGGTGGCCGGCACCCCGCCGCAGGAGTCCGGACGGATCGAACTGCCGCTCGCCAAGGTTTCCAACAAGACCGGCGGCTGGCGCATCGTCGGGTCGCCCGACGGGCAGACGGCGGTGACCGACTATGTGGTGCGCGGGCGGGCCGATGGGCTGACGTGGCTGGAACTGACGCCGCACACCGGCCGTACCCACCAGATCCGCGTCCATTGCGCGTCCATCGGCTGCCCGCTGGTGGGCGACCCGCAATATGGCGGGCCGGAGGGTAAGCCGCTGCATCTGCATTCCCGCGCCATCTCGCTGCCGCTCTACCCGAAGCGCGATCCAGTCGGCGCGGTGGCGCCGGTCCCGCCGCACATGCAGGCGGCGCTGGCGGCTTGCGGCTTTACCGAGGCTTCATAGCTCGGCTGCTACCCTCCGTCCTTGCTGCAATGCAGCAGGCTGCCCCATGATCCCTAACGGAGATGGGGCGATCACCGCCGGGGGGACGAGCGCATGATACCGATCGGCACGACGACTGCCCGCTGGATGACCCTGCGCTATGTCCTGGCGCTTACGCTGATCGCGCTGGGCACGCTGGCCGGTTTCGTCATGACCGAGCGGGTCATCGGCCAGCACGAACGCATGCTGGAGGTCGTCAACGTTTCCGGCCGGCAGCGCATGCTGTCGCAGCGGACGGCCCTGCTGGTGGAGCAGTTGAAGACCGCGACCGATCCCGCAACGCGCGTCGAGCTCGCACGGTTGCTGGACGACGCCACGGACATGTTCGAAGCCGCCCACCGCCGGCTGAGCGGCCGGGCCGGGCCGGAGGAAGGTCCGACTCTGGGACCGCCGCCGCAGGATCTGTTCTACAGCGGACCCGACCCGCTGGACTCAGTGGTGAGCGAGCACATTGCCGCCCTGCGCCGGGTCATCGCCGCCGCCGCAGCCGGTCAGCCGCCGGATCCAGCGGAGGCGAACCGCGTCACCGCCCAGGCGCTCGGCCCGCTGCTGGACCGGCTGGAACAGGTGGTGGCGCTCTATCAGGAAGAGGGGGAGGCAGGATTCCAGACCCTGCATCGGCTGGGGCTGGCGGCGCTGCTGATCACCCTGCTGATCCTGGCGGTGGAAGCGCTGGCGATCTTCCGGCCGATGACCCGGCAGGTGCGCCGGCAGTTCACCGAGATCCTGCGCATGGCGGAGACCATCGAGCGGGCCAACGCCACGTTGGAACAGCAGGTGCGCGAACGGACGGCCGAGTTGCACGCCGCCAAGACCGCCGCCGAGCAGGCCCACCGCGCCAAGTCCCGCTTCCTCGCTCATGCCAGCCACGATCTGCAGCAGCCCCTTCAGGCCATCGGCATGTTCACCGGCATTCTGGAACGCCAGCCGCAGAGCGGCAAGACGGCGGCCCTGCTGACCGACCTGAAGGCGGCGCAGCGGTCGATGCGGGACCTGCTGAACGCCATCCTCGACATCTCCAAGCTGGAATCGGGGGTGGTGACGCCGAAACCGGCCGACCTGCCGCTGTCCCCTTTGCTCGACCAGTTGGAAGCGGAGTTCGCCGGGCAGGCGGAGGCGAAGGGGCTGCGGTTGCGCGCCATTCCGACCAATGCCGTGGTGCACAGCGACCCGGCGCTGCTGGAGCGCATCCTCCGCAACCTGGTCGCCAACGCCATCCGCTATACCGAGACCGGCGGCGTTCTGGTCGGCTGCCGGACCCGCGGCGACAAACTGTGGATCGAGGTCTACGACACCGGCCGCGGCATCGCCGAACCAGACCGCCGGCGCATCTTCGAGGAGTTCGTCCAACTCGACCGCCCCGACCGTGACCGCAGCGAGGGCATCGGGCTGGGCCTTGCCATCGTCGAGCGGCTGGCAAGGCTGCTCGGCCATCCGGTGACGGTTCGGTCGGTGGAGGGACGTGGGACCGTGTTCGCCGTGGGAGTGCCGCTGGCGGGGTGAGATTGTCTCGCTGACAAGAACGATCTGATGTTAACTGGTTGGATTGTTCTGCGGGCCGTTGGGTGCCAAATTCCCCTCCAGACAACGACACACACCTCAACGGCACGGAGGGTTCCATCATGATCACCATTCGCCATCGCGACGAGCGTGGGGTCGCCAACATGGGTTGGCTGAACAGCAATCACACATTCTCGTTCGGCCATTACTTCGATCCCGGCCACATGGGCTTCCGCGCCCTGCGGGTCATCAACGAGGACCGGGTGATCCCCGGCGCCGGCTTCCCCACCCATGGGCACGCCAACATGGAGATCGTCTCCTACGTGCTGAACGGCGCGCTGGAACACAAGGACTCCATCGGCACCGGGTCGGTGATCCGTCCGGGCGAGGTCCAGGTGATGAGCGCCGGCCGCGGCATCCGCCACAGCGAGTACAATGCGTCGGACACTGAGCCGGTGCATTTCCTCCAGATCTGGATCCTGCCGGAAGCCAACAATCTGGCCCCCGGCTACCAGCAGGCGGATTTCCCGGCGGAGCAGAAGCGCGGCACGCTGAAGCTGGTCGGGTCGCGTGGCGGCCGCGACGGCAGCGTCACCATCCATCAGGATGTGGACCTGTATGCCGCGCTGCTGGACGGCGAGGAAAGCGCCACCCTGCCGCTGCGCCCCGGCCGCCATGCCTGGGTCCAGGTCGCCCGTGGTCGGGTCCATCTGAACGGCACGCTGCTGAAGGCCGGCGACGGTGCCGCACTGACGGAGGAGGAGGCGGTGACGCTTGACCGGGCGGACGAGGCGGAAGTGCTGGTCTTCGACCTCGCCTAGGGTCACGTCACAGCACCTGCTTGGGCAACGACAACAGCTCCTTCCTGATGCGGTTCAGGCTGGGGCGGTTGTCGGGGCCGAAGGCGATGGGGCGGCACAGGTGCATGGCAGTCAGCCCGACCCGCGCGGTCAGCAGGCCATTGATGACCCCCTGCCCCATCCGCGTGGAAATTGCGGCGGCGAGCGACCCGCCCAGCGCCTCCACCGCCACATGGTGGGCGCTTTCAGTCACCCCGGCGACGGCGATGTTGGCGAGCATCCGGCGCAGGAGCCGCAGCGATCCGACATAGCCCGGCCGAGCGCCATAGAGGCTGGCGATCTCCCGCACCAGCTTCAGGTTCCGCCACAGCACCACCGCGAAGTCCAGCAGCGCTGCCGGACTCAGCGCCGTGGCGATGGCGGTGTCGCGGGACGCGCGCAGAACCCGCTGATAGGCGGCGCGGTCGAGCGGGCTCAGCACCTCGCGGTCCAGCAGCCGCACCACCTCATGCTCGTCATGGGCGTCGGTGACATGGTCGCGCACGCGGGCCAGCGCCGGGGCCAGTTCCCGGCGGTCGGCATAGAGCGCCACTAGCGACCCGGCGAAGCGGTCGGCCCGGCCGCCGGGGGCATCGACCTCCAGCCGGCCGGCCTCCGCCCGCAACTCCTCGATCCGGCGCAGGCGGCGGAGCGACAGCAGTTCGGTCACCAGCATCGCCAGTGCTGCGATGCCGGCGGTCGCGGTGAGCAAGGCGACCAGCACGCCAAGGGCGATGCTGGTGGCGAAGGCGCGAGCCAGCAGGTCGGCGGTGTCGAAGCCCAGCGCGACCAGAACCAGCGCCGCCAGCGCGCCGAACAGCCAGCGCCCAAGCCTGCGCGTGGTGCGCACCGGCGTGGCGGGGGCCGACAGCAGGTCGGCCGGGTCGCCGCTGCCGGTCAGCAGGGCGGTCTCCTCCTCCGCCGGCACCGGCGCCGCGCGGTCGAGGTCCAGCTCCATCGGCGGGACCCAGCCCGGTGAAGCTTTGCGGGTCTCGCGCTCCGTCACGTCAGGTAATCCCCCAGCAGGAATTGCAGGGCCTGATCGACGCGGATGTGCGGCAGGCCGCGCGGGTCGCGGCCGAGGTCGTCGGGCGGGCGGAAAGGCAGGAAATTATATGGACGGTCGCGGCCGGGTGGGAAGGCCTCGGCATCCTCCGGAATCTCGCCGGGGAACAGCACGGTGGGACGGTCGCGGCCGACGGGGATGCCGCGGACACAGCGCAGTTGCCGGCCCTCATGCTCGGTCACCACGCTTTCGGTGCATTTCAGCGCGGCGATGGCCATGGTCTCGACCTGGGCGCCTTCGAAGCGGATGGCGTTGCGGGCGTCGCCGACCAGCCGGTCGAGCAGCGCGCGCAGCTGGGCATGCTGGTGCGCGGCGATGTGGTCAGCCTTGGTCGCGGCGAACAGCACGCGGTCGATCTTGCTGCCGAACAACCAGTCGAACCATCCGGACGAGCCATGTCGGAAGGGCTCCAGGCTCAACTCCAGCGCGCGCTTCATGTCGGCCATCCCAGCCGGTCCGGCGTTCAGCGCCCCCAGCACGTCGATCAGCACGATCTGGCGGTCGAGGCGGGAAAAATGCTCGGCGAAGAAACGGCGGACGACGTTGGTCTTATAGGCCTCGTACCGCTCCTCCATCAGCGCCCACAGGCTTCCCCTGCCCCGCTGATTCCCATGCAGAGGGCAGAAGGTCAGCAGCGGCGCGTCCTTCATGTCGCCGGGTTCAACGAAGCGGCCGGGCTGGATCAGGCTGAGCAGCGTGTCGGCACGGCGGCAGGCGTGGAGATAATCGGTGTAGAGCGCCGCGCCACGCCGCGCCGTCTCCTCCTCCGCCGAAGCCGCCGGGTCAATGGTGGCGAGCCAGCCGCGCCAGGAGGAGGACAGCTCGTCGCGCGGCGGCCGGGCGGCGAGCTCCAGGGTCTGGGCGCTCCATTCCGCGAAGCTCTGGCGCAGCAGCGGCAGGTCGAGCAGCCATTCCCCGGGGTAATCGACCAGATCGAGATTCAGCGTCGCCATCGGCTGCACAGTGCGCTTCAACGCCGAGTCCGGGCGGTAGCGCAGGGAAACGCGCATCTGGCCGATGCCGCGCGTCGGCTCCGGCCAATGGGGATCGGGGCCGGTCAGGGCGGCGAGATGGCCTTCGAAATCGAAGCGCGGCACGTCGGGATCGGGCTGGGGCCGCAGCCGCGCCGCCTGGAAGCGGCCCGATGACATGACGTCGAGGAAGGGCAGCCGTCCGGCCTTCAACAGGTTGTCGACCAGCGCGGTGACGAAGACGGTCTTGCCCGCCCGCCGCAGACCGGTGACGCCCACGCGCACCGTCGATTCCAGAAGAAGCCGGCTGCCGGCATCGTACAGGCTGTTCAGGTCGGGAATGCGCACGGGCGGACGTTCACCTCTGGCCGATGACCGGCCCTATATGGGGTTGAGTCCGCAGGATGCGAGGGGGCCGGATGCGACGTTTGGAACAGCGTGAAACAGTTTTCGGGGGTGTGTTCACTGTTCCATCTGGGCGGCATCGGCGGGGACCTCCGCGGGTGTGGACCGGAGGTCATTCGTATCATGGATGCGGGGGAGCGGGTAATGGCGGGATGAAAAGTGGGTGGGACACATGCAGAAACCGCCCTCTCCCGGGGCGGGAGAGGGAACCTAGCCCCCGATGTAGTGCGGCATCAGCTTCGCCTGATCGCCGATCCAGACGCTGCAGCGGCTGTCCTGGTTGCGGAAGAAATAGGCCTTGCCGGGCTGGCGGCGGTTCTGCGGGTCGATCAGGTTGGCGCCGCCGGAGAAGGCGACGCCATAGCGGTAATCCGGCGTCGCCGCCCAATAGAGGCCGTCGATCTGCTGCAGGAAGGCGCCGCGCTGGCACAGGTGCGACAGGGTGCGGTCGAGCGTCGCAAGCCCCTTCAGGCCCTCGGGCAGCTTGTAGACCGCGCGGCTTTCGGTACGGCGCAGGCGCGGCTCGTGGCCGGGCGGCGGCGGTTCGTAGGCGCGGAAGGGAGGGCGGAGATGGCTGGGGTCGGTGCGGTCGGTGCGCAGAACCTCCTGTGCACCGGCGGTGGCCGGCAGCAGGAGAAGAACCAGAAGCGGAGGGATGAGGCGGCGGGTCATCGCACCGACGGGTTGTTGGCGACGAAGGCAAAATAGGGCAGCCGCCGCACCGCGTCGGCCACCATCAGATAGGCGACCGCGAAGGCCAGCAGCGAGCTGAGGAAGTAGCCGTACCCATACCACGGAAAGCCCATCCGGCTGAACAGCAGGGTGAAGCCGGCATTGGCCGCCATATAGACCAGCTGCACCGTCAGGTTCCGCGCCCGCAGGTCGAAATAGGCGAGGATCACCGTGCAGAACAGGAACATCACCTGGAAGAAGGCGCCCAGCACG
>CBFGPE010000223.1:0-7610 GCA_965650625.1 uncultured Azospirillum sp. | reverse complement strand
TGTTTCCGAGGCCAATCTTCAGGTCAGGCGTGGCGAAATCTTCTGCATCATGGGCCTTTCGGGAAGCGGCAAGTCGACCCTGATCCGCCTTCTCAACCGGCTGATCACGCCCAGCCTGGGCAAGGTGATCGTCAAGGGCCGCGATCTCGCGTCGCTGAATGCGGCGGAACTTCGCGAGATGCGCGCCCGTCATATCGGCATGGTGTTCCAGAGCGTCGCCCTGCTGCCGCACCGCACCGTGCTGGAGAATGCGGCGTTCGGGCTTGAGGTCCAGGGCATTCCATTGGCGGAGCGGAACCGCACGGCGGAGATGGCGCTTGCCAAGGTCGGCCTGTCCGACTGGACCAAACGCTTTCCGGGCGAATTGTCGGGCGGCATGCAGCAACGCGTGGGGCTGGCCCGCGCCATCGCCTCCGATCCCGAGATCATCCTGATGGACGAGCCGTTCAGCGCGCTCGATCCGCTGATCCGCCGGCAGTTGCAGGACGAATTCCGCCAGTTGACCAAGGATCTCGGCAAGTCGGCGGTGTTCATCACGCACGACCTCGACGAGGCGATCCGCATTGGCGACCGAATCGCGATCATGAAGGACGGGCTGATCATCCAGGTCGGCACGGCGGAGGAGATCATCCTCAACCCGGCCGACCCCTATGTGGCGCAGTTCGTCGCCGGCATCTCCCGCCTGCATCTCGTCAAGGCCCATTCGGTGATGATGCCGGTCGCGGACTTCCAACGCTCCTGCCCCAACATCGACATCCGCTCGCTTTTGCGCACCAATCCCGAAGCGGACATCGACGAACTTATCTCCCTCACCATGATGTCTGACCGCGACGCCGTGGCCGTGGTCGACGACGACAGCATCGTCGGCATTGTAACAACCCGCGGCCTACTGAGCAGCGTCTCGGATGGCCATAAGGCCGAGCTGGCTCCCGCCTAGGGAGTTGCGATCTCAACACTCTGGTAGGGGAGTTCCTGCAATGGAGGGCCTCGATTTCGCCGGAACCTTCGACGATATCGTCGATTTCGGCCTCGGCTGGCTTGGTGACAATGCGGGTGCGTTGTTCGAGCTGGTGCGGACGGTGCTGGAAGGCTTCTACGGCGCCATATACTGGGTTCTGAACATTCCGCCCTTTTTTGTGATCGCGATCGCCTTCGCGCTTCTCGGCTGGCGGGTCGTGGGTTGGCGCTTCGGCGCACTGGCTGGCGTGGCGCTGCTCGGCTGTGCTGCGATGGGATTGTGGCCGGAAACCATGAGCACGCTGGCGCTCGTCATGTCGGCGACAATTCTCGCCCTGCTTTTCGCAATTCCGGCGGGCGTCCTGACGGGTTTCGCGCCAAGGGTCGACAGGTCGTTGGAACCTTTTCTCGATCTCGTGCAGACCTTGCCGCCCTACATCTATCTCCTGCCTGGGATCGCGCTGCTCGGCTATGGGCCGGCAACCGCGCTGGCGGCCACCTTCGTCGTGGCGGTTCCTCCCGCCTTCCGTCTGACGTCGCTAGGAATCCGCATGACGCCGACCGAGTTCATCGAACTCGGTCAGTCGACCGGCATGACGAACTGGCAGATGTTCTGCAAGGTCCGCCTGCCTTTCGCGGTGCCCAGCATCATGGCCGGCATCAACCAGAGCCTGATGATGGCTTTCGGCATGGTGGTGATCGCCGGCATCGTCGGGTCGGGTGGACTGGGCGAAACCATCTATAAATCCGTCCGGACACTGGACATTGCGAAGTCGATCGATGGCGCCATCGCCATCGTCATCTTGACTATGGTCCTGGACCGGCTGACGCAAGGTGCAGCGCGGCTCGGGTATGGAGGCAGCAAATGAATGGGGACGTCCTGATCTCTCCGGGGACTTGGCTGGCGCCGGCTGTCGACTGGCTCAACCTGAACTTCCGGCCGTTCTTCGCCGCCATCAGCTTCGTCATCGAGTCTACGCTGGGCGGCATCAATTGGCTGCTGCTGTCGATGCCGCCGCTGGTCCTGGTGGCTTTGTCGGTCGTCTTCGCCCTCGTTCTGGCCAATCGCCGGATCGCCGTGCTCGTCGCCGTCGCCATGGGGTTCTGCTATGTCGCCGGCCTGTGGGAAGCGACTGTCCAGACAGTCACGCTGGTCACGATCTCGGTCATCATTTCCGTGGCCATCGCCTTTCCGCTCGGCGTCATCGCCTCGCGGGTGAAGGCGGTCGAAACGGCACTGCGGCCGGTGCTGGACATCATGCAGACCGTTCCGCCATGGGTCTATCTGATCCCCGCGGTCATCGTCTTCAGCCTCGGCAGCGTGCCGGCCATCATTGCCACCGTGATCTACGGCGTTCCCCCGATGCTTCGGCTGACCACCCTGGCGTTCAAGCAGGTGCCGAAAGATCTGCTGGAGCTGGGTCAGGCCATCGGTGCGACGCGGCAGGCGATCCTGGTCAAGATCGAGTTGCCGGCGGCCATGCCGACGCTTCTCGTCGGTCTCAACCAGTGCATCCTGCTGTCGCTGGCGATGGTGGTGCTTGCCGGGCTGGTTGGCGCCGGCGGTCTTGGCGCCGAGGTTACCAGGGGGCTGACGCGGATGGAGATGGGTGTCGGCTTGCGGGCCGGTCTGGCGATCGTGACCGTCGCCATCGTGCTCGACCGGCTGTCGCGTGGCGCCATCCAGCGGCGGCGCACCGCCAACGCCGGCTGAGCCGGGCCGGCCGTAGCAGGGTCATCGCCGGATGTGCCCGACGGAGGTCGAGGGAGGTGATGATGTCGGGTGAATGCCGAACCATGAATGCTGACGATCCGCATCGGCCGGTTTCCGATGGCCGGTTCGTCACGCACCGTCATTCCGACCGGCAATGGAGGACCTCAAGGCCATATCTGTCCATCGGGTTCCTGCTGACCCGGAATTTCACCCTGACGGCGTTGTCCAGCTTCATGGACATGCTGCGGCTGGCTGCGGACGAGGGAGACCGCAGCCGCCAGCGCTATTGCCGCTGGACCGTGATGGGGGGCGGCCGTGAATCCGTGCGGTCGAGCTGCGGCCTGGACATCTCGCCATGGGACGACCTGCGCGACGTGCGGGAACTCGACTATCTCGTCGTCGTCGGCGGTCTGCTCGACGATGGTCCGCAACTGGATTCGACGACACAGGCTTATCTGAGGGAAGCGGCGAGCAAGGATGTGAAGCTCATCGGCGTCTGCACCGGTGTGTTCGCGCTGGTCGAAGCGGGCTTGATGGAAGGGCGGCGCTGCTGCGTCAGCTGGTATCATCACCGTGATTTCTCCGCGAGATTTCCAAACCATCCCTTCACCGCCACCGAGCTTTTCGTCGTCGGGCAGGATCGGATCACCTGCGCTGGCGGAGCCGCGGTCGCGGATGTCGCCGCCCATCTGATCGAACGGCACATCGGCGCCGCCGCGGCCCGCAAGGCGATGCACATTCTTCTGAACGAGAAGGCGCGATTGCCGGAACAGGCGCAGCCCCAGCCTCAGCCGCTCGGCCCTGCGGGCATCGGCGACGAGCGAATCAGGCGCGTGACGCTGCTGATGGAGCAGAACCTCAGCGCCCCGCTGTCCATCGATGAGCTTGCCCGGCGGGTGCAAGTCAGTTCCAGGCAGCTGATTCGGCTATTCCGCGCACAGACCGGTTCGTCGCCGATCTCTTACTATCGGCGGCTGCGCCTCAACTATGCACGCTGGCTGCTGATGAACAGTGACGATTCCATCACGCAGATCGCCCTGGAGGCCGGTTTTTCCGACTGCGCGCATCTTTCCCGGCAATTCCGGTCAGTTTTCGGCATGCCGCCATCCTCCCTGCGGTAGAGCGGCCAACCATTGCGGGGACGCGGCCCGGCCGCAAAGGGGCGGCCACTCCCGCCTACCGCCCGCCCCGCCTGACGGACGGCGGGCGCGCACATTCCTTTCTGGAGCAACCGCATGAAGCACACGTTCCTTTGCATCGACTCCCATGCCTGCGGGAATCCCGTCCGTGTCGTTGCCGGCGGCGGGCCGGTTCTGCCGCATCTGCCGATCTCGGAACGCCGGGAGATCTTCCTGCGGGATCACGACTGGATCCGCAAGGCCCTGATGTTCGAACCGCGCGGTCACGACATCATGTCCGGCGCGATCATCTATCCGGCATACCGGCAGGATTGCGACATTGCGGTTCTCTTCATCGAGGTCAGCGGTTGTCTGCCCATGTGCGGCGCGGGGACCATCGGTCTCAGTACCGTTCTGTTGGAGGAGGGGCTGGTGACGCCGCGGCATCCAGGAAAACTATCGTTGGAAACGCCGGCCGGGAAGGTGGTCGTCGATTATGAAATGAACAGCGGACATGTTGACGGTGTGCGTCTGTTCAATGTCCCCAGTTATCTGCACAGTGCCGATGTCGAAGTCGATGTTCCGGGGCTGGGCCGGCTGGTGGTCGACGTCTCCTATGGGGGCAATTACTATGCGGTGGTTGAACCGCAGGAAAACTGGGGCGGGCTGCACGACATGTCCGCCGGGGAGATTGTCGCTCTCAGCCAGCAGCTGCGTTCAGCACTTGCACCCGTTTGCCATCCGGTCCATCCCGACGAGCCGGGAATCTCCGGCGTGCATCATGTGATCTGGTGCGACCGCCCCGTGAACGACGAGGCCGACGGATGCGGTGCCGTTTTCTATGGCGACAAGGCGATAGACCGCTCGCCTGGCGGTACGGGAACCTCGGCCAGATTGGCGCAGCTTCATGGCAAGGGGCGGTTGAAGGTCGGGGACCGGTATCGCAACGCGAGCCTGATCGGCACGATCTTCGACGGCAGGATCGAGGCGGCTGCGAAGGTCGGTCACTATAACGGAATCCTGCCGAGCATCGGCGGTTGGGCGCGTGTGATCGGGCACAATACGATCTTCGTCGATGACCGCGACCCGTTGGCCCACGGATTTCAAATCAGATGATGCCGCCTGCGATCTTTCCATCCCCATCGGAAGGATCGCCGTTTTGAAGTTGGGCATGACCGACGGCGGATATTGATTCTCCTTACTCCAGCGTGAGGCAGTCGCATGGGCATCGGCGGGACTTCGGGATATTCTTCGGACGCAGCCTCGCACGGTGCCGCCGTGCTGTCGGTCGAGGGGGTGTGCAAGTTTTTTGGCGGCAATACCGCCCTGGCGCTTTCGATGTTGCGCGAGGGCGCGGAACGGGAAGCGATAGAACGCGAAGCCGGCGCGGCGATGGCTGTTGCTGATCTGGCCTTCACCGTGCCGGCCGGGCGGATTTTCGTTTTGATGGGGCTGGCGAAATCAGGGAAATCCACCCTCGTGCGCATGCTCAATCGCCTGATCGAGCCTTCCGCCGGGACGGTGTGCCTGAATGGCCGGGACATGGGCGCGATGCAGCCGGCCGAACTTCAGGAAATCCGCCGCAGCGGAATGGCGATGATGACCGGCATCGGCAGGCTGGTACCCAACCGGACCGCGTTGGAGAACGTCACCATCGGGTTGGAGGTGGCCGGGGTTTCCAAGCGGGAACGGCTGGAGCGTGGCCGGATCATGCTGGAGCGGATGGGGCTGGCGGCATCCGCCGACCTGCTTCCACACGAGGTTACGCATGACCTGCGGCTGCGCATCGCTCTGGCGAGAGCACTGATAGGCAATCCTCCCCTACTTCTGGTGGACGAGCCGTTTCCGGGTGTCGATGCGGTCGCCAGGCAGGAATTGGAGTCCGAACTGCTGGAATGGCAAAAGGCGCAGGCGGCGACGGTGGTCTTTGCCACACAGGATCCGGACGAGGCCATACGGATCGGCGACCGTATCGCGGTGATGGAACTGGGCCGCATTGCGCAAGCCGGTTCGCCGGAGGAGATCCTGGAGAATCCGGCGGGCGAGGTCGTGCGCGCCTCCTTCCGGGATCTGGCGGCCCAACGCCGGCAGAGCCATCGCTCGGCGCGGATGGAGCAACTGATTACCCAATTCGAACAGATGGCGTTGAACGGGTTGACCGCGGTGGATTCCTCCGCCTACGCGCTCAACGACACGGCCCGTGATCTGACCAGCATCGTCGAACGCACCAATGAACAGGCGGCGGAAGCCGTGGCCGCCGCGGAGCAGATTTCCGAGAATGTGCAGGCCGTCGCCACCCTGGCGGACGATAGCTTCCAATCGCTGGGCGGCATCTGCAAGAGGATCGACGATTCCACCCGCATCGCCACCACAGCGGTGGAATTGACGCGCAGCGCCGACGGGTCGGTTCAAAGCCTGCGGGCATCCGCGCAGGGGATCGGCTCCATCCTGCGGATCATCACGGATATCACCGGACAGACCGACCTACTGGCCCTGAACGCGACCATCGAAGCGGCGCGGGCGGGTGACGCCGGGAAAGGCTTCGCGGTGGTGGCGCAGGAGGTGCGGCAGCTGGCGGATCAAACCCGCAAGGCGGCCCAGGACGTGTCGAAGCAGATCATCGAGATGCAGGGGGCGACCGACAGCGCAGCGCAGTCGATCCAAAGGATCAACGCCGTCATCGGTGACATCAGCGCCAGCGCGCTCGCCATCGCGCAATCCATGCAAAGCCAGACGTCCTCGATGGCGGCCATGCACAGCAGCATCGATCGGGCCGCTGCCGGGACGGTCGTCGTCGCGCGCAACGCCCAACAAGTCATTTCGGGTGCGCGCGGCACGGAAGGCGCCACACGGCATGTGCTGACCGCGGCGGCGGATCTCGCCAGTCAGACGGACGGCCTGCGCCGCAGCATCGAACATTTCCTCAAGGCGGTATCCACTCAGCTTTAGCAGGCTGCGGAAAAAGTCGGGCAAAGGAGGTAGGGGGCCTTTATGTTGTGGCCGACCCACAAAGGCGAACACCGCATATTGTAGCTCTTGGCCTCCAACGAGACTTTTTCCGCACACTGTTAGAGCGTTCTCAGGTTGCCTGGAATCGCTGAGGGGGATTCCCATTGCCACTGTAGCATGATTCGCTGCTCCTGGATTTCCGGTCTGGGGGTAGCGATGGCATGGCGTCAGGGACAGAGCTATTCGGACGATCTTCGGTCCCGGGTTCTGGCGGCGGTTGATGGCGGCATGGCCGTGCGCGCTGCCGCCTCGGTGTTCCAGGTCAGCATCTCCTACATCTACAAGGCGCTGATCCGACGCCGGACCACCGGCGAGACGGCGGCCAACCGGTCGCGCGGCCACCGCCCCCGCAAGCTGACGCCAGAGCAGGAGACCGCGCTTGCGGCCCATCTGCGGACACACTCAGACATGACGCTGGCAGCGATGCAGACGTGGCTGGAGAGCGAGTATGGCGTCCGGCTGAGCAGCGGCGCGCTGTGGACGGCCATAGATCGGCTTGGGCTGACGCTCAAAAAAAGACACTCAAGGCGAGCGAGCAGGACCGACCGGACGTCGCGGTCCGTCGACCGGTCTGGCAGGCGGCCCAGCCCTTCGTCGATGCCGACCGCCTCGTCTTTATCGACGAAACCGGCGCCTCCACGAAGATGACTCGGCTCTACGGCCGGGCGCCGCGCGGCCAGAGGCTGATTGCCTCGGCGCCTTTCGGGCACTGGAAAAGCACGACCTTCGTGGCCGCGCTGAGACGTGACGGCCTGACCGCGCCGATGGTGCTCGACGGGCCGATGACCGGAGCGGCCTTCCTCGCCTACGTC
>CBFGPE010000222.1:0-7778 GCA_965650625.1 uncultured Azospirillum sp. | reverse complement strand
ACGCAGGCCGCCCCGCGCACCAGCGTCACCAAGTTCTCCCGAGGCTGACCCCATGAACATCCTGGACCGGGCCATCGGCTGGTTTGCTCCGCAGACCGGTGCCAAACGGGCGCGGGCGCGTGTCGCCATGTCGCTGATGGCGCGCAGCTACGACGGCGCCACCACCGGCCGGCGGACGGACGGATGGAACACCTCCGGCACGTCGGCGAATGCCGAGATCGGCCCGGCCCTGGCCCGGCTGCGCGCCCGCTCCCGCGATCTGGTGCGCAACAACCCCTATGCCGCCCGCGTGGTCGACATCTGGGCCGCCAACGTCGTCGGCACCGGCATCATGCCGCAGAGCCGCACCGGCAATGAGGATCTGGACAAGCGGGTCAACGCCCTGTTCCGGCGCTGGTCGGAGCAATGCGACGCCGAAGGGCAGCTGGACTTCGCCGGCCTGCAGACCCTGATCCTGCGGACGGTGGTGGAGGGCGGCGAAGCGCTCCCCCGCCACCGCAACCGCCGGCCGGAAGACGGCCTGCCGGTGCCCTATCAAGTCCAGGTCCTGGAGGGCGACTTCCTCGACTCCTCCCGCGACAGCACGCTGACCGGGCGCCGCACGATCCAGGGGGTGGAGTTCGATCCGCTGGACCGCCGCACCGGTTACTGGCTGTTCCGCACCCATCCCGGCGACCCCTACAGCATGACGGCGGAGGGGCGGACCAGCGCTCTGGTTCCGGCATCGGAGGTGATGCACGTCTATCGCAAGCTGCGGAGCGGGCAGGTGCGCGGCGTGCCGTGGTTCGCCCCGGTGCTGCTGAAGGCGCGCGACCTCGACGATTTCCACGAAGCGGCCATCGTCCGGGCGCGGATGGAGGCCTGCATCGGCATGGTGGTGACGCAGGCCGAGGACGGCACGGAACGCCCCATCGGCGTCACCAGCGAGACCGCGGACGGCCGGCGGGTGGAGGGCATGGAGCCGGGCATGGTCCCGTACCTGAAGCCCGGCGAAAGCGTGCAGTTCCTGAACCCGACCGCGTCGCCGTCCTTCGATCCCTTCACCCTGCACACCCTGATGGCCATGGCGGTCGGGACGGGCGTCACCTACGACCAGATGACCGGCGATCTGCGGCAGGCCAACTATTCCAGCCTGCGCGCCGGCAAGGTCGAGTTCCGCCGGCTGGTCGAGCAGGCACAGTGGCAGATGCTGATCCCGATGTTCTGCGCGCCGGTGTGGCGGCGGTTCATCGAGACGGCGGTCCTGTCCCGCCAACTGCCGGCCGGGGATTATCCGGTCGAGTGGGCGACGCCGGCCCATGAGCCGATCGACCCGGTGAAGGACATGCAGGCGGACATTCTCGCCGTCCGCACCGGCCGGCTGACCTGGGAGCAGTTCGTCGCCCTGTGGGGCTTCGACCCGAAACAGCAGCTCGCCGACATCGCCCGCATCAACGCCGCCATGGACGACGCGGGCGTCACCCTCGACACCGATCCCCGCAAGGTGACCAAGGCCGGCGGGACACAGCAGGCGCAGCAAGGAGATCCGCAGAATGCCTGACAGCCAGATCATGGACATGCCGATGCAGACGCGCGCGGCAGCTGTCCAGACGGTGGACGAAGCCGCGCGCACCATCGAACTGGTCTGGTCGACGGGCGCCGCGGTTCCGCGCATCAACCCGATGACCGGTGAACGCTATCTGGAGGAGCTGTCGCTCGATCCGGCGCATTGCGATCTGACCCGCCTCAACAGCGGCGCCCCCGTGCTGAACAACCACGGCAAGTACGACCTCAGTCAGGTCATGGGCGTGGTCGAGCGCGCCGCGGTCGATGGGACCAGCGGCACGGCGACGGTGCGCTTTTCCGACCGGCCGGACGTCGAACCCTTCTGGCGGGACATCCGCAGCGGGATCATCCGCAACGTCTCCGCCGGCTATGTCGTCCGCAAGTTCGAGGTGACGCGCGAGGACGGCAAGCTGCCGACCTACCGCGCCATCGACTGGGTGCCGATGGAGCTGTCCCTGGTCCCCATCGGCGCCGACGCCGGCGCCGGCACCCGTTCCGCCGAACCCTCAACCACCCCCTGCCAGATCATCAACCGGGCGTCGCCCGCCAACAAGGAGAGTGCCACCATGCCGGACAGCGTCCAGCACGAGCCGGGCAGCGAACTGCCCGCCGAACAGAACCGGTCCGCCGCGCCTGCCGCTGCCGACCCCACCGCGGCGCTGACCGCCGCCGTCACCGCCGAGCGCGCCCGCATCGCCCATGTCAACGACGTGGCGCAGCGTCACGCGCTGGGGGCCGAGTTCATCCGCACCCATGTCGACGGCGGCACCACCATCGAGGCGGTCAACGCCGCCGCCCTGACCGCGCTCGCCGCCCGGTCGGAGCAGTCGCCGACCTCGCCGATCCGCGTCGGCCTGTCCCATGACGACCCGGCGGCGGTCCGCTCGGCCATGGCCGACGCCATCGTCGCCCGCGCCACCTACACGGCGCCGGAGAACGAGCGGGCGCGCGGCTACATGAATGTCAGCATGCTGGAGATGGCGGCCGACCTCTGCGGCATCCGCTCGCGCAACCCGGACGACATCCTGCGCCGCGCCATGCACAGCACGTCGGACTTCCCGCTGCTGCTGGAGGCCGCCGCCAACAAGGTGCTGCTGCGCACCTATCAGGCCGCACAGCCGACCTATCGCCGCATCGCCCGGCGCCGCGACTTCAACGACTTCAAGCCGACCAAGTTCCTCCAGGCCGGCGACTTCCCGCCGCTGCTGGAGTATGGCGAAACCGGCGAGATCAAGGACGGCACCATCTCGGAAGGCCGCGAGACGGTCACGCTGTCCAGCTTCGGCCGCATCGTCACCATCAGCCGCCGGGTGTTCGTCAACGACGACCTGGGCGCCTTCAACGATCTGGTCAACATGGCGTCGCGCCGGGTCGCCGACTTCGAGAACGCCACCTTCTACGCCATGATGCTGAAGAACAGCGGCGCCGGCCCGACGATGGCGGACAACAAGGCGGTGTTCCACTCGGGCCACGGCAACCTTGCCGCGTCGGGCGGCGCCATCGGCGTGTCGACCGTCAGCGACGGGCGCGCGGCGATGCGCAAGCAGACCAGCCTCGACGGGCTGAAGATCAACGTCACCCCGTCGATGATCGTCTGCGGCCCGGACAAGGAGACGGAGGCCGAGCAGCTGCTGGCGACGATCCAGCCGCAGCAGGCCGGCAACGTCAACCCGTTCTCCGGCCGGCTGTCCACCGTGGCCGACGCCAACATCACCGGAAACCAGTGGTGGCTGTTCGCCGATCCGGCGGTCGCCGAGGTGTTCGTCTACGGCTATCTGGCGGGCAACCCCGGCCCCCGCTTCATGACCGAGGAGGGCTTCCGCACCGACGGCGTGGCGCTGCGCGTCACCCTGGATTTCGGCTGCGGCGCGGTCGATTACCGCGGCGGCTACCGCAATCCCGGCAACTGATCCACCACCCCCGTAACGACGGCATGAGGGCGCCCGCTGCGGCGCCTTCGCCGTTTCTGGAGATCCCGAGATGAAGAACTTCGTTCAGCCCGGCAAGACGGTCACGGTTGCCGCCCCCTACGACGTGGCCAGCGGCGCCGGCTGTCTGGTCGGCTCCCTGTTCGGCGTCGCCACCATGGACGCGGTCAGCGGCGCCAGCGTCGATATCACGACCTGCGGCGTCTACACCCTGGCCAAGACCAGCGCGCAGGCCTGGACCGTCGGCGCCAAGGTCTATTGGGACGACACCAACAAGGTGGTCACCACCACGGCGACCAGCAACACGCTGATCGGCTGTGCCCTGGAGGCCGCCGCCAACCCGTCCACCACCGGGACCGTCCGCCTCAACGGCACGGTCTGACCGTGAGCGTCTTCGACGCCATGTTCGGCGTCCTGTTCGCTGATCCGAACATGGCGTCGGACGCCACCTATACCCCGCCCGGTGGCGGCGATCCCGTGTCCTGCCGCGCCATTCTCCGTCAGCCGGACGTCGATTGGCGCGGCGGCGAAGTGGAGGTCGCCACCCCTAGCCGCATCGCCGAGGTGCGGGTTTCGGAGGTCCCGGTGATGAAGGAGGCGGGAACCCTCGCCATCGGCGGGAAATCCTACACGATCCAGAAGGCCAGCCGGCCGGACGCTGATCGGCTCCTCTGGCGCCTGGAGTTGCGCTGATGCCCACCTCCGTCCGTGAACAGGTCTTGTCCGCCTTCCTGACGATGCTCGGCACCGTCGCGGCGGAGAACGTCCCCGGCACGATCAAGGTCTGGCGGGCGCGCCGCAAGCCGTTGTCCGATGATGACGACGCGGACCAGTTGCCGGCCCTGGTGATGCGGTCGGCTCCCGCCGGAGCGGAACAGACCAGCGCCGCGGTGACCCGCAACATCGAGCGGATCACCGTCACCGCCGTGCTGAAGGCCGACACCGACGACGGGCTGGACCAGGCCCTTGCCGATCTGTGGGCCGCCCTGCAGCGCGCCGTCGAGGCCGATCCGACGCTTGGGGGCGTCGCGGTGGACGTGACCCTTGCCGATGCCGACCAGAGCGCGGCCGACGGCGACGGCATCGGCGGTGTTGGCGACGTCTTCGCCGCCTATGACGTCGAGTATTGGACCAAGCCCGGCGACCCCTACGCCCTGGCTCCCTGACCCTTTCATCAACCCGGAGAACATCCATGGACATCCCGGCCCATCGGGCGGCGGCGGTGGAGCCGACGCCTGCCCACAGCTTCGAGCTTCGCGACGGTGAACTCGTCAACCTGACCGAAGAGGAAGGCAAGGCGGCTGACGCCGCCCCGACCTCCACCGTCGCAACCGTCATCAAGGGCCGCCGGCCCGCCAGCGAGGCGCCGATCGTCACCGCGCCCATGGCCGACTAAGGAGCACCCGCCATGGCCCTGCGCACCCGCAATGCCGCCCTGCTGGCGAAGATCGAAACCACGGAAGGCGAGGATGCCTCTCCGGTTGCCGGCACCGACGCCGTGCTGGTCGAAAACCCGCAGATCAGCTTCAACCCCAACATCGTCCAGACCAATGAGGCGACGGGCAGCCTGGACGGGCGCGGCCCGATCACCGGCGGCATGACGGTACAGATCACCTGTGACGTCTATCTGAAGGGCTCCGGCGCCCCCGGCACCGCCCCGGAGTGGGGCAAGCTGCTGAAGGCCACCGGCTGGGCCGAGACCATCACCAGCACCGCCGTTCCGGTCGCGGCCGAGGCCGCCACCGCCGGAACCACCACCAGCCTGACCCTGGGGGCCGGCGCCAGCAGCACGGCGCAGACCTATCGCGGCATGCCGCTGCTGCTGACCGGCAACCCGGCGGCCGGTGCCACCAGCTTCGTGGCGGACTACACCGCCGGCAAGCTGGCCACCCTGACCGACCTGTTCGGGACGGCCCTGTCGACCGGGACCAGCTATCAGGTGCCGGTGAACGTGCTGTATCGGCCCGCCTCCACCGCCATCCCGTCGCTGACCCTGTACCTCTACATGGACGGGCTGCTCTACAAGGTGGTGGGCGCCCGCGGCAACGCCACCGTGCGGCTGACCAGCGGCAACGCCGGCCGATTCAGCTTCACCTTCACCGGCATGTTCGTGTCGAAGGAGGATGCCAGCGTCCCGGCCGGGCTGGTCTACGACGCCACCCGCCCGCCGATCTGGAAAGGCGGCAAGGCGCTGGTCAACCGGGTGGCGTCTGCCATGTCCAGCCTGTCGGTGGAGTTCGGCAACAGCCTGACCAACCCGGACAACCCGAACGCGGCCGAAGGCTACGACCCCTCCATCATCACCGCCCGCAACATGACGGGGTCGTGTGACCCCCTGGAGGTGCTGGTCGCCACCCGCGACAGCATGGCCGCCTTCCGCGCCGGCACGGCGCAGATCGTCCACGCCAGCTATGGCGCGGTGGCGGGAAACCGCATCGGCCTGACCCTGCCGGCGGCGCAATACACCAACCTGCAGCCGGGCGACCGCAACGGCCTGATGACCCTCACCCATCAGTTCGCCTGCACCGGTCAGGACGCGGGCGGCTTCATCTGCATTTTCTGACCCGAGACCCCGGCGGCAACCGGGCAACCGGGCAACCGGTCGGCGACGGCCGACGGGGCGCTGTCTTGCGCCTGACGCGGGTGGTGTTGCCGGCTCCACCCGCCCCCTTCCCGGCAGAGGACCCCTTCCATGCTCCCCATTTCGTCCAAGGACATCGTTCCTTTCACCCCGCGCCTGGACTTCCTCACCACCCTGCGCGACCTGCTGAGCAAGGCGGAAAGCGACAAGGCGCGGGCCGACTTCCAGGCGATGATCGACGCCGTGCAGGCCGAGATCGACGCGGCCCCGCAGCCGGTCTATCGCCTCGCCGTGCCAAGCCATCTGCAGCGCGCCGCCTTCCGCCGCGACCTGCTGGCCACCGGCGCCACCTATGCCGGCGACAAGGCGCTCTACGCCGCCCTGCGTGCCGACATCGAGGCCATCGGCCCCGACAATCTGGCGGAGGCGCTGGAGATCATCGACGCGGTGGAGGCGGTCGGCAAACCGGCCGACGTGGACCCGGAACTGCGCGACCGCTACGCCGAGATCGCCCGCATCGCCCGGAGCCTTGGCGGGCGCTATGCCGGGGTGGAGGGCGACTTCGAGTTCTATCTGTCGGTGGCTCCCTTCATCGCCTGCCGTCATTTCCTGGTGGGATGGGAAGGCGTGAAGGACGCCACAGGCACCGATGCACCGTTCGTCCGCCGGGGCAACCTCACCACCGACGAAACGCTTGGCCATCTGGACGAAAACGAGATGCGGGCGGTCGGGTTCAAAATCCTGAACCTGATGCAGCCGACCAAGGCCCTGGAAAAAAACTCCGCATCGCCGTCGCGGTCAGCCTCCAGCCGGACGCTTTCCCCGACGGCGAAGAAGAAGCGCCCGACGGCTCGGCGTGGGACCTCTTCGGCGAGCGCTACGACCGCAACCCCCGCCTGACCCTGTCCGACGGGGACCTGGAGATGGTGCGCTACTGGCGCGCCTACCGCCCCCATCCCGGACGCATCGGCGGCATGGCCGCCGGCATCATCCCCGCCACCGGGCATCTTCCGGAGTCCGGCGGCTACGGCGACCAAGCCGCGATCATGCTCGACGCCTTCGAGATCATGAGCGGGGCGGAAGCCGAACTCCTCGCACTGGAACGGTGAGACCATGGCCGGACGCAACGTCACCGCCCGCTTTGCCGTCGAGGCCGACGTCGCGCAGGCGAAGCGCGACCTCGAAGCGGTGACCCAGCAGATCGACCGGCTGGGCCAAACCCGCGTCGACGGCGCCCGGCAGGAGTTGGAGCAACTGAATGCCTCCACCGGCAAGCTGGCGACCGGCTACACCGCGCTGACCGAGGACCAGCGCAAGCTTTACCAGCAGCGCGAACAGGATGCCCAGCAGGTCGACAAGCTCCGCCGCACCTACAAGACCCTGGAGGGGGCGCTGGAGACGCTGGACGTCCAGGTCAGGAACGGCTGGCGGTCGATGGAGGAGGCGGCCCGGCTGCAGCCGCAGCTTGCCGCCGCCTACACCCGGACCGGGCAGGCGGCAAGGCAGACGGGGGCGGACCTGCAGGCGGGCGCCGCGGCGACGAAGATGGCGGCGGCGGCACAGGACGCGGCGGGGGAAAGCGCCGGCCGGCTGCGCGGCGTGATGGGCAATCTCGGCTATCAGATCCAGGACGTGGCGGTCCAGGCGCAGATGGGGACGAACGCCTTCGTCATCATGGCGCAGCAGGGGCCGCAGATCGCGGGCGCCTTCGGCCCGGCCGGCGC
>CBFGPE010000221.1:0-7789 GCA_965650625.1 uncultured Azospirillum sp. | reverse complement strand
TGATCTCGGCGCTGACCGTCATGCCCGGCTGCAGCCGCGTCTGCTTGCCGTCGACCTCCAGCGTGTCCTGATCCAGCGCGATGCGGGCGGCATAGACCGACCCGGCCTCCGGCGCCTTGGCGCCACTCTTGTCCGTCCCTTTGTCGGCCTGCTGCTGCTGTTGCACGGCGTCGCTGGACAGCGAGGCGACACGGCCGGGGATCAGGCCGTATTTGGTGAAGGAGAAGGCCTCCACCTTCACCTCCGCCACCTGTCCGGTCTGGACGAAGCCGATGTCCTTGTTGGGGATGAAGGCCTCGACCTCCAGATGGCTGTCCTCCGGCACGATGACCATCAGCGGCTGGGCGGTGGTCACCACGCCGCCCACCGTGTGCACCGCCAGCTGCTGGACATAGCCGTCCACCGGCGCGGTCAGCCGCAAGAGATCGACCTGCTGCTCCGCCTTGGCCAGCTCCTGCTCCAGCGAGGCGGCCTTGCGCTCGGCCTCGGCGAGGTTGGTGTAGAGCTGACGGCGGAACTCGGCCTCGGTCTGGCGGCGCTGCTCGGCGGTGGCGGCGATGGAGGCGTCGGCCTCCGTCAGCTTGATCTTCTGGACCAGAAGCTCCTGCTCCTGCCCGACCAGATCCTGCTGAAGCTGCAGATACTGGAAGCGGGACGAGGTGCCGCGCTTCGACAGGTCGTACAGCGCCTCGGCCCGCTCGCGGATCAGCGGCAGGGTGGCGTTCAGCTTGGCGATGGTCTGCACCACGGTGGCGCGGTCGGCCTCGCGCCGGGCCTGCTCGCGGTCGAGTGCCGCCAGCTTGGCGCGCTGCTCGGCGATCTGGCTGGCGAGAAGCTGGCTCTGCATCCGCGCCAGATCGGCCGACAGGCCGGCCGGGGCGGCGAAGACGGCGTCGGGCTTGCCGTTCACCACCTCCAGCGCCGCGCGCAGCCGCGCCGCCTCGGCTCGCGCGGCCGACAGGTCGGAGCGGATGCGGTCGCGGTCGGCGGCGGCCTCGGTCGGGTCCAGCTCGATCAGGGTCTGGCCGGCCTTGACCAGCTGGCCGTCCTCCACGTCGATGGCGCGGACGACGCCGGTCTGCATCGGTTGGATGGTCTTGGTCCGGCCGCTCGGCACCACCCGGCCCTGCGCCACCGCCACCACGTCGACATGGCCGAACCACGCCCAGGCGCAGGCGGCGGTGAAGGCCAGCATGATGACGCCGGTGAAGATGCGCGCGGTGGGCGAGGGCGGCCGTTCCAGGATCTCCAGCGCGTCGGGCAGGAAGTCCATCTCGTCGCGGCGGCGCTTCTGCGGCCGCCCCTGGAGTTTGGTGGGCGGGCGCGGCCCCCCTGGGGTGCCCGGCGCATTGGCCGGCGGCTTGACGCCCGGCGTGGAGGCGGGAGGGGTGGGAGTCTGATCGGCGGGGGTGGCCTTCACCGCGGCGGTCGTCTTGCTCATGGCGTTCATCCCTCTCAGCCCGCGGCCCGCTGTTCGATCAGCCCGTCCGTCGGCGGCGGGTTCCCGCCCGGCAGCTGCCCCATTTGACCGCGGAACAGCGTGGCGTAACGGCCGCCACGGCGCAGAAGCTCGTCGGGCGCGCCGTCCTCGACAATGCGGCCACGCTCCACCGTGACGATGCGGTCGGCGATGGCGACGGTGGACAGGCGGTGGGCGATGATCAACACGGTGCGGCCGGCGCAGATGCGGCGCATGTTGGCCTGGATGATCCGCTCCGATTCATGGTCGAGCGCGCTGGTCGCCTCGTCGAAGATCAGGATGCGCGGGTTGGTGACGAGCGCGCGGGCGATGGCGATGCGCTGCCGCTGCCCGCCCGACAGGCTGGCGC
The DNA here is from genome assembly GCA_965650625.1 of uncultured Azospirillum sp. GTDB lineage: Bacteria > Pseudomonadota > Alphaproteobacteria > Azospirillales > Azospirillaceae > Azospirillum. Next base: position 5,960 of record CBFGPE010000221.1, on the reverse strand, counting down.
CGCGCTCCCCCACCACGGTGTCGTAGCCGTCGGGCAGCTCGACGACGAAGTCGTGGGCGCCGGCCAGCTTCGCCGCGGCGACGACGCGGGCCATGTCCATGGTCGGGTCGGTCAGCGCGATGTTCTCGCGGATGGTGCCTGAGAACAGCACGTTGTCCTGCAACACGACGCCGATCTGCCGGCGCAGCCACACCGCGTCGGCAGTGGAGAGGTCGGTCCCGTCCACCATCACCCGCCCGCGCTCCGGCACATGGAAGCGCTGCAGCAGCTTGGCCAGCGTGCTCTTGCCTGAGCCGGACGTGCCGACGATGCCGACCACCTGACCGGCCGGGATGTGCAGCGACACGTCGCTCAGCGTCTCCGACCCGTCATGGCGGTAGCGGAAGGTGACGTGGTCGAAGGTCAGGTCGCCCTTGATCGACGGCATGGCGGCGCGGCCGGGGCTTTGCAGCGGTTCGGGGGAGGTGTTCAGGATGTCGCCGATGCGGTGCATCGACAATCGCACCTGCTGGAAGTCCTGCCACAGTTGGGCGATGCGTAGCACCGGCTGGACGACGCGGCCGGCGAACATGTTGAAAGCCACCAGCTCGCCCACCGTCAGGCTGCCCTCGATCACCAGCTTGGCGCCCAGCCACAGCACCAGCATGGTCGAGATCTTGGAGACGAACTGCACCGACTGGCTGGCGACGTTGTTCAGGTTGCCGGCGCGGAAACCGGCGCGGACATAGCCGGACAGCTGGTCCTCCCAGCGGCGCTGCATGCGCGGCTCCACCGCCATCGCCTTGACCGTCTCGATGCTCGACACCGTCTCGACCAGGAAGCTGTGGTTCTCGGCGCCGCGGGCGAACTTCTCGTCCAGCCGGCGGCGCAGGATCGGCGTCGCCACCAGGCTGATGACGATGTAGACAGGGAAGGAGGCCGCGACGATCGCCGTCAGCATCGGGCTGTACAGCAGCATCACGCCGAGGAAGACCACGGTGAACAGCAGATCCAGCACCAGCGTGATGGTGGAGCTGGTCATGAAGTTGCGGATCGTCTCCAGCTCGCGCACGCGGGCGACGCTGTCGCCGACCCGGCGCGCCGCGAAATAGCCCATGGGGAGCGACAGCAGCCGCTGGTACAGCTTGGCCCCCAGCTCCACATCCAGCCGGTTGGCGGTGTGGGCGAAGGTGTAGGTGCGCAGGCCGCCCAGCACCGCCTCGAACAGGATGACGGCCAGCATGCCGGCCATCAGCACGTCCAGCGTGCCCAGGCTGCGGTGCACCACCACCTTGTCGACCACCACCTGGAAGAACAGCGGCGTCACCAGCGCGAACAGCTGGATGAAGAAGGACGCCAGCAGCACCTCGCCCAGGATGCCGCGATATTTCCAGGCGACCGCGCCGAACCAGCGGGCGTCGAAGCGCGGCTGGCCCATGCCCAGCGTGCCCTTGCGCCCCAGGCAGATCAACCGGCCGCTCCACAGCGGCTCGAACCCTTCGCGATCGAGGATGCGGGTCTGGTTGGTCGCGGCGTCATGCACCAGCACGCGGTCGTTGCCGGCCTTGGCCAGCACCAGGAAGCCGCCGTCGGGGCCGGGGACCAGCGCCGGCAGCGGCGTGCGCTCCAGCCGTTCCCACTTGGTCTTGACCACGCGGGCCTTGGCGCCCAGCCGGTGGGCCTGACGGACCAGCCCGGTCAGGTCGGGGGATTCGCCGCCGCAGGCATGGCGCACGCCGTCATAGTCGGCCGGAATTCCCAGCATGCGCAAAGCCGAGACCAGCCCGGCGATGCCGGGATCGAGACGGGGGCCGGGGTTGGAGCCGGGATTTGAGCCGGGATGGGGATCTTCGGCCTGGGGCTGGCCATTGGAGGCGAGGGGGGAGGAGAGGGGGGCGGAGGGGTCCCGCGCCGGATCGGCCGGCGATCCGTCTCGCATCTGTTCCATGAAGGCTTCCCGGTTCCGAAACTCTAAGGGGTGGCGCCGAACGGCTGCGGCCAACCGAAGGTGAGCATCGGGCCCTCCCGCGGCCACCCGAACGATGGGGTACCCCGCATCGTTGGTGCTCGAACGGGACTGGCCGAACGGCTTGGGACCGGCCCTTCCATGTCTTGCCCGGATCGCCGGAGCGACCGCTTTTCCTGGACCCGATGCGGCGCTTGGGAGTAGGCATGCAGCACAGCCGGACCACCGGGACCGGTGCCGTTTCCCCTTTCGCCGGACACGACCCGCCTTGTCGCCGATCCCCCAGCTCCTGCGCCTTCTGCTCCTGCTGCTGACGCCCCTGTGGCTGTCGCTGGCGGTGGAGGGGCTGGGGCTGCAGGGATCGATGCCGTCGCTGCTGTCCAACTGGCGCCGTTCCGCGGAGGTCGACACCACCCTGGCGCCGCCGAAGGGCTGGCGGGAGCGGGCCTATCTGGCCGCCAACCCCGACGTCGCCGCCGCCGTCCGCAACGGGCAGCTCTCCAGCGGCTATGCCCACTATGTCCGGCAGGGCCGCGCGGAGGGCCGCCGCGGCGGCTTCGCGGAGCAGGTCGGGGACGCGGCCAAGCCGGCTCCCGCGCAACCCGCCTCCGAAAAGCCTTTACAAGCCCAGCCTGTCGAGGCCCAGCCGCCGGCACAGCCGGCCGCGGCCCCAATCCCGGCCCCCCCGATCCCGGCAGCGAAGCCCGAGCCGCAGGATGGTGCCCCCGCCCTGCGGACGGAGCCGGCGGTGGAAATCCTGCGTCCCGGCGTCAAGCCGGCCCCCGATACGCCCGCCCGCTCATCCGGAATCCAGACCGTGGCGGCCTCCACGACGCCCCGCCATGTGGAGCGCATCCGCACCGCCAACGGCGGCGACGGGCTGCGCGTCGTGCTGGACCTCGACCAGGACCCACGCTTCGAGACGCCGGTGCACCGCCCCGACGGCCGGCTGGAGGTGATGCTTCCCGGCACGCTGTGGCAGGCCGCCCCGTCCGGACGCCTGCCGGCGACGACGCTCGCCTACCGGGCGGAGCGGAACGGCACCGGCACCCGCCTGCTGTTCAGCGACGAGGATGGCGACGCCAAGGAGGAGGCCGTGCGGCTGCTCGCCGTCTCCACCCTGGCCCCGGACAAGGACCGCGGCCACCGGCTGCTGATCGACGTGGCGCTGCCTTCCATGAAAGCCGAGCGCAAGGGCCGCTGAGGAAAGCCCGCTGGCGGCCACCCGCCCCATGGAAGCGGCAGCGATTTCCCCGACTGTCTTCATGGTTGTCTTGGGTCCCCGGATCGGTTAGCTCTCTGACCGTTGTCAGTCGCACTGGCCGTAAGCGTTCAACGTCAATCAACGCACTCAACGATCCTCAGGGGTCGGAGTGCGTTCGTATGACCGGGACGCTCGCCGACCGAGGACCAGTGTGGAGCACAACCATGACTCCCCAGCCGGCACGCGATCCATCACGCGACCCATCCCAGGGCCGCCTGTTCATCCTGGCCGCCATCCTTTTCGTCTCCTACCTCTGCGTCGCCATCTCCCTTCCCGTCACGCCGCTGTTCGTGGCCGGGACCCTGGGATTGGGCAATGTCTGGGCGGGGCTGGGCGTCGGCAGCGCCTTTCTCGCCACCATCCTTACCCGCAGCTTCGCCGGCAATCTCGTGGACGGCGGCGGGGCCAAGCCGGCGGTGGCGCGCGGACTGGCGCTCTACATCGCCGGCGGGCTGGTCTCGCTTGCCGCCGGGCTGCTGCCACAACTGCCCTGGACGGCCTTCTGCGTCCTTGTGCTGGGGCGCCTGCTGATCGGTCTGGGCGAAAGCCTCGTCGGGGTCGGCGTGATCGCCTGGGGGATCGGCATCGTCGGCCCGCAGCGGTCCGGCAAGGTGCTGGCCCTGGTCGGCGCGGCGCTCTACGGCGCCTTCGCGGCGGGCGGTCCGCTGGGGCTCTTGCTGCTCGACGGCATCGGCTTCTCCGGCACCATGGCGGTCGGCGCCCTGCTGCCGGCGCTGGGGCTGCTGGCGATCCGGCCGATGGCGGGGGTCGCGGCGCATCCCGGCGCCAAGCGCCCGCCCTTCCGTTCCGTGCTCGGCCGGATCTGGCTGCACGGCGCCGTCGTCAGCCTGCAGGGCATCGGCTTCGCCGCCATCGGCGCCTTCTTCTCGCTGCACTTCGTCCATGAATCCTGGCCCTTCGCCGGGCTCGGCCTGACCGCCTTCGGGGTCGGCTTCGTCCTGGTACGCTTCGCCTTCGGCCATCTTCCCGACCGCATCGGCGGCCTGCCGGTGGCGATGGGATCGCTGGCGGTCGAGGCGGTCGGCCAGCTGCTGGTCTGGAGTGCCGGCGATCCCACCCTGGCCCTGGCCGGCGCCTTCCTGACCGGGCTCGGCTGCTCCCTGGTCTTTCCCGCCATGGGCCGGGAGGTGGTGCATCTGGTGGAGCCGCATCTGCGGGCGACGGCGCTCGGCGCCTTCGCGGCCTTCCAGGATCTGGCCTATGGCCTGACCGGCCCGGTGGCCGGGCTGCTCGCCGACCGGGCCGGCTACGGCAGCGTCTTCCTGCTGGGCGGCACGGCCGCCGCGGCCGGCTTCCTGACCGCCCTGTCCATGCGCCGGCCCCGGATCGCAGCCGGAGACCGGCCGGTCCAATGAGAAAAGGGCGGCCCCAAGGCCGCCCCTTCCTCGCCTTCAGGCCCATCCTCAAGCCCAATCTCAGGCCGGAAGCTCCGTCCGCTGCCGGGTCGACAGCCCGCCGTCGCCCGCCGCCAGCAGGCCGGACGCCAGGGTGGACGACGAAGCGTCGTGGAAGCCGCCATCGATCCCCAGCGTCTCCGACCCGGTCATCCCGGCCGCCAGCATGGTGACGGCGATGGGCGTCATCGCGGCGAAGGCGGGCATCGGCTCCGCTGCCGTAGAGGTGCTGCGCTTGATGTAGGCCAGTTCGACCGCGGCGTCGCTGGTGCCGAACTCCGTGGCGATCTCCGGATGGCTCGCCAGATAGGCCGCCGGGTCGAAGGCGGTCAGCGACCGGCCCTCGCTGTAGCCGAACTGGACATAGTGGATTTCCGCCGCCTGGACGTCGGGACCGAAGGCCTGGATCAGGTCCGGGTTGCTGGCGATATAGCGCAGCGCGTCGAAGCCCTGGGCCGGCCGGCCTTCCGACTGCCCGAACTGGATGTAGTGGCTGGCCGCGGCGTCGGGGCTGAGGCCATAGGCGAGGGCGACGTCCCGGTTGGCGGCCAGATAGTTGTAGCCGTCGAAGGTGACGCTGCGCCCCTCGGCGGCGCCATGCTCGATGAAGTGGCGGGTGCCGGCGTTGGCGTCGGTGCCGAAGGCGGCGATCAGGTCCGGATAGGAGGCGATGTAGTCCAACCCGTCGAAGTTGGGGTGCCGCCCCTCGCTGTAGCCGAACTCGATGTAATGCCGGGCCGCGGCGTCGGTGTCGGTGCCGAAGGCGGCGATCAGGTCGGGGTAGGAGGCGGTGTAGGCCAGCGGATCGAAGGTGACCGTCCGCCCCTCCGCCTGTCCATATTGCTGGTAATGCTGGGTCGCGGCCTCGGTGTTGGTGCCGAAGGCGGCGATCAGGTCGGGATAGGAGGCGATGTAGGCGAGCGCGTTGAAGCCGCCTGACTGCCCGCCGGCGGCCGGCGTCGAGGGGGTGGAGGCGGGATCGGCGGGCGGGACGGGAGTGGGATCCGGCGTCGGGTCAGGGACGGGTACCGGCGTGGGATCCGGCTGCGTGACGGGCGGCGGGGGAGGGGGAGGGGGCGAAACGGCGGCCTGAACGATGGTGACGCCACCGTCGCTGCCGACCTGGAACTGGCTGGCCTCGAAGCTGCCGTCCAGGGTCACCGCCAGATCGCTGCCGACCCGCAGGGTGGTGGAGCCGGCGGCCGTCTCGACCTGCATGGCGGAAAGGTCGACGTCCTTGATCAGCAGACGGTCGCCGACCACGGCACCGGTGATGTTGGAGAAGCCGTTGGCCTGGGCCGCCGTCATCGTCACGGTGTGGCGCTTGCTGCCGGTC
>CBFGPE010000220.1:0-7979 GCA_965650625.1 uncultured Azospirillum sp. | reverse complement strand
GAGCAGAAAAGGCCCATCCGGCCTTGACCCGACAAACCCAATCAGAGAAGGTTCTGAATTCATGCCGTTCAGAGCGATGTCCATTCACTCCGCCCCCTCCACCACTGACCTTCCGCCGGCAGAAAGGACACCAGCTTATTGATTGGTTGCGGAACGTTGTTGGGACGTGAGCTGTTGGGATATCTGGGAATACGGTGCGTGGATCGAGCGACGCCTTATGACGTCGTGCGTCGGCGCACCGGAACTCGGCGCAGACCTGTCCGTCGATGCCATGATGAGCAAAGCTCACCCGGCGTCCGTCCCGCCGTCAACCCCGTGAGCCGCCGTAAGGCGGTGGCCCGCTACAATCTCGCCTACAACGCCCGTCGCCAACGGGTCTTGGATGGCCGATCCCCCGACGAGGTCGTGAGCGAGCGCCTGAAAGCTAAGCCGGAGCGGACCAATCCAACCTATCGACCTCCCGATCCCTGCTCCCTGACCAAAACCAAAATCGCGGCCCAGCTGAAGGTTTTCAGCGCCAAAGAGGTGTCGCAACCTGACAGCTAACACGCTGTCCAGCTTGTCCGTGCCACCCCTCATCCCACCGCCAGCACCGGATACCCCTCCGGCAGATCGACCACCTGCGGCTCCGGCATCGGCCCCAGCTCCGCCACCATCGCCCCCCAGGACCAGCCGACGCCGAAGCCGGCCATCAGCGTCTTCACCGGACCGGCCGCCAGCTGGGCGCCCATGCTGTGGCAGACCGCCAGCGGGATGGAGGCGGAGCTGGTGTTGCCGAAGCCCTGCATGTCGATGACGAAACGGTCGGCCGGCGCCTTCACGCGCTTGCGCAGATGCTCCAGCATGAAGGCGTTGGCCTGGTGCAGGACGAAGCGGTCGATGCCGTCGACGTTGGTGCCGGCATGCTCCATCGCCTCGCGCAGCAGCGGCGGCACGGCCCGCAGGGTGAAGGAGAACACCTCCGCCCCGTTCAGGGTCAGGCGCGAATCGCGCTCCAGCTGGGCGGCCTCGTCGCCGCCGGCGATCCGGCCGGCGGTGCCGACCGGCGGGATCAGGCAGTGGCGCTTGCCGCCGGCCTTGACGAAGATGTGCGGGGCGCCGGCGCCGTCGGTGCCGATCACCACCGGAATCGGCGGGGCCGCCGCGTCCACCTCCAGCGCGGTGGCCGATCCGGCGTCGCCGAACAAGGGCAGGGTGGCGCGGTCCTCCGGGTGCAGGTGGCGGGTGGCGTTGTCGCCGCACAGGACCAGCGCCCGCTTGGCGGTCGACCCGCCCAGCAGCTTCGCCGCGATCCACAGGCCGTAGACATAGCCCGAGCAGCCCAGCGGCACGTCGAAGGCCGCCGCACTGGTCGGCAGCCCCAGCCGGTGCTGCATGATGCAGGCGGTCGCCGGCAGCACGTAATCGGCGTCCTGCGAGACGAAGACCAGCACCTCCACCGTCGCCGGGTCCCAGTCCAGCTGCTGCATCAGCCCTTCCGCCGCGGCGACGCAGAGGTCGGATGCGCAATAGGGCGGCGGCAGCACGCGGCGTTCCTGCACGCCGATGGTGGCGGCCAGCTTCTTCGCCTCCTCCACCGTGAACATGCCGGGGTCCTCGACGAAGGAATGGCGCTGGGGCGGCACCACCGCGCGCAGGCCGGCGATCCGGATGCCGTCGATGATGGCTTTCATTCTGTCCTGTCCTTCGCGTGTTCCAGGGCCCGGCAAGGGCCTCTTCGGTGATCGGTGGCCGGCACCATAGCGCACAGTGACGCCGGATTGGTTTCCGGAAGATTGATTGCGGCACACGGGTCCTATGGTCACCGCTCCGGTTCCTTCCGAGAAGGCTCCGGGATGGCAGGCTCCGGGATCAGGCCGACGGTCAGCCCGAAGGGCCGGGCCAGCCGTTCCAGCGTCGCCACCGTCGGGTTGGCGGCCCCGGTCTCCAACTGCGAGACCTGCCGGGTGGTGAGGCCGAAGGCCTGCCCGAACTCCGCCTGGGTCATGCCGAAGGAGCGGCGCATGGCCCGCACCCCCTCGGCCCAGGTCAGTTCTCCCCCTTCCGCCGCCCGGAGCAGGCTATGGCGTGCCTCGAACAGTTCCACGCGGCTGGGCGGCTTACGGCGCGGCATCGGCCCGGCCTTTCCCAAAATCTCCTGCCGGCAGGGCCGCGAGTGCGGCGGCAAGCTCGCCGCAGGCGGCGAAGGCGCGGGCGATCACCGGCTCCGGCACCCCATGGGCACGCGCCGTCTCCGGCAAGGCGGCGACCGCATCGGCCTTCGCCGACAGCGCCCCGGCCAGCCGCCTGCCCAGCCCATCGTCCCCGGTGACGGCGGCGACGGCCTCGCAAATCCGCTCGAACCGGATGGGGAAGCCGCCACCGCGCAGGCACTCCCAGCGGGTCGATGGCGCGATCACCCCCGGATCCAGCACCATCGGCGCGAAGTCGAAGCGCGGGGTCAGGCCGATCCAGCCGTCGGGGCGCTTCTGCAGGGCGGTGTTGCGGCCATGGTTGTCGGTGTCGCCCATCGCCCGGTTCAGCAGGTCGCGCAGCACATACTCGACGATCTCCCCGGCCGGCTCGGTGCAGACGGCGTGGAGCACGGCAATGTAGGCCTCATGCGTCGTCTGGTGGCCGAAGGCGGCGACGCCCGCGGCGGAGACCAGGCTTTCCTGGCCCAACCGCGTCACGCCGTCTGCCACCCCACCGCTCGTCACCACGGCGCGGTCGAAGCGGGGGATCGCCAGCGTGTCGCCGCGGTGGGTCAGCGGCCGGCCGACCCGCAGGCCGAAGCCGCGGGCGATCTCCAGATAGGGCGCCTCGCAGGCCAGGATCAGGCGGTCCTCCGGCCCCTTCGCCCGCGACATCTTGACGATGATGTGGTCGCGGGCCTCGTCATCGCCGACCAGGGAATCGGGATACCACAGCCCGTCGTCCTTGCGCGTCAGCAGCAGCTTCGGCCATTCGCCCTGGACGCCACTCGACCCCGAAGCGATCAGAGCGAAGCGGCCGGCCATGTCCTGGAAAGCGGGGGAGCGCTCGAAGACCTCGTCCAGCGTCACGCCGGTCACCGTTTCACCGCTCAGGCGCTCCCGCTCGGCCTCATAAGCCTGTTTGACGCGGACATTGCCGATGGGGCTCCCTGCTCCGCGTAGCAGAAGCGGGAAGGCGAAGCCCTCGTCATCGGGATCGAATCCCATCTCGGCCGCCAGACGGCGGCGGGCGTGCCCCTGGGGCAGCAGGTCGAGCAGGAAAGGCGGCCAATGGTCCCGGCGATGCGCCGCCATATCGACCCGGTCGCGCACCGATACGGCCCGCCAGCCGGTCACCGGGTGCCCAGCGGCAAACTCCGCATTGCCGAAGGCGATGAAATAGAAGGGGTCGTACTCGAGCCGGGTGGGCGAGTGGATCCCGGCCCGGACATCATTGACCGTCAGGTCGGCGGCATCGTGCCAGACGCCGTGATGGTGGATCTGAACGGTCAGGCCTGCACCGTCACCCATGGCCGCTTGCCTTGCAAATTATTCCATTTTAATGGAGCACATATGCAGGGCAATCGCAATAGCACACCATTGGAGTGGTGTGCTTTTCAATGTGCTGGCAGCGGTGACGCCCCGCACCAAAAGGCCGCAGTCCCGGACGCGCTGATGTCGGCCGGCCGTCGTGCTATGGTCCGCACCCGACACGCCACCAACCTGGATTTCCCCGCCATGACCGCCCGCTCCCCGGCCGCCTACAATCCCATGGACCTGACCGGCCGCCGCATCCTGGTGACCGGGGCGTCGGCCGGGATCGGCCGGGCGACGGCGGTGATGCTGTCGCGGCTGGGTGCGAGGCTGGTGCTGAACGGCCGCGACGAGGAACGGCTGGCCGAGACCGCCGACCAGTTGGACGGCGATGACGAGGGTGGGGGGCACGCCATCGCCCCCTTCGACCTGTCCGACCTCGAAGCCGTGCCCGGCTGGATGAAGGGGCTGTGCGCCGACGACGCGCCCTTCGACGGCATCGCGCACTGCGCCGGCATCCAGACCTTGCGGCCGATCCGCATCTTCTCCGCCGCCTTCTTCGACGAGGTGATGCGGGCCAATCTGGGCAGCGCGCTCGCGCTCGCCCGCGGGCTGCGGCAGAAGGGCTGCCATGCCGAGCGGGCGGCGATGGCGCTGATCTCCTCCACCGCGGCGACGGCGGCCTCGCCGGGCAACGTCGTCTATGCCGCCAGCAAGGGAGGCATCATCGCCGCCACCAAGGGGCTGGCGGTGGAGCTGCTGAGCGACGGCATCCGCGTCAACTGCGTCGTTCCCTCCATCGTCGAGACCGAGCTGATCGAGCGCGGCAAGCAGAAGCTGACCGCCGAACAGTACGAGCATCTGCGCACGCTGCAGCCGCTGGGCTTCGGCCATCCCGACGACATCGCCCACATGATCGCCTATCTGCTCGCCGACACCAGCCGCTGGATGACCGGGTCCATCGTCACGGTGGACGGCGGCCGCACCGCCTGAGGTCCGCGATGCCCGACAGCGCTCCCGAAAGCCGCCCCGAAAACCACTGGTTCCACCTCTGCATGGCGGATGACCTCGCCAGCTCCAACGCCTTCGTCACCACGCGGGTGGGGGCGGTGCCGCTGGTGGCGCAGAACATCAAGGGGCGGGTGGTCGCCTTCCGCAATGTCTGCACCCACCGCTTCGCCGTGATCCATGGCGAGCCGTCGGGCTGCGGCCCGCTGCGCTGCCCCTATCACGGCTGGAGCTTCGACGCCGACGGCGTGCCGGTGGGGCTGCCCTTCAACCCGACCGACTTCCAGCTGGAGGCGGAGGGACGCCGCCGGCTGGCCCTGCACCCGGCCTCGCTGGCCCGCTGCGGCCGGCTGGTCTTCGTCCGGGTGGCGACCGACGGCCCATCACTGGAGGAGGAGCTGGGAAGCGATCTCTTCGCTCGGCTGGCCGCCCTGTCCGACGCCTTTTCCCACCGCGGCGATGCGGTGGAGCCGGGGGACGATTGGGAGCGCATCGAGGCCGCCAACCTGCGCATCGCTTTTGCGCCCGGCCGCGCGCTGGTGCTGCACAGCGCCGCCCCGATCGGTGCCGACCGGCGCTTCTCCCGCATCATGACCTTCCATCCCGCCACCGCTGACGCGGAGCAGCCGGCTTGACTCTTTCCCACAGCTAAAGCCGTAGGAATCCTGAACTTCGCAGTACAGGTTCCTGTTTCACAGCGGACTGCTCGGAATGCCGAAGCCCCCCAAGACTAACACCCGCTCCGCAGGCAGACACCGCCAGTCCGGCGGCCAAGATATTGCGCGCTGCGTTGAGATCGCGATCATGGAAGCTTCCGCAGCCTGGGCACGTCCATCCACGGTCAGCCAACGTCAAACCATGTTCTATGGCACCACACCCGCTGCAAGTCTTGGTGGAGGGGTAAAAGCGATCGATCTTGACCACTTTCCGCCCATACCACACCGCCTTGTAGGCGAGCATGCGGTTGAACTCACTCCAGCCCGCATCGGCAATGGACCGGCTGTGGAGCTTTGCCCGCAGCATGCCGTTCACCGACAAGGTCTCGACGCAAACCGTTTGGTTTTCACGGATCAGTCGAGTGCTGAGTTGATGCAGAAAATTGCTCCGCGCATGACGCACGGAGACATGGGCGCGGGCCACCTTCAGCTTGGCCTTTGCCCGGTTCTTCGAACCCTTTGCCTTTTTCGACAGCCGACGCTGAAGGCGGGCAAGCCGCCTCTGTCGCTTGGCGAGGTGGCACGGGTTGGCGATCTTTTCGCCCGTGGACAGGGTGGCGAAGTCCTTCAGCCCGAGGTCGATACCGACGTCACCGCCGCCGGACAGCGTCTCGACAGTGGCGACGACGCGGCAGGAAACATACCAGCACCCGTCCGCTTCGCGCGTCACCGTCACCGTGGTCGGTTCGCTGGGGAGGTCACGCGACCACACCACGTCCAGCGGCTCAGCCATTTTAGCGAGCTTCAACCGGCCATCACGGTAGGTGAAGCCCGATTTGGTGAACTCCGCCGACTGCGGTCCGTCCTTGCGGCGGAACTTCGGATAGCGCGCCCGTCGCTGGAAGAAGTTGCGATAGGCCACGTCAAGGTGGCGAAGCGCCTGCTGAAGCGGGACGCTCGACACTTCGTTCAGCCACACGAATTCGGGCTGCTTCTTCAACGCCGTCAGCATGGCATTCGTCTGGGTAAAGCCGCACCGCTCCTTGCGCTCTGTCCACGTCGCCTCCCGCAAAGCACGGGCACGGTTGTAGACCACACGCACGCATCCGAACGTCCGGTTCAGCAGATTTTCCTGCTCCGGCGTCGGGTAGATACGGAAGCGATAGGCGGCCTCGACGGGCTTCAGCATTCCTGTCATGTAGAGGGACTTGCGACAATGTTCAAGTTTTGTTCTGATAGCGTGGAACGGCTATCCCGCCCCATCCCCAAAGGCAGGGGTTTCTCGCGGAGGTTTGGATGACGGCACCCCAAGTCCACGCTGTCATCCCCGAGACCGGCGCCTTCCTTCCACACAGCCATTTCTGGACCGGGGAGGCCTTCGCCCAGGAGCGCGAGCGGGTGTTCGGCCGCTGCTGGCTCTATGTGGGCGTGTTCGACGACACCAACCTCCTGACCGCCGAGATGGCCGGTCTGCGCTTCGAACTGCACCGCCGCAGCGAGGCGATGGAGGGTGTCTGCCGCGACAAGGAGCGGGTGCGGCCCCTGCAGATCGACCGCTGCGGCGCCCTGGTCTTCGCCCGCGTCGCACAGGACGGCGGGCCGACGCTGACCCAGCATCTGGCGCCCTATGGCGAGCGGCTGGCGACGATGTCGGCCAACTGCCTGAACCCGCAGGCCCCGGTCGGCATCGCGTTCCAGGCCAACTGGAAGGCGCTGGTCGAGAACACCATGGACGACTTCCACGGCTCCACCGTCCATCCCGACACCATCCACCCCGCGGTGCATCCGGACTGGCAGAGCCATCTCGTCACTGAACGCCACGGCGCCAACAGCGATTCCCGCTGGCTGCTGGCCGACGGCACCGCCGGCTGGTGGGCGAAGCTGGACGCCAAGCTGCGCATGTGCCGCTTCGCCGAAGAGCCCTTCTACCGCCACACCTTCATCTTCCCGAACTTCTATCTGGCGACCTTCTACGGCGCCACGGTGATCCCGCACCGGGTCGATCCCGTCGCCCCCGACGCCTCGGTCCTGCGGTGGCAGCTGTTCCTGCCCACCACCCGGCTGGAGACGGCGCGCGAGCAGGCCTTCCACCGCTCCACCGCCGCCTATCTGATCGAGTCCGCCAGCACGGTGATCGCCGAGGACCGCCCGGTCTGCGAGGCGGTGCAGCAGGGCCGTCCCGGCATCGCCGACCTTCCCCACGTCACCGGCATCTATGGCCGGCGCGAGCGCCGCATCCTCGACTTCCATCAGGCGATGCTGCGCCAGTTGGGAGAAACAGTGTGAGTGGCGCCCTGACCTTCATCGAGCCGACGGAGGACCACGCCCAACTGCTGCTCGACTGGCGCACCCGTCCCGACATCGCCGGCCAGATGCTGACCGCCGTCGCTTACGACGTGGAGCGGCAGAAGGCGTGGCTGCGGCGCAGTAGAGAGCGCGACGACTATGTCCACCGCATCCTCTGCGTCGACGGCGTGCCGGCCGGCCATGTCTCCATCACCGTGACCGAGCCGGAGTGGCGGATCGCCACCATCGGCGTGCTGATGGGCGAGCGGGCAGGGCGGATGGGGGCGGCCCCGCTGAACTTCGCCTACATGCTGAACCACGTCTTCTTCGCCATGGGGCTGCGCAAGGTGGTGAACCACATCCTGGGCACCAACAGCCCCCGCCTGCTGAAAGGCCAGCCGATGATCGGCTACCGCCCGGTCGGCGTGCTGAAGCGCCAGGTGGTGAAGGACGGCCAGGAGATCGACCTGCACATCTTCGAGATGCTGGCCGAAGACTGGCTGGCGGTGCGCGACCGCTTCCGCATCTACCAGGACATGGA
>CBFGPE010000219.1:0-8019 GCA_965650625.1 uncultured Azospirillum sp. | reverse complement strand
GTCGGTGACGTTCTGGCCCAGCGCCTTGCCCTTGACGATCTGGTCGTTCAGGGAGTCGATGCTGTTCAGCGTCTCGTTGATGCTGTCGACCGTGCTGGCGATCTCGTCGTCAGCCTGGGCGCGCAGGGATTGAATGGAGGAGGAGGTGCTGCGCAGCGACTCCGCCAGATCCGACAGGTCCTGCACGGTGGCGGCCTTGGCGCTCTCGCTTTCGGGAGAGGTGGCGAGCGTGCCCAGCGTGTCGGCCAACGCGTCGATCATCGAGCCGATGTCGGTGCCGCCGCTGTCGTCGTCGCTGACGCTGCCGAAGGCCGACTGCATCCGGTCGAGATAGCTGTTGCGGGTGTCGGTGTAGCCGAGCTCCGACTGCGCCGCGACCAGGGTCTTCAGCAGATAGCGGTCGACATTGCTGCTGACCGAGGTGACATCGACGCTGGAGATGTTGGTGCCGGTACTGCGCGTGACGTTGGAGGCGGTCTTGCGGGTGTAGCCGTCGGTATCGGCATTGGCGACGTTGGAGGAGGCGACGGCGATCCCGACCTCGGACGTGCGCAGCGCCGATGTGGCGATGGAACTGGCGACGCGAAGCGACATGGCGGTTTCCTCCCCTGTGTTGCCTGCCGTCAGGCCGTCAGGCCGACGACATGGCCGGTGGTGCGCATCGCCACCCGCGCGCCGTAGCGGGCACCCGGGCCATAGGCGACGCCATACACGCCGGCCGGCGCGGTGGACGCTGCGCGCAGGGCGGCGCCGATGGCGTTCTGGCGGGCGCGATGCACTTTGATCTGCGCCTCGATCTCCCGCATGCGGGCGGCCAGCGCCGGCAGCACGCGGTCGGCGGCGGCCTTGGCGGCGCCACGCACGGTGGGGGCGACGCGCTTGCTGCGCGTCTGCGACAGGGCATCGTCCAGCCGATCCTTCCAGGTTCGCAACAGCGTCTGCATGTCGCCGGCCGCCAGCAGCGCGTCGCGCGGCCGTCCCTCGCGCACGGCGGCCTCGGCACGTGCCGCGCTGCGGTCCAGTTCGGCGACGAAGGCCTCCAGCACCTCCACCGCGTCGACGCGGAGGAAGATGGTGGGGGCGGCGGGTTCGGTAGAGTGGGCGGGCGCCTGGGCCTTGGTCAGGACGGGCTTCGGCGGGGCCGGCTTCCGCAGGGTCTGCTTGAGCGCCATGGCGATAGCTCCGGAAGTTGGATGTCTGGTTCCACGGCGGGTGGCGGGGAAGCTGGCGGAGTTTCTTGGGGAGAATTTCGGCAGGCGATGCCCACCCATTACCGCAGCGTCGCCATTGCCCGGCCATAGGCGCTGACCGCGGCATTGGCGACCCGTCCGCGGTGGATCCGCGCCCCGAGTGCGCGCTTTTCTGCGCCGAGCCCGTCGATCAGTGCGATCAGGTCGTCGGCCATCGCCAGCCGTTCGGCCCGCGTGGTCGGGCGCGCCAGCATTGCCCGCGCCTGCACCACCAGCCGCCGGTGTTCCAGCAGCAGGGCTTCGGCGCGGGCGAACCCCTCGTCCGGTGCGGCGGTCATGGCGTCACCGCTTCATCGAAATCAGCGTGTCCAGCATGTCCTGCGCCGTCGTCATCACCTTGGATGCGGCGGAATAGGCCTGCTGGGCGACGATCATGCGGCTGAACTCGTCGGTCAGTTCCACCGTGGAGCTTTCCAGGGAACTCGCCTCGATCTCGCCGGCGGCGCCGTCGCCGGCGGTGCGCAGCTGGTAATTGCCGGATTCGTAGGTCTGGGTGAAGGTGGTGCCGCTCTCGCTCTCCAGCCCGTCGGCGTTGGCGAAGGTCGCAATGGGGATCTGGTAGATCGCCCGCGTCTCGCCATTGTCGAAGGTGGCGCGGACCACGCCGCTGCTGTCGATGGTGGTGCCGGTCAGCGTGCCGGGCTCATAGCCGTTGCCGGTCGCCGTCCAGTCGCCGATGGCGGCGGTGTCCTCGCCCGAGGCGTACTGCGTCAGCCCGGTCGTGCTGTCGGCGCTGCCGAGATTCATCGACACGCTGCTGGCGCTGGCGCCGGTGGTCCAGCCGCTCACCGAAAAGCTGATGGCAGACGGATCGACGCTGGTCGTGGTGCCGCTGCTGTCGGTCTGGGTGGCGCCGGCCAGCGAGCCGTCGCTGTTGAAGGTGATGGCGATCGGGAAGCCGGAGATCGTGCCGGTGGTGGTGGTGCCGTCGGCAGAGCTGGTCGGGTCCGACGCGCTGAGCGACCACGTGTTGTCGGCCGTCTTGCTCCAGGTCATCGTCACCGAATGGCTGTTGCCCAGCGCGTCGAACAGCTCGACGTCGGTGGTGAAGCTGTCGCCGGTCTCGGCGTCGGAGGGAAGGTTGGCCTCGATGTCCAGCGTCGAGGTCGCCTTGGGCGTGCCCTTGATGCTGGTGAGGTTGATCGCCTCCAGGCTGTCGGTGGAGGTCCTGTTGCTGGCCTTGACGGTGCCGTCGTCGCCGACCGCCCAGCCATAGAGGTAGTAGCCCTCCGAATTGACCAGATTGCCGTTGGAATCGGTGGAGAAGGAGCCGTTGCGGGTGAAGTATGTGCCGCCGCTCGATGTCTTGTCCGACACCACGAAGAAGCCGTCGCCGTTGACGGCCATGTTGGTGGTGGTCGCCGACGACTGGATTTCGCCCTGCCGGCTGACGCTGCGGGTATTCGACGCGATGACGCCGCCGACCTGCTCGTCCACCGTGGTGGTCTTGTTGATGTAGGAGGTGAACTCCGTCACCGTGCCCTTGAAGCCGGTGGTGCTGGAATTGGCGATGTTGCTGGAGATGCTGGCGAGCGCCTTGCTCTGGGCGGTCAGCCCGGACGTGGCGCTGTACATCGCGCTGGTGAGGCTCATGGCGGCACCTGTCTTTCGAATTGTCCGGGGGGTGGGGATCAGGAGAGCGTCAGCACCTTGTCGGCCGACAGGCTGACGCCGCCGACGTTCAGCACCGCCGTGCCGCTGGAGCTATCGACCGCGGTCACGGTGCCCTTGAAGCGGGTGGTGGTGTCGATGGCGTTGCCGCTGGCGTCGAGCGCGGTCACCGACAGGGTGTAGGTGCCGCTGCTGTAGCTCTTGCCGTTGGTGCCGATGCCGTCCCAGGTCACCTCGTGCGTGCCGGC
This sequence comes from uncultured Azospirillum sp., assembly GCA_965650625.1. GTDB lineage: Bacteria > Pseudomonadota > Alphaproteobacteria > Azospirillales > Azospirillaceae > Azospirillum. Next base: position 4,910 of record CBFGPE010000219.1, on the reverse strand, counting down.
GGCGGTGGAGGAGCTGACGTCGCTGTAGACGGTGTTGCCGTCGGAATCGGTGATGGTCAGCTGGACCGAGGACGCGGCGGAGTCGAGGTCGTATTCCCAGGTCGCCTCGCCGTTCTGCATCGGCGTGGTGGAGCCTTCGGCCTCGACCGTGTGGCCGTAGTAGTTGACGGCGCTGCTGCCGGACCCGAGTGCGGTGGAGAGCGAGCTGCTCAGGTCGGAGACCGTGCTGGTCAGCGTGTCGAGCTTGTCGCCGATCGACATCTGCTGTTCCAGCGAGGCGAGCTGGACCAGCTGGGTGGTGTAGGTGCTGGCGTCCACCGGGTTGGTCGGATCCTGCACCTCCAGCTGCTTCAGCAGCAGGGTCAGGAAGGACTGGTAATTGTCGACCAGCAAGGAGGACGAGCTGCTCGACGTCGAACTGCTTGTCGTGGTCGTCGCGGTTGTAGAGCTGACAGAATCGACCAGCATCGCCTTCTCCACCCAATCGCGGCCCGTTCGCGGAATCCGGGCGGGATTTCGCGGCGGTTCAGGCCGATGGCTCTTCGGGATGGGCGGCGGGCTGGCGCCGCCCCGTTCGTTCTGTGGCTATCCACGGAACGGCCGGCGAAAGCTGGCGCGGATTTTTTCACAAAAGTGCGGTGGACATGAAAAGGGCCCCGGCGGGCCGTGGCGGCCATCAGTCATGGAGGGCCGGAACCGGCTTGATGCTTTGCCGGTTGGGGAGTGTATCCTCAACTGTCCCAGGGAGCCGTCCATGTCCGGCACGAACGAGCGGAATCAGGAACAGGACCGGCGGACGGAGCGTGATCCGGCCGCCCCTCGCGAAGGCGGCGGCGCGGTGCCGCGCACGACCGAGGAAAACAAGAAGGCCGCCGAGGGCGAGCGCTTCGAGAAGGCTCCCAATCCGGGACATCCGGTCTGACGCCGGCTTGCTCGTCCCGACTGGCTCGCCCTCAGATCGCTCGCCCCAAAATCGCTTTTCCAGCTCTGGCGGCGCGGATTACTCCGCGGCCGTCAGTGCCGGCGTTGCGGCCTGCGTCTGCTTGCCGGAGCGGAAAACCAGCACGGTGAAGAGCCCGAGCGCGCCGAGCAGCAACAGCGCGCTGACCGCGGCGACCGGCTCGAACGCGGTATAGCCGAGATGCAGGGCGGCGACGGCGACGGTCAGGAAAGCCGTGCCGACGCACCAGACGACGATCTGCGTCATCGCGAGACGGCTGGTTTCCAACGCCGGATGCAGCCGGTAATAGACCCCGAACAGGAAGAGCGACACCCAGCCCAGCAGGTTGAGGTGGGCGTGGGCGGGCATCAGGTCGTGGTTCTGCGATGCGGCCATTCCAATTCCCATGCCGATGCCGGCAAGTGCGAACAGGCAGGCCGCCCTGAAACTTGTGGATGAGGTTTTCATTGCCCTTGTCTCCAATCACCGTCCCCGTGAAGGTTCGTATTCGAACGATGTCAGAGCACTCAAATGCTGTCCATGGAAAAACCGCCCATGACCTTTGGATCAGGCAGGGCGGATATTTTAAAATATCGAGTATCGACTGAGATATTGCTGCCAGTCCAAGTCAAGGTGCGCCAAGTCAACTGCGACAGGGCTATGTGCCGTCGGGCCTTGCCTGATGATCCTCGCCGTTGCGCGGCTGGGACTTCAGCGCGCCGGCGATGGTGCGGGGGCGCGGCGGTTCCCCTCCGGGTGGCCAGCCTTCGCGCTGGCGGGTGCGGTCGCCGTCCGTCTCTTCGGTCTGGTCGTGGAACAGCACGACGCGGGTCGGGAAGGGCAGGTCGATTCCGGCGTCTCCCAGTTGCCGTTTGATGGACGCGACGGCTTGGTGGCGCACGCGCAGCACCTCGTGCTGGTGCGCATCGGTCCACCAGCGCGCGCGGACGGTCACGCTCGACCCGGCGAGTTCCATAACCAGCGCTTCCGGCGCGGGATCGGCCAGCACGCCGTCGACGCTGCGCAGTGCCTCGACGATCAGGGGGAGGCGCGCAATGCATCGTCGCCATAGCCGATGCCGATGTCATGCTCGCTGCGGCGGAGGCCGTAGGCGGTGTTGACGGTGACGGCGTTGGTGAAGATCTCCCCATTCGGCACGAAGACGCGGCGGCCGTCATAGGTCTTGATGACCGTCGTGCGCGTTTCGATGTCCTCGACCGTTCCCTCGAAGCTCTTGAAGACGATCTGGTCGCCGATCCGGAAGGGCTGGCGCAGCAGGATGAGGATTCCCGCCAGGAAGTTCTGCAGGATGTCCTTGAAGGCGAAGCCGATGGCGACGCTGCCGACGCCCAGCAGGCCCAGCACGTCGACCGGCTTGACCGAGGGGAACATCACCGTCACCGCGATCAGCAGGCCGAGGAAGCGCAAGCCCCATTGCGAAAGCCGGGCGAGCACGAGGCCGACATTGCGGGCGGGGCGGTTCAGCGTGGCCCGGCGGACGCCGGCCCGCATGCCCCACCCGATCATCCAGAACAGCAGGAAGACGACGGCGCCGACCGCGAATTTGGGAAGAAAGGCCAGCGTCCAGTCGACGATGCCGTCGATGGACGCCAGAGTGGTCGAGATGTCGCCGTCTACCTGTTCCAAGCTCTGCGCCCCCTCACCCGAACTGTCCGATTTCTTTTGGAATAATCCTTGCCCCTTCGACGGATCAGTTTTTCCGGTCCGGTTCCCTGGACGAATCCATGCCGGACGAGCCGCTGCCAAGCGATCCGTCGCGCGAAGTGCCGCTTGTCGCGTTCGACCCGCCGATCGGCTCGTTATGATTGGCTGCGGCGGCGGCATTGTTGGGGGTGACCAGCACATTGCCGGCCGGCGGACCGGATTTATGTCCCACGCCCATTTCGCCGGCCTCCAGTTCCGCACCGGGGCCGCCGGTCTGCGAGGCGTCCGGTCGCTGCCAGCCCGGCGGGGGCGCCGGCAACAGCGCGTCCCCCCGCTTCGTCTCTTGCCCTGCTCCTTGTCCGACTCCCTGTCCGGCATGCAGCGCGGCGGTCGTCGGAAGGGCCAGCAATGCCGCGAGGGCGAGCGTCTTGGTGGTCCTCATCGAATGTCCTCCGTGAAAGGGTCTCCTCCGCCAACCCTGGTGGGCGGTGCTGGTTCCAACGGCGGACTAGTCGCCGGAATCGTCACCGTGCTCCTGGGCGAGCAGATCGGCGATCCAGGCGGTGCGGGGGAAATGCTGCAGGACGATCACCAGCGACGCCGTCAACGGAACGGCGATCAGAGCGCCGGCGATGCCCCAGACCCAGCTCCAGAAGGCCAGCGCCAGGATGATGGCGACCGGCGATAGCGACAGGCTGCGCCCCTGCAGCGCGGGATAGACGAAGTTGCTGATGATGAACTGCAGCACGGCATACCCGGCGAAGACCACGGCCGGCATGGTCCAGCCGTCATACTGGATCATCGCGTAGAGGGTCGGCGGCAGGATGCCGACGACATTGCCGATCACCGGCACATAATTCAGCAGGAAGTTCAGCACGCCCCAGACCAGCGCAAGGTCCAGCCCCACCACCAGCGCCCACAGGCCGGACGCCACGCCGGTGACGATGCTGGCCAGCGTTGCCGCCCCCAGGTAGGAGCGGACCTTGTCGGCGCTGCGCCCGGCGATGTCGATCAGGGCCTGCCGGTTGTCGTATTCCAGGCTGGTGCGCAGCTTTCGGCGGACGGCCTTTACCTCGGGCAGGCCGAAGACGACGAGGACGCCGATGAAGCCGAAATAGCCGAGCATGGTGTAGGCGCTCGACAGCACCTGTTGCGCGATGCCGGCCAGCCGGCCCGAGGTGTTTCCCCCGTCCAGCGACGGCAGCCCCCATTTCTCGGCCAGCTGTGACACCGATTGGAACAGTGCGTTCAACTGGTCCTGCTGGTCGGCGAAGGCGCCGACCACCTGGGCGGCCGAGAAATAGATCGCGGCAAAGAAGCCGACCAGCATGCAGAAGAGAAGCAGGGCCATGGCGGTCGTACCGACGAAGGACGGCAGCACCCGGTCCATGCGGCTCTTGATCGGCCACAGGGCGGCGACCACCACGACCGCGGCGGCCAGCGGCATGGTGACCGGATAGCTGGCGCGCAGGCCGGCTATCACCAGCAGCACGGTGACGATGCCCAGCATCAGGTTGCGGTTGCCGGAACTGTGGCGGCCAGAGCCGCCTTCGGGCGTGTCGCCGGAGGTCGGATCAGCCATGGCGGCACCATGAAGGCTTCGGAAGGGCAGGCTCCGGGAGATGTGTCAGCCCGTGCTTCCGCATGTCGTCCGCTCCCATTCCGCCGTTGCCGTGATGGATCAACTTCGGCGAAGGCAGACCGTCTCGCGGCATGCCGGCCCCGATTAGGCGAAACGGCTTCCGGAGTCGGGAGTTGACCGACCAAGGAGCAGCCCGGTGGGTGACTTCGCATATGACAACGACATCGGAGGAACGACGATGAGCACCCGTCTGATCACCATGGCCACCGCGGCACTGGCGCTCACGCTGCCGATCCCCTCCCAGGCCGCCTCCCAGGCCTCTTCCCAGAGCCAGGGCAACACGCAGATGCAGGCGTCGAGCGCCGATCAGCAGTGCCTTCAGCAATTGCAGCAGGTGAACCAGGGGCTGGTCGGCGCCGGCTATGGCGTGGCCGGGCCGCGCGGCTATGCCGGCTATCCCGGCTACAGCGCGGCGGCCGCACCGGGCATGACTGGCCAGGTCGGCGGACTGGCGGCGACACCGCGCGTGCAGATGCGGACCCTGATGCGCGCCGGCTATATCCTGGGCATCAACGGGTACGGCGACGGTTGCCGGTCGGTGGTCCAGGCGGTGCAGCAGATGCAGCAGCGCTTCTCCACTGCCGCCGCGAACGGCGACACCGAATTCCGCGACTGGCGCAACCGCTATGTCGCCGCGGCGGTGCCGGTCACCAAGGCCGCGGC
>CBFGPE010000218.1:0-8056 GCA_965650625.1 uncultured Azospirillum sp. | reverse complement strand
CTTCAAGCTCAGCTCCGACGTCGCCGCCAACAGCGACAAGGGCGACATGTTCCTGGTCCAGGCGAATCTCGCCTTCTAAGGGCCTCGTCTTCTGAAAAGGGCCGGTTGACGTCCTGGCCCTTTTTCCATCGGCTTCGCGCCGCCTGCGGTGTTTCTGTCCATCCCGCCGCGGCGGTTGCGTCCCGGCGCGCTCTCCCTCGGGTGCGTCGGCCCTGTTCCGGACCGGAGCAGGGTCACCTCACGGCCGGGCGGCCTTGCTGCCCGGCCGTTTTTTCGACCTGACTTTTTGGCCTGATTTTTGGCCGGCCATATCTTTTTCGGCATCGTGCAGGTCGAGAATCGTATTGGACAGTTATGGTTCTGCGTACTTAAAGTGGGCATGACGAACAATTTCGGACCGGGCTGCGATCATGAAAATTCCGCGCCTCGTCCCGTCGCCTGCCTCCATCCAGCAAGCACCGCAATAAATCCTCGCCATAAAACTTCAGGGAGTGAAACGGATGTCCAGGAAATGGGTGATCTCCGCCGCCACCGCCGCCGCGGCGCTGTTCATCGGGTTGGGCGCCGTCCAGGCCGCCGATGCCAAGAAGCTGGTCGTCGGCTTCTCGCAGATCGGTTCGGAATCGGGCTGGCGCGCGGCTGAGACGAAGACCGCCAAGACGGAAGCCGAGAAGCGCGGGATCGATCTCAAGATCTCCGACGCCCAGCAGAAGCAGGAGAACCAGATCAAGGCCGTGCGCTCCTTCGTCGCCCAGGGCGTCGACGCGATCTTCATCGCGCCGGTGGTGGCGACCGGCTGGGATTCGGTGCTGAAGGAAGCCAAGGAGGCGAAGATCCCGGTCATGCTGCTGGACCGGCAGATCGAGACCAAGGACCCCAGCCTCTACATGACCGCCGTCACCTCCGACACCGTGCATGAAGGCCGGGTGGCCGGCGAATGGCTGGCCAAGAAGACCGGCGGCAAATGCGCGGTGGTGGAACTGCAGGGCACCGTCGGCTCCTCGCCCGCCATCAACCGCAAGAAGGGCTTCGACGAGGTCGTCGCCAAGAACCCGGGGATGAAGATCATCCGCACCCAGTCCGGCGACTTCACCCGCGCCAAGGGCAAGGAGGTGATGGAAAGCTTCATCAAGGCCGAGAATGGCGGCAAGGACATCTGCGCCGTCTATGCCCACAACGACGACATGGCGGTCGGCGCCATCCAGGCGATCAAGGAAGCCGGCCTGAAGCCGGGCAAGGACATCCTGGTCGTGTCGATCGACGGCGTGCCCGACATCTTCAAGGCGATGTCCGAAGGCGAGGCGAACGCCACGGTGGAGCTGACGCCGAACATGGCCGGCCCGGCCTTCGATGCGCTGATCGCCTACAAGAAGGACGGCAAGATGCCGCCGAAGTGGATCCAGACGGAATCGAAGCTGTTCACGCCCGACACCGCCAAGGAAGAGTATGAGCGCCGCAAGGACGCCTACTGATCCTGTCCGAGCATTGGGGCCGCGGGGGCGTTCCTCCCGCGGCCCTGCCTTTTTGATGCGCTTCCGGCGAGGTCCGCCATGACGGCATCCACCGCTCCCCCCCGCACCGCACCTTCCACATCGCCGCTTCTGGCGATCCGCGGGCTGTCCAAGGCCTTCCTCGGTGTCCAGGCGCTCGATGGCGTCGACTTCACGCTTCGCCATGGCGAGATCCATGCCTTGCTGGGCGAAAACGGCGCCGGCAAATCGACCCTCATCAAGACGCTGACCGGTGTTTATCAGCGCGACGGCGGCACCGTGGCGCTGGAGGGGCGGGAGATTGCGCCGCGCGGGGTGGAGGAGGCGCAGCGCCTGCACATCGGCACCGTCTATCAGGAGGTGAACCTGCTGCCCAACCTGTCGGTGGCGGAGAACCTGTTCCTGGGCCGCCAGCCGATGCGCTTCGGGCTGGTGGATCGTGGGGAGATGCGGCGGCGGGCGCGTGCCATTCTGATGCCCTACGGCCAGTCCATCGACGTGACGGCGCCGCTCGGGCGTTTTTCGGTGGCGACGCAGCAGATCATCGCCATCGCCCGCGCGGTCGACATGTCGGCCAAGGTGCTGATCCTCGACGAGCCCACCGCCAGCCTGGACGCGCAGGAGGTGGCGGTGCTGTTCAAGGTGATGCGGACCCTGCGGTCGCGCGGGATCGGCATCGTCTTCGTCACCCATTTCCTCGATCAGGTCTATGAGGTCTGCGACCGCATCACCGTGCTGCGCAACGGCCGGCTGGTGGGGGAGCGGCAGACGGCCGAGCTGCCGCGCCTGGATCTGGTCGCGATGATGCTGGGGCGCGAGCTGGAGGCGGCTGCGCACCGCATCGACCTCGGCCCGGCGGAGGTGGACAGCCGTCCGCCGCTTGCCAGTTTCAAGGGATTCGGCAAGTCGCGCAGCGTCGAGCCCTTCGACCTCGACATCCGCCCCGGCGAGGTTGTTGCGCTGGCAGGATTGCTGGGCTCCGGCCGGACCGAGACGGTGCGGCTGGTCTTCGGCATGGACCGCGCCGACCAGGGCGAGGCGACCGTCGATGGCCGTTCGGTGCGGCTGAAGGGGCCGCGCGACGCCGTGCGGCTCGGCTTCGGCTTCTGTCCGGAAGACCGCAAGAAGGAGGGCATCGTCGGCGAGCTGTCGGTGCGGGAAAACATCATCCTGGCGCTCCAGGCGCGGCAGGGCTGGCTGAAGCCGATCCCGCGCCGCCGGCAGGAGGAGATCGCCGACCGCTTCATCCGCCTGCTCGACATCCGCACGCCAGACGCCGAGCGGCCGATCCAGCTGCTGTCGGGCGGCAACCAGCAGAAGGCGCTGCTGGCGCGCTGGCTGGCGACGGAGCCGCGGCTGCTGATCCTCGACGAGCCGACGCGCGGCATCGACGTCGGGGCGCATGCCGAGATCATCCGCCTGATCGAGCGGCTGTGCGCCGATGGCATGGCGCTGCTGGTGGTGTCGTCGGAACTGGAAGAGATCGTCGCCTACAGCCGCCGCGTCGTCGTGCTGCGCGACCGCCGCCATGTGGCGGAACTGAGGGGAGGGGAGGTCAGCGTGGAGCGCATCGTCGCCGCCATCGCGTCGGAGACGCCCAATGCCATCGCGTCGGAGACGCCGGCCGCCGGATCGGGCGTGGAGGTGCGGCAATGACGCTGTCCGCTCCCGGCCCGTCTCGCAACCTGCCGCAATATGGCGCGCTGGTCGCCGTTCTGCTGGCCAACTGGCTGCTGTTCCCAGATTTCTTCGCGATCCGCCTGCAGGACGGCCGGCTGTTCGGCAGCCTGATCGACGTGCTGAACCGCGGCGCCCCGGTGGCGCTGCTCGCCATCGGCATGACCATGGTCGTCGCGACGCGCGGCGTCGATCTGTCGGTCGGCGCGGTCATGGCGATTTCCGGCGCGGTCGCCGCCACCATGACCGGGGCCGGATGGGGCCTGCCGGCGGTGCTGGCGGCGTCGCTGGCCGCCGGGCTGCTGTGCGGGCTGTGGAACGGGTTGCTGGTGGCGGTGCTGCGTATCCAGCCGATCATCGCCACCCTGATCCTGATGGTCGCCGGGCGCGGCATCGCCCAGCTGGTGACGGAGGGGCAGATCGTCACCTTCACCAGCCCGGCACTGGCCTTCATCGGCGGCGGGTCCTTCCTGACCGTGCCGATGCCGGTGGTCATCACCATCGCGCTGCTGACGGTCACGGCCCTGCTGGTGCGGGCGACCGCGCTGGGTCTGATGATCGAGGCGGTCGGCATCAACCGGCTGTCCAGCGCCGGGGCCGGCGTCAACACGCCGGTGGTGCTGGTCGCCGTCTATGTCTGGTGCGGGCTGTGCGCGGCGGTGGCCGGGCTGATCGTCACCGCCGACATCCGCGGTGCCGACGCCAACAATGCCGGGCTTTGGCTGGAGCTGGACGCCATCCTGGCGGTGGTGGTCGGCGGCACCTCGCTGCTCGGCGGGCGGTTCGGGCTGGTGCTGTCGGTGGTGGGCGCGCTGATCATCCAGGCGATGAACACCGGTATCCTGCTGAGCGGCTTCAAGCCGGAATTCAACCTGATCGTCAAGGCGGGCGTCCTGCTGGTCGTCCTGCTGTTGCAATCGCCGACGCTGACCCTGTTCCTGCCGCGCCCGAAGGGGGCACGTCCGATGGGCACGGTCAAGCCGCCGGTGGCGCCGACCAGCGGAGGGGCAAAGCCATGACCAGTGCACTCCAGCGGTTCCTTCCTCTGATCGTCACCACCGCGGTGCTGGTGGTCGGGTTCCTGCTGTGCGCGGCGCAGTTCCCCAATTTCGCCTCCTGGCGGGTGGTGGGCAACCTTCTGACCGACAACGCCTTTCTCGGGATTACGGCGGTGGGCATGACCTTCGTCATCCTGTCCGGCGGGATCGACCTGTCGGTGGGGGCGGTGATCGGCTTCACCACCGTGCTGCTGGCCGTGCTGATCGAGCATGGCGGCTGGCACCCGTTGGCCGCCTTCGCCGTCGCGCTGATCGCCGCCGGCGGCTTCGGCGCGGCGATGGGCGGGGTGATCCATGTCTTCCAGATGCCGCCCTTCATCGTCACGCTGGCCGGCATGTTCATCGCCCGTGGGTTGGGCTTCGTCCTGACCACCGATTCGGTGCCGATCAACCACCCGCTCTATGGCGAGCTGAACGACATCGCGCTGCGCTTCGGCGCCGGCGGGAAGCTCAGCCTGCCGGCGATGCTGATGCTGGGGGTGGTGGTCGCGGCGGTGGTGCTGGCGCACTGGACCCGCTTCGGCGCCAACCTCTACGCGCTGGGCGGCAACCGGCAGTCGGCGGAGCTGATGGGCGTGCCGGTTGGGCGGACGACGGTGGCGGTCTATGCGCTGTCGGGGCTGCTGGCCGGGCTGGCGGGGATCGTCTTCTCGCTCTACACCGGCGCCGGCTATTCGCTGGCGGCGACGGGGGTGGAGCTGGACACCATCACCACGGTGGTGATCGGCGGCACCCAGCTGACCGGCGGCTATGGCTATGTCGTCGGCACCTTCGTCGGCGTGCTGATCCAGGGGCTGATCCAGACCTACATCACCTTCGACGGCACCTTGAGCAGCTGGTGGACCAAGATCGCCATTGGCGTGCTGCTGTTCGTCTTCATCCTGTTGCAGAAGGGTCTGCTGACGGTCTGGGCCGGCCGCGGCGGCGAACCGGCGGAGGCGTGATGCCCATCGAGAGTTTCCTGTTCGATACCCACGAAGGACGGCCGGTGGAGGGGTTCATCCTGTCCGCCGGCGGGCTGGAGGCGACCGTCATCGCCCATGGCGCCCGGCTGGCGCGGATGCTGGTTCCCGGCCGCGATGGGACCAAGGCGGACGTGGTGCTGGGCTTCGACCGGCTGGCCGATTACCTGGCGAGCGACGCCTATTTCGGCGCCACCTGCGGCCGCTACGGCAACCGCATCGGCGGGGCGGCCTTCACGCTGGACGGGGTGCGCCACGCGCTGGCCGTCAATGAGCCGCCGAACCAGCTGCATGGCGGACCGGAAGGGTTCGACCGGCACATCTGGGAGGCGACGGTGGAGGAGGCCGCGAACGCCGTCACCTTCACGCTCGTCTCGCCGGACGGCGACCAGGGCTATCCGGGGACGCTGACGGCGAGCACGCGCTACCAGTTGAGCGACGACGGGGTGCTGGACATCCGCATGACGGCGACGACCGACCGGCCAACCATTGTTAACATCGTCCATCACAGCTACTGGAACCTCGGGGGGCATGCCTCGGGCGATTTGCGCGACCATCGGCTGACGGTGCGCGGCGGCTTCACCACGCCGGTCGGTGCCGAGCTGATCCCGACGGGGGAGGTGCGGCCGGTGGACGGCACGGCCTTCGACCTGCGCGGCGGGGTGGTGTTGGGCGAGGCGCTGGACGCGGTCGGCGGCTTCGGCTTCGACCACAACTGGTGCCTGGACGGGCCGGCGGGGGAACTGCGGCCGGTGGCGGTGCTGGAGCATCCGGCATCCGGCCGGCGGATGGAGCTGGCGACCGATCAGCCGGGATTGCAGGTCTATACCGGCGGCTATCTCAGTGAAAAGGTGGTGGGCAAGGGCGGGCAGCCCTACCGCCGCTTCGCCGGGCTGGCGCTGGAGAGCCAGCGTTTTCCCGACAGTCCGAACATCGGCCATTTCCCGTCGGCGCGGCTCGATCCCGGCGAAACCTACCGCCATCGGATGCGGCTGCGATTCGGGGCGGACTGAACGGAAGCGGGGAACCGTCCGCCGGATTGCGGGGTTCATCGAAGGGCATGGCAGCGGTTCCGCTGCCGGTCCCGCGATGCCGCTCCACAACGCCGGAAGGAAAGCTCGACATGGCCGCGATGCCGGACGCCGCCCGCCCAGACTCCGCATATCAGGCTGGCCAGACTCCGGCCGGCCCGGTTCTGGTGCCCGGCCGGACCTGCTGGCGGATCGAGAAGGCGGATCGGGTGTCGGTCATCATCGACGCCGCCGCCTATTTCGCCCGGATCAAGGCCGCCATCCTCCATGCCCGCCACACGGTGATGCTGATCGGCTGGGATTTCGATACCCGGATCAAGCTGGAGCCCGACGACCCGATGCCGGGGGTGCCGAACGAGCTTGGCGATTTCCTGAGCTGGATCGTCCGGGTGCGGCCGGAACTGACCATCAATGTGCTGAAATGGGACCTGTCGGTCCTGAAGATGCCGTTTCGCGGCCGGACTCCGCTGGTCCTGCTGGATTGGATGAGCAGCCGGCGTCTGCGTTTCCGCCTGGATTCCGCCCATCCGCCGGGCGCCTGCCACCACCAGAAGATCGCCATCATCGACGATGCGCTGGCCTTCTGCGGCGGCATCGACATGACCACCGACCGCTGGGACACGCCCGACCACCGCGACGGCGACCCCCGCCGGGTGCGGCCGAGCGGCGAACCATACGGCCCCTTCCATGACGTGACGACGGCGGTCGACGGCGACGCCGCGCGGGCGCTGGGCGATCTGGCGCGGGAGCGCTGGCGCCGCGCGACCGGGGAGGAACTGACCCCGCCGCCGCCGACCGAGGCGTTCTGGCCCGAGGACCTAACCTCCGACTTCCGCGACATCCCCGTCGCCATCGCCCGCACCGACCCGATGACGGACCAGCCGCAGGGCGGCGCCCGCGAGATCGAGGCGCTGTATCTGGCCGCCGTCGCCGCCGCCCGCGATTTCATCTATCTGGAAAGCCAGTATTTCGCCTCGCAACGGATCGTCGGCGCCATCGCCGCCCGCCTGACCGAGCCGGACGGGCCGGAGGTGGTGGTGGTGAACCCCGAACGCACCCCTGGCTGGGTCGAGGAGGAGGCGATGGGCAGCGCCCGTTCGCTGCTGGTCCAGCGCCTGCGCGAGCAGGATCCGTACCGGCGTTTCCGCATCCTCTCGCCGGTGACCGAAGGCGGAGAGGGCATCTATGTCCATGCCAAGGTGCTGGTGGTCGACGACCGGCTGCTGCGGGTGGGGTCGTCCAACATCAACAACCGCTCCCAGGGGCTGGACACCGAATGCGACCTCGCCATCGAGGTCCAGCAGGGCGAACGGCCGGAGGTGTGCCGCGCCATCCGCTCCGTCCGCACCAGCCTGATGGCCGAGCATCTGGGTGTTGGAGTGGAAGAGGTGGAGCGGACGGAGGAGGAGACCGGGTCGCTGACCGCCATGGTGGACCGGCTGATGCGCCCGACGGGCCGCTCGCTCCGCCCGCTGGAGCCGGAGCCGCTGAACGAGGCCGAGTGCCGGCTGGTGGACGAACGCCTGCTCGACCCCGACCGGCCGGAACCGATGGCGGAGACGATCCTGCGCGGCGCGACGGTGTTCGGCGACGTGAACCGGACGGCGTGGCGCATCGGCGCCGGGGTTGCGGCGGGCGCGGCGGTGGGGGTTGGACTGGCCCTTCTGGCCCGCCGGAACGAGCTTGGGAAAAATTTTCGCGGAGAGTGAATTCTCCGCTTGCGGGCCACGGTCCATCCCGCTACATAGGCGCTCCCCGCGGCGCCCAACGCGGTGCGGGGAAAGCGCTTGTGGCGGAACTGGTAGACGCGCTAGGTTCAGGTCCTAGTGGCTGAAAGG
>CBFGPE010000217.1:0-8140 GCA_965650625.1 uncultured Azospirillum sp. | reverse complement strand
CCCAGCGCGAACAGGACATGGCGTCGCTGACCGGGCAGTTCCAGGCGATCCGGGAGGCGGTGGCGCAGCTCAACCCGGCGATGACGACCTATGTCGACCAGATCGAGGCGGAGACGCGGGCGCGCATCAAGGCGAACGTCCAGAATGACGCCAACCGCCAGCTCAACAGCGCGCTGGGCCGCGACTACGTCAACCAGATCAACGACCTTGTCTCCACGCGCGACATCAACGCCCGCAATCTGACCGCCGTTGGCCTGTCGACACAGCGCGCCACCGAGATTTTTGACGCCTCCTTGCAAAATCTTCTGGGAGGTCTGGACGCTTCCCAGCTGGACGTCGTCGCCACCCTCTTCAACGGTTCCATCGGCGATTTGGCCGCGAGCATGCGCGATGCGGCGCGTGCCACCAATGACGCGGCCACGGCGGCCAACACTCTGGCGCAGGCGCGGTCGGCCCGCGATGCGCAGGCCGATCTGGTGGCGCGGGCGCGCGACCTGATGGGCGACAGCAGCGGGGCCGCCCTGGCGCGCTTCGACCTGTCGGCCGCCCGCGAGCGGGAACAGGCGGCCAACGACAATTTCGGTATGCTGGGGCTGATCCAGGCGGCGGAGCGCGCCTCGACCATCGCCAACGCCCTGCGACAGGATCTTCTGAGCGCCATCGACCGGCAGATCCAGGCGGTCAACGAGAACACCACCAGCTTGCAGGCGACCGCCCAAAAATGGGGGCAGCTGGCCGGGCTCGCCACCGCCGCCTCGTCGTCGCTGACGTCGGCGGAAACCTATCTGTCGCCCTGGGAGAGGCTGACCGCCGCACGCTCGCAGTGGCAGACGGCGCTGGACACCTGGAACAGCAGCACGGCGAGCGAAGACGAGCGTTTCGCCGCCGCTGCCCAGTTGCAGAGCTTGGGGCAGGCGTTGAAGGACGCGGCGACGGCCTGGTTCGGCGGCACCGACACCGCCGATGCCAAGCACGTGGACGCGGTGTGGACGCAGATCGGGCAGGAGGCGCAGCGTCAGGTCAGCGCGGCGGAGGCGCAGATCAAGGTCAATGAGGCGCAGCTGAAGTCCCTGGAAGCCGCCCGCACGTCGGCGGAAGCGCTGGGGACGCGGCAGATCGCCGGCATCGACACGCTGACCGCACAGACCGCGTCGGCCTTCGCCACCCTCACCACTGCCGTCAACGCCGTCAGCGCCGCACTCGGTTCCGGTGCGACGGCGACCGTCCAACCCGTCCTGTCGGCCGAACAGAAGTACCTGCGCGACAACCCGGATGTGGCCGCCGACGCCTATTATTCCACCCATGTCGCGGAACACTATGCGCTGAACGGCGCACGGGAAGGCCGCGACCGGGATGGTCTGGTTCTGACGCGGGATCAGGAATATCTGGCCCGCTATCCCGACGTCGCGGCGGCGGTCGTGCGGGGTGAGTTCACCAACGGCGAAGACCACTACAACCGCTACGGCAAGTTCGAGGGGCGGACCTTCGCCAAGGGCGGCGTGATGACGCCGTGGGGTGAGTTGGAGCTTGAACGTCGGTCGTCGGCCGGTGGCATCGCCACGTCGCCGACTCTGACCGTCTATGGCGAGGGCGACCGGCCGGAAGCCTTCGTGCCTCTCAATGACGGTCGCACCATCCCCGTCACAGTCTCCATGCCGCGCCCGACCGCGCCGACCCTGTCTGGCGCGTCCGGCGCCGGCATGGAGCGGTTGGCCGCATTGATCGCCCGCAACAACGACCTGACCGCCGCCGTACTGACGGAGCTGGGGCGCAACACGCTCGCGACCGCGGCGGCCGGGGCGGAGACGGTGGCGGAAGCGCGGGCGGCCCGCGCACTCGCCAGCCGCCGGGCGGCGGTGGCCGAACGGCTGGGGAGGAAGGCGGCATGACGGAGCGCATGGTCACCCTGGTCCAGCTGTCGGCCGCCATCGACGATGCCGGCACCGAGACCCGTCATGGTTGGTCGGATCATCCCGACTTCCAGGCGGACGGCAGCGCTTCCGCCCCGCTGGCCGCCTGGGAGGGCCGCGTCCGCTGTGCCGGCAACTATGAGCGCCATGCCTTCCAGGCAGGCGGCACCACCGGCCGGGGCGGGTTCCAGGCCGGCGGGATCCGGATCGACAACACGGACGGCGCCCTGGACGCATTGCTGACCAGTCAGGACGCGGCCGGGCACGAACTGGTCATCCGGCGCGGGCCGGAGGCCGGGCGGCGTGTGACCGACTATCCCATCCATTTCCGCGGCACGGCGGAGGCGGTGGAGGCGGAGGGCAACGAGCTGGTCATCACCCCCAGTTCGCGGCTGGCCGACATCCTGGCCGGCGACATCCAGTCCGTCACCTACAAGGGCGACAATGTCGGCAATGTCGGGTCGGAGGGCACCGCCGACGAGTTGGGCGGCAAGCCCAAGGTGACGCTGTTGGGCGGCGTCAGCAACGTCACGCCGGCCTGGGTCAACCGCGAGCGGCTCGTGCTGCATCTGGCGCAGAAGCTGTATGGCGGGGCCGTGACGGTCGAAGGGTTGTGGGACGGTGGGGCACCTTGGACGCCCGGCCTTTCGCGTGCCAGCCTGGACGAACTGATGGACACCGCCACGGTGCCCGGCGCCGGCAAGTTCGACTGGTGGGACGGCGATGCCGGCACCTATGTCAAGCTGGGGTCGCCGGCCAACGGCACGGTGACCGGAAGCGTGGCGCAGGGCGATCCGGCCGACCGCAGCATCGCCCGGATCGTCCGCTCCGTCCTGATCGCCAAGGGCATGCCGTGGAGCGACATCGAGGGCGTCGACGCGCTGGATGCCCTGTGCGGGGACGAGGTCGGCACCTGGATCGGCACCGAGACACGGACGACCGGCGATGCCTTGGCGGAGTTGCTGGACGGGGCTGGCGCTTGGCTGATCGGGACGCGACTGGATCGTGCCCGGCTGGGATTGCTGACGGCTCCGGCCGGTCGGCCGGTGTTCACCTTCGAAGAGTGGATGATCCAGGGCGACCTGTCCGTTGCCCGTCCGGCCGATGGCGACGGCCAGCCGGTGCGCAGTCTGACCTACACCTATGACCGCAACTTCACCGTCATGCGAGACGCCGATCTGTTCGGCGCCGGCAAGGACCGGGCCGGCTGGCTGGGGCAGGAAAGCCGGTCGGTGGTGGTGGAGACGCCCGATCTGACCAAGCGCTTCCGCAAAGCCGGGACCATGACCGTCGACAGCCGGTTCCGCACCGCCGCCGTCGCCGGCCGGCATGCGGCGCGGCTTGCCGATCTGCGGCGGCGTAATTGGCGGATCGTCACCTTCCATGTCGATCCGCTGTTCGCGGCGCGCGTCGACCTGATGGACACCGCCGCACTCGTCCATCGCCGCTACGGGCTGGCCGCCGGCCGCCTCTTCACCGTCCTGGGCATCGCCGACGACTTCGGCGACCGCGACCGGGCGGCCCTTTCGACCGTCTATGGGTGGATTGAGCTATGAGCGTCACGCTGTGCAATCAAACGATCACGACTCCGATCACGGGCTCTGTGACGTCGGCCGTCGAAGGGTTCGGCGACGTTACGGCGCTGACCGTCGTTGCCCAGTTCGTCGCCATGGGCGGCGGCGCCACCGTCGATCTGTGGGTGCAGACGACGGTGGATCAGGGGGCGACCTGGATCGACATTGCCAACTTCCACTGGACCACGTCCAGCGCGGCACAGGCCGTCAACCTGTCGGGTCTGGTGTCGATCACCGCCCCGGCCGCGATCCTGGATGGCGGGCTGGCCGCCAACACGGTGCGGGAGGGCATCCTTGGCGACCGCTTCCGCTGCAAGATCACCTCCACCGGCACCTATGCCGGCGGCACCCGCGCCACCGTCTCCGTCTCGGCACGGTAACCGCCATGTCCCACGGCGTGCTGCTGTATCCCAACTGGTTGGACACCGGCCCGGTGGTGCGGTTCTGGGGCGGTTCCTGGCTGCGCCAAGCGCCGCTGGAGCTGCTGCGCGACCAGCGCCGCGTCTATGCCGCCGTCAGCCGCTCCGCCTGCCGCGACGACACGTGGTTCCGCATCGACCTCGGGCAGCCGCGCAACGTCATGGGCTGGGCCTTCCCCTGGCACCAGCTGTCGAAGCCGGCGACGATCACCGTGCGCGGCTTCTGGGATGGGGATTGCACCCTGGAAGTGCCTGAGGCGGCGGTGGTGGACAAGGAGGTCTACCCGGTCATCTACCCCTGGGGCACCGTGCCGCGTGAACACCCGTCCGCCCGTGACGGCAAGATCACCGATGAAGAGATCGCCCGGTCGACGGTTCCGGTCCTGCATGTCTACCGGACGGAGGTGGTCTGTCAGGGATGGGAGGTGCGGATCAGCGATCCGACGTCGCCGGCTCATCGGATCCGGCTGCCCCGCATGTTCCTGGCTGGCGGCTACCGGCCGACCCGTAACTTCGACTGGGGGGCGGCGGTCGGCCTGCGCGACGCCTCCATCCGCTCCACCGGTGTCAGCGGTGTGGACTTCTACGACGAGCGCGAACAGCGCCATGCCGCGCAGCTCGCGTTCCCGGATGTCGCCTACAACGAGGCATGGGCCTGGATGCACGACATGCGGGCGGCGCTGGGCACCAGCAAACAGTTCTTCTTCAGCTACGACCCGGACGATCTGCCCAACCTGCACCGTCACAGCTTCCCTTGCACGATGGACGAACTGGACGACCTGACGGCAATTCGGGCCGGGTTCATGAGCACGGCGTACAAGCTCCGGGGAGTGGTGGGATGACGATTGTCACGTTCGGCCCGTACAGTTTTGACACTGACGACCTGCGCGGCCGTGGGTTTTTGACGCCTTACGTCATCAACGGCGTCACCTATGAGCTTGAGACGGCCATGCGCGTGGCGGCAGCCCTGGACATTGCAGCCAAGGCGGCGGCGACGACGGAGGCCGCTAGCGCTGTTGCGGTTGATCGGGACGCCGTCACGCTGGACCGGGAGGCGGTCCATCAGGACCGGCTGGCTGCCGAGGCAGCAGCCGCCGCCGCCCAAACCTGGAACCCGGCAAACTACGTCGCAAAGAGAAGTTTTTCGTCCTTCATCTACGAAACAGGGGTGGATTTCAACGCACTTACCCAGGTCTATGAAACAAAGTATTTCCAGCCGTCTTCCTCGCTGAACGGCCCTTTCACCACAGGCGGGCTTGGTTATTACGTTGGGCTCGCGGGAGGCGATGCCGGCGGCTCACTCGGTTTGCAACTTGTGGCAATTTCCGACGCTGGGAAAATGTTCTGGCGGGATAAGTATACCGGTGGATGGCGCGAGTTCTGGCACACCGGCAACCTGACCCCTGCCACCGCGCCAAATGCGAACACTATGGTTGCCCGCACACCGGATGGGTCCGTACTAGGCAACCATCTGTACGCCCGCACTTCGGACACCTCCGCCAACGGCGTGACCCTGATCGCTCTCGGGAGCAACAGCGACTCCCTAGACGCCTATTTCCAGATGAACAGCTCGACCAACACGACCGCGCCGGCAGGTGCGCGTGGGTTGGCAATGGTGGTGAACACCGGGGCGTTTGGCATCTACACGGGCCGCATTTCACCCACGGTCCAGTTTTACATGGACCCGACCACCAAACAGTTCACCTTCTACAAGGGTGTGAACCCGAGCCCGGTGACGGTGCCGTTCTCGTCAACCATCACCCTGGACTTCGCATCATCCAACCGCTTCGACCTGACAGCTACTGGAAGCTTCACCCTTGCCAATCCGAGCAACATGAAGCCCGGTCAGGTGGTAGTCCTGAACGTCACCAACAGCGTGGCCAACGTCATCATGTCGCGCGGGTCGGCCTTCAAGACCAAGGGTGGCAACGGCGTTTCCCTGTCCACCACGGCGGGCTCTCGCGACAAGGTCATCATTGAGTGCATTTCCGCCGGTGTCGCTGACATCACCATTCAGAAGGATTGGAAGTGATGAACGCAGCGGCCCTTTTTATGGACGGCGGGTTTTCCTGTTTGCTCGACGCCAATGCGGCCAGCCTTGTTTATAGGTTCAGGGCCAACGGCTCTGCCGGGGACCAGCCGACTACCAATGACGCCGGAGTGTCCCTGACGTGGCACTATCGAGATCCGACCAAGGCGGCGCTTACCGCGGCTGCCAAGTATTGGACGGAATACGACACGAGCATGTTTTTCAACGGGAATGGGATCATCTGCGATCCGTCCGTCGGCGACGTAAATTTTCCGTTCCGGCTTTTTGCCGACGGCACAGCTTCCTGGTCCCACATGATGCGGATCATCCCAGGCTACACCGAGTCCGGGCACCAGCTAAAGAACATCGGCATCAACAGTTCCTCCTGGGACATCAATGACCTGATGTATAGCCTGGGCCTCAATTATGACACCTCCACTGGTAAGCTCCGGGTAGGAACCAGTTGGAACGATGGCACCGGGGTGTCTGGGGGGGGATGGGGCGTCCAGAGCATCAACGCCAATTTCCTGGTGCCACAAACGACCGCAATGGAAATCCTTGTGGCCAGGGACGGCCCTAGCAAAACCACCTATCTGTTCGTCAACGGAACGCTGGGTGGTTCGCTTGTCGGAAACCCACGCAGCTCCGGCTACGACCCGGCGACGATGAAGGTTGCAACCGCGGGATCAGCAAACACGGGGGCGAACATGTACGCCCCGGCGTTTTACCTGAACGACGAGTACCTCTGGAACACCTGCATCGCCACTGCCTCTTACACCCCTCAGACCCAACCGTTTTGCTGATAGGACACCGCCATGCAGCTCCCTGTTCTCGCCGTGCTGCCGGATGGTTCTCGTCGCCTGTTCGAGCGCGCCGAAGCCTTCACCTGCAAACGAACGATGACCGTGTCTCGTCCAAAGAACGAGATCGTCATCACCAAGGAGCTTTACACGGATCCCGAGACGGATGAGCTGGCGTCGCGGGACGTTGAGCAGGTCATCACCACCTATGTCGAGGTGACCGAAGAGGACACGATCACCCATCCCGCCGGCGCCCTGACTGCCTACACGGAGGCGGAACTGGAAATCGTGTGCCCTGGGTGGAATTTCCTTCCGGTGAGCTACACGGACTTCGATTACAGCAAAGTCTCGGCCATTCCGAAGCCGATCAGCGAATGGGTGATCCACCCGGACCATGCAGAGGTCACCTATGAGGTAGCCGACCTACCGCAAACCACGACGCGGGTGGTCAAGCTCCGCGCCATCGACGCTGAACGGAACCGGCGCATGTCGTTGGGGGCGCTGCACATGGGCAAGCGCTTTGCCATGACCGACAGCAGCCGCACCGACCTAGGCGGCATGGCGACCACTGCCGGTCTTGTGCTATCGGGCGCGCTGCCTGCATGGCCGGATAGCTATGCGCAAGGTTGGATCGCCATCGACAATACGCGCCTCGCTCTGCCCACCCCGGCGGACGGGATTGCCTTGGCCGCTGCGGTGGCGCTCGCATACTCCGACCTCGTTCAGCATGCCCGCGACCTCAAGGATGCGGTTCTTGCAGCGGACGATCCAGCCGCCTTTGACGAACTCGGCGGTTGGCCGGACTGAGCATCAGGGCGGAAGGATTTCCGTGCCAGAATACCCGCCGCTTTGTGTCAAATCGCGCGCCGCGCTACACTGGTTCCCGGTTCGCAGTTTCATGAGGAGCAATGGATCTTGGCCGCCGGCATGCTGGCCCGCGGCAGCAGCTTCCTCTATGTCGCCCGCGCCATGGGCTGCAGCCGCACCACCCTGTGGCGGGCCTATTACGGCTCCAAGGATTTCCGTCACAGGGTGTGGTGGGAGCGGCAGGCCCTGAGCCGCGAGGCCGACCTGCGCCTGTCCTCGCTGCGCAGTCTGGTGGTCGAGCAGATCGAACGGCTGGTCTCCTCCGGCGATCCGTCCACCGTGCGCTGGCTGGCCGACCGGCTCGGCATCCTCGACGGGCTCGCCGCCCACCCGGCCCAACAGCCGGCACAGCCGCCGCAGACCCGGCAGCCGGCCGACTCCGTTCCTCCGGAGCCGACCCGCCCCGAAGACCCGTCCGCCCAGATCGTCCCCGAACTCGACGATGACAGCATCCCCGGCGCCATCCGTGAACGTACCGCACCCGACCCGCGCGCCGTCGCCGCGATCCTGGCGCGCCCGGAATCGACCGGGCCGAAGGGCG
>CBFGPE010000216.1:0-8153 GCA_965650625.1 uncultured Azospirillum sp. | reverse complement strand
CGGCGACACCACGGCGAAGCTGCTGCCGTCGTTCTTCGGGCGCAGCACGGTCAGCGGCGAGCCGACCACCAGGAAATGGATGATCTCGGCGATGTTGGTGGCGTGGTCGCCGATGCGCTCCAGATTCTTCGCCATGAACAGCAGATGCGTGCAGGGCGTGATGTTGCGCGGATCCTCCATCATATAGGTCAGGACCTCGCGGAACAGGCTGGTGTAGAGGTCGTCCAGTTCCTCGTCGCGTTCCCAGGCGGCGATGGCCTTGTCGACGTCGCGCTCGATGTAGGCGTCCAGCACCTCCTTCAGGATGGTCTCGACCAGCCGGCCCATGCGCGGGATGCCGGCGGCCGGCCGCACCACCGGCACCTGGGCCAGAGCCAGCGACCGCTTGGCGATGTTGGCGGAATAGTCGCCGATCCGCTCCAGATCGGCGGAGACCTTCAGGGCGGAGACGATCTCGCGCAGGTCCTGCGCCATCGGCTGGCGCAGCGCCAGCAGCCGCACCGCCTCCGCGTCGATGTCGCGTTCATAGGCGTCGAGCCGGGCATCGGCCTGCATCACCTGCGAGGCGAGCCCGACGTCGCGGCGGGTCACCGCCTTCACCGCGGCTTCGACCTGCGCCTCCGCCACGCCGCCCATCTGGGTGACGAGGTTGGACAGGCGCTGCAATTCCTGCGCGAAGGAGCGGACGATGTGTTCAGTGCCCATGTTCGGTCGCGACGCTCCAATGATGTGCGTTCCGCTCGCCACAGCCCGGAAGGCCGCCACGCGCGGGACGTGTATATTAGCCTGTGGTCATGACGCCGCCATGGCGGGTTTATTTCACTTCCTTGACAATTGCGTGTCGGTGGAGCGGCCCGGCTTTATTGGTGGCCCGCCCGTGACCTTGCCCGCAGGCGACGTATTGGATTTGAAGTAACTCGGTAACTTCGCTAAAGGGTACGGAGCCGTATTGAAACCGTCCGCATGGGGTCCAGTCCCCCTGCACTGACCGGGAGGCCGTTTTTCATGTCCGTCGCGTTCCAGATGCCGCTTCGCGCCATTGCCGCAGGGTCCCTGCTTCTGCTGGCCGCCTCGCCGCTGGCGCTCGCCGCCGATCCGGCGCCGGCCGCAGGCGCTCCCACCGCATTGGTTGAGGATGTGTCCGACGGCGTCGACGGCGTGCAGCCGATGGATTACCTGGCGGCGGGCCGCACCGTGGCGCTGAAGGCCGGCCAGACGCTGACGCTGAGCTATCTGGAATCCTGCGTGAACGAGACGATCACCGGTGGTTCGGTGACGGTGGGCGCCCGCGAGTCGGCGGTGGAGGGCGGCAGCGTCGACCGCCACACGCTGCCCTGCGACGGCGGCAAGCTGCTGCTGGCCTCCAACGAGGCGGGCAAGGCGGGGGTGACCGTCTTCCGCAGCGCACCCATCGCCCTGCCGGGCATGAAGGCCCCGCTGCCCAAGCCGGACCTGACCCTGTTCAAGACCCATCCGGTGCTGATCCTGTCGGCACCCGGCCCCGTCACCATCGACCGTCTGGACGTGCAGGGCATCGCGCTGACCACGGTCAATGTGCCCGGCACCACGCTGGACACCGCGAAGAAGGGCAGCGGACTGGAGCCGGGCGGCCTCTACAAGGTTTCCGCAGGGCAGAAGTCCTTCATCGTGAAGATCGACGAGAAGGCCGCGGCCGGCGGCGGTCCGGCGCTCGGCCGCCTGATCCGCTTCTGAGCGGCGGGCGCGACCGTTGAAGAGGATGAGGCTGCCCCGGCGCGTCCGGCTGGTCCTGCTCGGTGCGGTGGCGCCGGTCGTGGCATCATTTCTGGTGCTGGCGGCCTCGTCCTCGTTGCAGGGGCCGTCGATCGACAGCCTCTATTGGCTGCGGGAGCGGCTGCATGGCCCCCGGCCGGCCCCCGACCCATCGCCGGTGGTGGTGGTGGGCATCGACGAGGAGACCTATCGCCGCCCGCCCTTCGCCGGAACGCCACAGGCGCTGTGGGGGCCACGGCTGGGCACCGTGCTCGGCGCCATGCTGGACGGCGGGGTGGCGGCCATCGGCCTCGACCTCGTCCACCCGACCTCGGTCGAGACGCTGATCCCCGGATTCGAGCGCGATTACCTGCTGACCCTGCGTCGCGGCGGCAAGGAGGGGCGGCTGGTGCTGGCCAAGGTGCAGCATCAGAGCGATCCGCTGATGCCCTACCGCGGCTATATGATCGCCGCCGGGGTGAATAATGTCCGCTCGGTCAATCTGGTCGAGGATCCTGACGGCGTGCTGCGCCGCGTGCCGCTGACGCTGACGGTGGCCGGTCCCGACGGCAAGCCGAAGGCCGAGCCGGGCATGGCGGTGGAGGTGGCCTCGCGCGCGCTGAAGGCGCCGCTGGAACGGGGGGCCGACGGCTCCGCCACGCTGGCCGGCTACCGGATTCAGGGCGGGGAGGGCAACCGGCTGCTGGTCAACCATGCCACTGCGCCCGGCGCCATTCCGACCTATTCGCTGGCCGACCTGTATGCCTGCGCCGAGGCCGGCAAGACCGACTTTTTCGCCAGCCACTTCAAGGGCAGGGCGGTGATGGTCGGCACCGTGCTGGACGTGGAGGACCGCAAGCTGTCCTCCAACCGCTGGGTCACCAAGCCGGAGGGGATGAATCTTCCCGAACGCTGCGCCCTGCCGGTGATGAGCGAGCTGTATGTCGCCGGCCGCACCCGCGACAGCATTCCCGGCGTCTACATCCATGCCGCCGCCATCTCCAACCTGATGGCGCATGACGCGCTGACGGAGGCCGGCCGGCCGGCCGCCGCGGCCCTGGTCCTGCTGCTGGCCGGACTGGCCGCCCTGGTGACGCTGGCGACCCGGCCGCCGGTGGCGGCATTCGGCCTGCTCCTGCTGCTGGCGGGCTGGAGCGGCGTGGCGGTGGAAGCCTTCCAGGGCGGGCTGGTCCTGCCCTACCTGCAGGCGGCGCTGGCGGCGCTGCTGGTCTTCCCGCTGGCGCTGGGCCTGCGCTTCGCCGTGCTGGACCGCGACCAGCGCCACATCCGCAACGCCTTCAAGCTCTATCTGCCGGGATCGCTGATCGACGACATGATCGCGTCGGGCCAGTCCCCCAGCCTGGGCGGCGAGGAGCGCGACCTGTCGATCCTGTTCTGCGACATCGCCGGCTTCACCAAGATGTCGGAGGGGATGGAGCCGGAAGCCCTGGTCGTCGTGCTGAACCGCTATTTCACGGTGATGACCGACATCATCGAGGCGCATGGCGGCTTCGTCGACAAATACATCGGCGACGCGGTGCTGGCGGTGTTCGGCGCCCCCTATGCCATCGACAACCATGCCCGCGCCGCGGTGGCGGCGGCACTGGCGATGCGTCAGGCGATGGAGGACGATCCTACGCTGCTGGCGACGGCCAGCGGGCGTGGCTCCAACCGCATCGGCATCGCCACCGGCCCGGCGCTGATCGGCAACATCGGCTCGCCCCGCCGCTTCAACTACACGGTGATGGGAGACACCGTGAATCTGGCCTCGCGGCTGGAGGGCGCCAACAAATACTACAACACCGCCCTGATGGTGAGTGGCGAGACCATGCGCCACCATGGCGACCCGGAGGACTTCCGCGCGCTCGACATCGTGCAGGTCGTCGGCCGCAGCGAACCGGTCGAGGTGTTCGAACCGCTGTCCGACGCCCGCCGCGCCGATCCGGAGGACCGCGCCCAGCGCGCCGCCTACGCCGCCGCCCTCGACCACTGGCGCGCCGGCCGGTTCGAGGCAGCCGCAGCCGGCTTCCGTGCCCTGGTCGCCACTGACGGTGCCGCCCTGGCGATGCTGCACAAGGCGGAAAAGCGCATCGGCTCGGCGCCCGAGCCGGACTGGGCCGGCGTCACCGCCCTCACCGACAAATAGCCGGACGACGACAAGCCGTGTCCCGAACCGCCATGTCCATCCCCATGCCTCGACGCCTGCATCGGCTCGCCCGCCTGTCCGCCCTGCTGCTGGCCGGGGTCGCCGTTCCGCTGCCGGCGCTGGCCCAGGCGGTGCCGCCGGTTTTGCCGCCCTCGCTCGACCCCAACCGGCTGGAGCAGCGCTTCGAACGGCCGGCCGTGCCGCAATCCTCGCCGGAGATCGAGATGCCGGCGCCGGAAAAGGCGCCGCCGCCCCGCGATGCCGAGCGCATCACTCTGACGCTGAGCGAGGTCCGCATCGACGGCAACAGCGTCTATGACCGCGACAGCCTGTCCACCCTGTGGCGCGACAAGCTGGGCAAGCCGATCACCCTGGCCAACCTCTACGCCATCCGCGACGCCATCACCGCCCGCTACCGCAACGACGGCTATGTGCTGTCGCAGGCGGTGGTGCCGGCCCAGCGCATCCGCGACGGCGTCGTCCGCCTGCAGGTGGTGGAGGGCTATGTCGACGAGGTGGTGGTCCAGGGCGAGGCGACCGACCGGCTCGGCCTGCTGCGGCGGATGGGGGAGAAGATCAAGGCGTCCCGGCCGCTGCGCATGGCGGATATGGAGCGCTATGTCCTGCTGGCCGACGACCTGCCCGGCGTCGCGGTGAAGACGGTGCTGGAGGCGTCGCCGGACACCCCTGGCGCCTCGCGCTTGACGCTGGCGCTGGAGCGCACGCCCTTCAACGGCTTCCTGTCGCTCGACAACCGCGGCACCCGCTCGATCGGTCCGTTCCAGCTGACGGGCGTCGCCAGCGTCGAGGACCAGCTCGGCCTGTTCGAGCGCACCACCGCGCAGGGCATCGTCACCCCGCAGATCCGCGAACTGCGCTTCTTCGACGTTGGACAACTGGTGCCGGTGGATGCCGAAGGCACGACGGTGGAGTATGGCGTCCGCCGCTCCTGGTCGCAGCCCGGCGACAGTGTGCGGCCGCTCGACCTCTACAGCCTGACCACGTCCGGCCGCGTGGCGGTGTCGCATCCCTTCATCCGCAGCCGGACGGAGACGCTGCGCGCCGGCATCAGCTTCACCATCCGCGACAGCCGCACCGACGCGTTGGGCGACAAGCTGTCGCAGGACCGGCTGCGCATCGTCGCCGCCAATGTCTCCTACGATTTCGCCGATGGCTGGGGTGGGTCGAACCTGCTGACGGCGGAACTGTCCAAGGGCCTGGACATCCTGAACGCCACGGAATCCGGCAGCGCCAACCTGACCCGCAGCGGCGGGCGCAGCGATTTCCGCAAGCTGCTGGTTTCGGCCCAGCGCAACCAGCAGCTGACCGATTCGCTGGTCCTCGCCCTGTCCGGCGAGGCGCAATACAGCCCCGACCAATTGCTGTCGTCGGAGGAATACGGCCTCGGCGGCAAGCAGTATGGCCGTGTCTTCGACCCGTCGGAAATCACCGGCGACAGCGGCTTCGCCGGCCGGGTGGAGCTGCAATACATCCTGCCCGTCCAGGAGGAGGGGCTGGATTACGCGGTCGCCTACGGCTTCGGCGATTATGGTGCGGTCTACAACTACGAGGGCGGCACACGCCACGGCCGCCGGTCCCTCGCCTCGGCCGGCGTCGGCCTGCGGTTTGGCGTGTTTCGGCGCATCGACGCCAGCGTTGAGCTTGCCAAGCCCTTCATCACCACGCCGTTCAGCACGCAGGACCGTGCCCCGCGCGCCTTCTTCACCCTCTCGACGCGGTTCTGACTCTGCGCGTGCCGAAAGCCGCGCGGCGGGCTTGAGAACGCCACCGCGCGGCTGATTCCGGCAGCGCCTTGATCAGATCAGCTCGACCCGCTGGGCGACCGGTGCATCTTCCGACCCGACGGCCAGATAGCGGACGTCCTCGCCGTCGGCGACGATGTCCAGGCCCGACTGGCGCAGGGTCGCACGGTCGAAATAGACGGTCGCGCCGTCTTCCCACGGCTCGATCAGGCCGGACTGGCTGTCCAGATTGTACCAGCGCACCGTACCGTAGGCCATGGTGGCTGGGCCGGTCGGCTCCGCCTGGCGCTCGCGCCGTTCGCGCGGCGGCTTCGGCGGACGGGCGAAGCCCTCGCCGACATCGTCAGGCTGCGCCCCCATGCCGGGGGGCTGGCCCATCGGCTGGGCGGCCGAGGCCGTGGCGCGCGGCGGGCGCTGGTTGCGGGCACGCGGTGCCGGCGGGGTTTCCGGCGGCGTGGCGGAGTGAATGGCGACGACCTGGGGTCCCTTGGCGCCCTGGGCCAGATCGCAGACGACCGTCGTGCCCTCGACCGGGTTGGGCAGGGAGGCGGCGGCCAGGACCGAAGCGTGCAAGAAAGCCTCTCCGGAGCCATCGGCGAGGCGGACGAACCCAAAACCCTTTTCCGGCTTGAACCACTTCACCGTCGCGGTGACGTTCGTCGCGGTGACGTTCTTCAACTCTTCGCTCAAGACAGGTCCCTTTCACGTCCTGTAGCCGGGGAAGGGCGGCCCTGACGCTGAACTGGGCGCGGCACCGCTGTATGACCAAGAACAAGACCCCGGCGGTGACAAGCTTATCATAAAATTCCAGAAAATGGCCAGTGCGGCGATGGCCTGTAACTTTACCGCAAATGTCGGAACCGCGTTTGCATCCGATCCCACCCGCATTGCGCGAGTAGATCGTAGGAATTCAAAATCGCAGTTCATATTCCAGTTTCGCAAACAAAATGGGACAACAACTCTACCAATCTTGGATACGGTATCAGGATACAAATTACCGATCTTGCATTTCCAACCTGTCCGTCAGAGGTACTTAAGCCGTAAATAAATTTTTAACTAAAAAATTCGAACTTTGCCTCCATCAGAACGGAGGAATGACTTATGACGACCACCGACCAGACCGCTTTTTTCGTGTCCACCAAGGGCAATGACAGCTGGTCCGGGCGGCTCGCCGCTCCCAACGCCGCCGGCACCGATGGTCCCTTTGCCAGCCTCGAGAAGGCGCGGGACGCGATGCGGGCGAGTGACATCGACACCACCTATGTTCGTGGCGGCACCTATCGCCTGAACAAGACGCTGACCCTCGACTCCCACGACGACGGCCACAGCTTCCTCGCCTACAAGAGCGAGACGCCGGTGCTGAGCGGCGGGGAGCGGGTGACCGGCTTCACCTATGAGGGCAAGGGGCTTTATTCCGCCAAGCTCTCCTCGGCCAACGGCCTGGACGTCAGCATCGGCGGCGACCGCCAGCATGCGGCGCAGACCGGCGACTTCAACCCGGCCAATGCCGCGACCAGCGGCTGGCATGTGTTGAAGGCCAATTCCAGCGGCGCCAGCAAGACGAGCTTCAACTTCTCGAACGGCGACATCCCCTCGGGCCTGAAGCCCCATGCCGGGTTGGTCGTTCAGACCTTCGACACCGAACGGTTGAAGGACGACATCTCGCATGTGAAGGCGATCGACCAGTATCACCACACGGTGACGCTCGACGACGCGGCCTCCTATGGCCTGCGCACCGGCGGCACCTATCGGGTGATGAACGACGCTTCGCTGATCCGCGACGCCGGTGAATTCGGCTGGCGCGCCAGCGACGGCAAGCTGGTGGTGAAGCCGGAGCATGCCGGCAGCTTCCAGTCGGACGGCGTGGTCGTCGCCCGGCTCGGCACGCTGATCAAGACCAGCAATGCCAGCAACGTCAGCATCGAAGGTCTGACCTTCTCCGACACCCGCTATGACGGCTCGGCGCTGTCGATGCAGGGCGGGCACGGCAACTCGGTCGGCGGCAATCACTTCGTCAATGTCGGGACCGCGGTTTCGCTCGACGGCACCGACAACAGCCGCATTGCCGGCAACCATATGGAGCAGCTTGGCAACAACGGCGTTTCGATGATCCATGCCGCCAACGGCAACCGCATCTACGCCAACACCATCGAGCATATCGGCCAGATCACCAAGGGCGGCGCCGGCATCGGCGCGGTGGGCAGCAGCAACACGCTGGTCAGCCACAACGACATCACCGATGCCCCGCGTTACGGCGTGTCGTTCAAGGAATGGGACGACGGCCAGCTGAACCGCAAGAACATCGTGGAGTTCAACAAGATCCATCATGTCGGGCAGGAGACCGCCGACGGCGGCGGCATCGAGATGCTCGGCCGTTCCGCCCAGAACATGGGCTCGGTCATCCGCGGCAACGAGGTGATCGACACCGGCGGCCTTGCCACGGACATCAAGGGCAACTGGCTGACCGATCACAAGGGCTGGGGCATCTCGCTCGACGATCTGACCAGCGGCGT
>CBFGPE010000215.1:0-8209 GCA_965650625.1 uncultured Azospirillum sp. | reverse complement strand
TGTTCCTCGGCATGGGCAAGGATGGTTCTCATGACCGCATCGGCCAGGCCGCTGCCCCGCCTGTTCTCGCGGACATAGAGGCCCCAAATCATGCCCTTGTGGCGTGACTTGGCCTTGGCGGAGGTCAACAGCCCGGCTGTGGCATCAAGCTGTCCGTCGATGAACCCGCCAACGATGTATCCGCCCGTGATCCAATCCGCAAAGCTGGAGAGAGGACGGGCGCATTCCTCGGCATGGCTCGATCCAAACGCCTCGGGATGCCGCTGAAGGGCTTCAAGTCGGAGCGAGCGAAACTCCTCCGCATCTTCCGGCAGGAGTTGTCTCACCAGTGTCATGAGCCTGCCCTTTCCGGACGCCGCTGCCGATCGCGATTGCCTTGCCGCCTATCGTGGGGGGTGAGCGTACGACGTGTGTCGCTGGCAGAGCCATCGGCTTATGTGCCTCCCCTCACGCCAGCAGGTCGGAGTGCTGGTTGCGCCTGATCCACAGCGCGGCGTAGCTGCACAGCGGGACGATTTTCAGCCCCTCGGCGCGGGCGGTCTCGACCACGCCTTCCATCAGGCGGCCGGCGGCGCCGGTGCCGCGCAGCGAGGGCGGGGCCTCGACGTAGGAAATCACCAGGGTCTGGCCGTTGCGGCGGTAGTCGGCGAAAACCGTCTGGTTGCCGACCGCCAGTTCGAACCGGTTCTTGGCGCGGTTGTCGGTGACCGCCTGTCCCATCCTGTGCGCTCCGTCGGTTGTGGGGCCTTGCTCCCCTTAACAATGGGATGCGCCGAAGAGGCCGGCAGCCCCCCTTTTGCGCGGAAGCGCCTTCACTCCCAATCCTCACTCCCCTCGCCAGCCGCAGGCCGACAGCGCGTCCCGCATATGCACCGGCGCCGGGGCGACGGCGCTGACCGGGGCGTGTTCGAAGGCCATGCGGAAGGCGACGGAGCGGGCCAGCAGGTGAAGGTTGCCGGGCGGCCGGCGCTCCGGACCATAGAAGGGTTCCCCCGCCAACGGGCAGCCGATGGCGGCGCAATGGACGCGGATCTGGTGGGTGCGGCCGGTGCGCGGGCGAAGCTCCAGCCAGGAGCGGCCGTCGGCGCTGGTGCCGAGGACCCGGTATTCGGTGACCGCCGGCTGGCCGGCTGGGTCGGGCAGGATGGTCCAGGAGGAGCGGGAGGCTCCTGGTTCGATCTTCTTGAGCAGGGACAGGTTGATGACGCCGGTGTCCGCCTCCGGGATGCCCTCGGCCACCGCCCAATAGGTCTTCTCGACATGGCCGGCGGCGAACATCTGGCCGAAGCGCTTCAGCGCCCAGGGGGTACGGCCCAGGATCAGGCAGCCGGCGGTGTCGCGGTCCAGCCGGTGGGCGAGCTTCGGCGGTTCTGCTTCCGGGCCGGTACCGTCCGCTTCGGCGAGATGGGGCAGGTACAGCTCCAGATGGTCGGTGATGCGGCCGGCCTTGTGGACGGCCAGACCGGCCGGCTTGTCAATGACGAAGCACTCCGTGTCCCGATGCAGGACGCGGGCGCGCAACTGGTCCGCGGTCAACGAGGGCGCGGTGAGCGAGGGCGGGGGCGGCAAGATGGAGGTAAGCGAGTCGGAGGTCATGGCCGGCACCATGACCGCCGGCGGATCGTTCGCGCAAGTATTCGCGCAAGATCCGCAATCAGGCGTCATACGGAAAGTTCGATAACCAAAGCATGACGGCGGGCAGCCAGCGGCACGGTGTCGCGCCCGTGGTTTGCCGCGCTTTTCCAAGCGTTACTGCCTATGAGAAAGGTCCGGGCCGACTTCGGACCTTGCGGATAAAGATCGGCTTGTACGAGGACATTCGGCCGGTTTTCTTTTGATTTCGGCCGCCGGGACTAGCCTTTTGCCCGGTCTCGGAAGGTTTGTTGCGCAGTCGCGGAAGGCGTGGCAGAAAGCCGGGAACCACGGTCGTGCCTCCGCCGGCTCCGCTTGCGGTCGGGTCTTCCGTGGCGAATGGATTTTGACTTCGCCTCAACCACAAGAGACGTCCAATGCGGAAACCCGTGCGCAAGGTGGTGTTCCCGGTCGCCGGTCTCGGCACGCGCTTCCTGCCGGCCACCAAGGCCATCCCGAAAGAGATGCTGCCCCTGGTCGACCGCCCCCTGCTGCAGCATGCCGTCGAAGAGGCGCGCGCCGCCGGCATCGAGGATTTCGTTTTCGTCACCGGCCGTTCCAAGCGCGCCATCGAAGACCATTTCGACGCCGACACCGAACTGAACCGCACGCTTGAAGAGCGCGGCAAGATGGATGCGCTGGAAGAGGTCCGCCACAGCGAGATCGCTCCCGGCCGCTGCTTCTACACTCGCCAGCAGGTTCCGCTCGGCCTCGGCCACGCCGTGTGGTGCGCCCGCGCCCTGATCGGCAACGACCCGTTCGCCATCGTGCTGCCCGACGACTTCGTCCAGGGCAAGACCCCCTGCCTGAAGCAGATGGTCGAGGCGTACGAGGAGGTCGGCGGCAACATCGTCGCCGTCGTCGACGTGCCGCGCGAAAAGACCAGCAGCTACGGCATCCTGGACGTCGAGAAGGATGACGGCCGTCTGGCCACCGTCCGCGGTCTCGTCGAGAAGCCGAAGCCGGAAGAGGCGCCGTCGACCCTGTCGATCATCGGCCGCTACATCCTGCAGCCGGAAATCTTCGACCATCTGGAAAAGCAGCAGCGCGGCGCCGGCAACGAAATCCAGCTGACCGACGCCATGGCCAACCTGATCGGCACTCAGCCGTTCCACGGCCTGCGCTTCGAAGGCACCCGCTATGACTGCGGCGACAAGGTCGGCTTCATCGAGGCGACGCTGGCCCACGCGCTGAACCGGCCGGACATGGCCGACAAGGTGCGCGAGATGCTGCGCAAATATTGCTGAGCGACGGGCTGCAGTCCTGATGCCGTGCCCGCCCCCGTCCCCTGATCCGGACGGTGGCGGGCGCGTGCGTTTGGGCTGCGTCCCCGAATACCGAGCAATGAGCAAGAGCCGGCCGCATCGAATGGCCGGCCATGAGGAACGCCTCGTAAGGGCATCCCAGAGACATACAGGTTTCCTTATTTTCAAGGACATGAGGGGGACGCGATGCGCATAGCGATGATCGGCACGGGCTATGTCGGCCTGGTCTCCGGCGCCTGCTTTTCCGAATTCGGCGTGCACGTCACTTGCGTCGACAAGGACGCCGGCAAGATCGAGCGGCTGAAGAACGGCGAGATTCCGATCTACGAGCCCGGTCTGGACGATCTGGTCGCCCGCAACGTCGCTGCCGGCCGCCTGTCCTTCACCATGGATCTGAAGGAGGCTATGCAGGGCGTCGACGCCGTGTTCATCGCGGTCGGCACCCCGTCGCGCCGCGGCGACGGCCACGCCGACCTCTCCTATGTCTTCGGCGCCGCCGAGGAGATCGCCCAGCATCTCGACCACTACACGGTGGTGGTGACCAAGTCGACGGTGCCGGTCGGCACGGGGCGCGAGGTCGAGGCGATCATCCGCCGCGTGCGGCCGGAGGCCGAGTTCGACGTCGCCTCCAACCCGGAATTCCTGCGCGAAGGCTCCGCCATCGGCGACTTCATGCGGCCCGACCGCGTCGTCATCGGCGCCACGTCGGACCGCGCGGGAGACGTGATGCGCCGGCTCTACCGGCCGCTCTACCTGATCGAGACGCCGATCGTGGTGACCTCGCTGGAGACGGCGGAGCTGACCAAATACGCTGCCAACACCTTCTTGGCCGCCAAGATCACCTTCATCAACGAGATCGCCGATCTCTGCGAGAAGGTCGGCGCCAACGTCCATGACGTGGCGCGCGGCATCGGGCTGGACGGCCGCATCGGCAAGAAGTTCCTGCACCCGGGTCCGGGTTACGGCGGGTCCTGCTTCCCCAAGGACACGCTGGCGCTGGTCCGCACCGCCCAGCAGGTCGGCAGCCCGTTGCGCATCATCGAGACGGTCGTCGACATCAACGACAAGCGCAAGAAGCAGATGGCGGAGCGCATCATCGCCGCCTGCGGCGGGTCGGTGGACGGCAAGACCGTCGCCGTGCTGGGCGTCGCCTTCAAGCCGAACACCGACGATATGCGCGACAGCCCGTCGCTGGACATCATCCCGGCGTTGCAGGCGGCGGGCGCCCATGTCCGCGCCTTCGATCCGGCGGCGATGCACGAGGCCGAAAAGCTGCTGCCCGGCGTGGAATGGGCGAAGGACGCCTACGGCACCTTGGAAGGGGCCGATTGCGTCGCTATTCTCACGGAGTGGAACGAATTCCGCGCGCTCGACCTGCGTCGGGTCAAGTCGATGCTGAAGCGGCCGGTGATGATCGACCTGCGCAACATCTACAACCCCGAGGACATGGCGAAGGCCGGCTTCACCTACAGCTCCATCGGCCGGCCTTCGCCGGCGGGTGGAATGGACCGCGGCTGACGGTCCTGAGACGGCGTCCAACAGAGGACTAACGAGACGATGAGCGAAGCCCATACCTTCCACCCCACGGTGCTGCGCGAGTACGACATCCGCGGCATCGTCGGCAAGACGCTGACCCCCGCCGACGCCCGCGCGGTCGGCCGTTCC
Organism: uncultured Azospirillum sp.; assembly: GCA_965650625.1. Taxonomy (GTDB): domain Bacteria; phylum Pseudomonadota; class Alphaproteobacteria; order Azospirillales; family Azospirillaceae; genus Azospirillum. Next base: position 3,647 of record CBFGPE010000215.1, on the reverse strand, counting down.
TTCGGCACCGTGGTGGTGCGCAAGGGCGGCAAGACGGTCTGCGTCGGCTATGACGGCCGTCTGTCCTCGCCGGACCTGGAGGAGGCGCTGGTCGAGGGGCTGGTTTCCACCGGCCTGCACGTCCTGCGCATCGGGCTCGGCCCCACGCCGATGCTGTATTTCGCCACCCGCGACCGCGAGGCGGCAGCCGGCATCATGATCACCGGCTCGCACAACCCACCGGACTACAACGGCATCAAGATGATGCTGGGCAAGGGTCCGGTCTATGGCCAGCAGATCCTCGACCTCGGCACCATGGCGGCCAAGGCCGATTGGGAGCAGGGCCAGGGCTCGTCGGAGAAGATCGACGTCCAGGACGAGTATGTCACCCGCCTGCTGAAGGACTATGACGGCACCCGCGACCTGAAGATCGCCTGGGACGCCGGCAACGGCGCGTCGGGCGAGATCCTGCGCCGCCTGACCGCCAAGCTGCCGGGCAAGCATGTCCTGCTGTTCGACAAGATCGACGGCAACTTCCCCAACCACCACCCGGACCCGACGGTCGAGGCCAATCTGGTCGACCTGAAGAAGGCGGTGGCGGAGCATGGCTGCGACATCGGCATCGGCTTCGACGGCGACGGCGACCGCATCGGCGCCATCGACCACAAGGGGCGCGTGGTGTGGGGCGACCAGCTGGTCGCGCTCTATGCCGCCGACGTGCTGAAGAGCCATCCGGGCGCCACCATCATCGCCGACGTCAAGGCCAGCCAGGCCCTGTTCGACGAGATCGCCAAGCATGGCGGCAACCCGCTGATGTGGAAGACCGGCCACTCGCTCCTGAAGGCCAAGATGGCCGAGACCGGTTCGCCGCTGGCCGGCGAGATGTCGGGCCACATTTTCTTCGCCGACAAGTGGTACGGCTTCGACGACGCGCTGTATTGCGGCGTGCGGCTGGCCGGGCTGGTCAGCAAGCTGAACACCACGCTGGCGGACCTGCGTGACGGCCTGCCGGACATGGTCAACACGCCGGAGACCCGCTTCCAGATCGACGAGGAACGCAAGTTCGCCGTGGTCGAGGAGGTCAAGGGCCGGGTCAAGGCGTCGGGCGCCAAGGTCAACGACATCGACGGCGTCCGCGTGACGACCGACGACGGCTGGTGGCTGCTGCGCGCGTCCAATACCCAGGACGTTCTGGTGGCCCGCGCCGAGTCCTACAGCCAGGAAGGGCTGGAGCGGCTGAAGGGCGCGCTGATCGAGCAGCTGGTGGCCTCGGGGCTGTCGGCGCCGTCGTTCGAAGGCGGTGGGTCGCACTGAGCGTTTTGCTGGGGGCGCCAGCCGACGGCGCCCCCATTTTATCTGAAACTCGCCAGATGCTTTCTGAACCGCGCCAAGCTCCACGCGAAGAACAGAGCGCCGATCCCTGCCGTTGCCGCGAACCTGGGCCACACCACGTCGAAGCCGGCGCCGCGGAACAGGATCGCCTGGGCGAAGGCGACGAAATGGGTGGACGGTGACAGCTGCATCGCCGTTTGCAGCCATTCCGGTTCGCTTTCCAGCGGGGTGAAGCCGCCGGACAGCATGTCCATCGGCAGCACGATCAGGATGAACAGCAAGCCCAGCTGCGGCATCGAGCGCGCCACCGTGCCGAGAAAGATGCCGAGCGCCGTCGCGAAGAACAGGTAGAGCGCCGTCCCGGCCAGAAACAGCGGGACCGAGCCGGCCAGCGGCACCGACAGCAGGCCGCGCAGCACCACATAGAGCGCCACCAGCGTCAGGCCCAGGATCACCGCACCGTTGGCCAGCACCTTGGCGGCCATGATCTCCGCGGGCCGGACCGGCATCACCAGCAGATGCTCCAGCGTGCCGTGCTCGCGCTCGCGGATCAAAGCGGCGCCGGCCAGCAGCACCGCCAGCATGGTGACGTTGCTGACCACCGCCATGGTGCCGGTGAACCATTTGGTGTCGAGCGCCTCGTTGTAGGCGACGCGGACCTGCAGGCTGACCGGGGCGGCGGTCCCGTCGGCCTCGCGGCGGACGAAGCGGCCGACCTCGTCCTCGACGATGCCCTGGATGGTGCCGGAACCGATGCCGGCCTGCATCATGGCGGTGGCATCGATCAGCAGCTGGATCGTCGGGCTGCGGCCGGCCAGAACGTCGGCCTGGAAGTCCGGCGGGATGTCGAGCACGAAGGTGTAGCGGGCCGAATCCATCGCCGGATCGACCTCGGCATGGCCGATCATCACCGGTGTCTGGAACTCCGGTTGATGAAAGCTGGAGACCAGCCGCTGCGACAGGGTGGAGCGGTCCTCGTCGACGATGGCGATGGCGGCGTTGCGCAGGTCATGCGAGATGCCGGTCGCCTCGCTGTAGACGGAGAAGGTGAAGGAATAGATGACGAAGCCCAGCATGAAGACGTCGCGCAGGAGGCTGATCCATTCCTTGCGGGCGAGCGTCAGGCTGTTGCGGAGGAAGCGCATCATGGCTCAGCGCTCCTGTTTCGGCAGGAAGGCGACGCCCAGCGCCAGGAAGACAGGCACGAAGGCGGCGGTCGCCAGGATGAAGGGGAGAAGCTCCGGGAAGGCGAGGCCCTTGGTGAAGGCGCCGACGGAGATTTTCAGGAAATGGGTGGTCGGGAACAGCGTGCCGAACAGCCACGCCCCGCCTTCCAGCGTCGCCACCGGCTGCAGCATGCCGGAGAATTGGGTGGCCGGCAGCATGGTGACGATGGCGGTGCCGAACACCGCCGCCGTCTGGGTCGCGGTGAAGACGGAAATCAGCAGCCCCAGCGCCGTGGTCGCCACCACATAGACCAGCCCGCCCAGCAGCAGCCCGAACAGGCTGCCCTTCACCGGCACGCCGAACAGGGTGACGGCCATGACGACCATCAGCAGCAGGTTGAAGGCGGCCAGCCCGATGTAGGGCAACTGCTTGCCGAGCAGGAATTCCAGCCGCGTCACCGGGGTGACGTAGAGGTTGGTGATGGAGCCGAGTTCCTTTTCGCGCACCACACCGAGGGCGGCGAGGATGGCGGGGATGAAGACCAGCAGCAGGCCGATGGTGCTGGGCACCATGGCGTCGAGGCTGCGGAAGGCCTGGTTGTACCGGTAACGCATCTCCAGACTGGCGGCGGGGGCGGGCAGGGTGACGCCGGACGCGATGGCGGCATCCTCGATGAAGCGCTGGTGCAGGCCGGCGACATAGCCCTGGATGGTCTCCGCCCGGAAGGGCATGGCGCCGTCGATGCGCACCGCCACCTCCGGGATGCGGCCACGGCGGAGGTCGCGGCCGAAGCCTTCGGGAATCTCGATGGTCAGCGACGCCTCGCCCCGTTGCAGGCGGAGCGCAAGGTCGCGGGCGTCGATGGCGGGCGGGGTGGCGCGGAAGCTGCGGGAGCCGTCGAACTGTTCGATATAGGCGCGGCTCTCGGGGGAACGGTCTTGGTCGAGGACGGCGAAGGTCAGGTTCTCGACATCCATGGTGATGCCGAAGCCGAAGACCAGCATGAGCAGCACCGTGCCGAGCAGGGCGACCGTCAGGCGGACGGGGTCGCGACGGAGTTCGAGGGTTTCGCGCCATGCGTAGGCCAGCAGGCGGCGGCGGGAGAGGGGGGATACTCCCTCTCCCGCCCCGGGAGAGGGAAGGGGCCCATGCGCAGCATGGGAAGGGTG